>JBCCFN010000240.1:0-8444 GCA_039029715.1 Actinomycetota bacterium | reverse complement strand
GTCCCGCCGCTCGCATCACAGCGACAACCCCACCGCGCCCGGTCCCGCCGCTCGCATCACAGCGACAACCCCACCGGGCCCAGTCCCGCCGCTCGCATCACAGCGACAGAAGGTTGCGGACGAGCTTGGACGCCGACCGCCAGCCGGGCCGAGAGAGGGACCGCAGCCGATCGCCGAACCACCCGACACTGTCGCTCCAACGCGAACCCGCCCACACAATCACGACCACACCCCCAACCGAACCACCCGACGTTGTCGCTCTGACGCGACCCCCCCACACACACACACACAACGACGACCACACCCCCACCGAACCAGCAGACACTGTCGCTCTGACGCGACCCCACCCACACAACGACGACCCAGCCCAACCGACCGCCCACGGTTGTCGCTTCAATGCGAACCCAGAACTCTTGCGCAGGTGCACGAATCGTTGAGCCGGGCGGCGGCCGGTTGAGTGTCAGAGCCTGCCCGTACGGTCGGGGTCAGGCGGAAAGAGAAGGAGCGAACAGCGATGGGGGACGGCGAAGAGGAACCGATGCCGAGGCTGTACGGCCGGGCCCTGCGATTCGTGGTGGTGGACCTGATTCGCACCCGGGGCACGATGACGGTCGCCGAGATGGTGGTGGCCGTCGGTGAGGCCGGCTATCCAGTCACGGGACGCCGATCGAAGGTCATCTCCGATGCACTCCGATGGGAGGTGGCCAGGGGTCGGGTGGTGCGGGTTCGACGGGGCGTCTATCGGTACGGCCGGGCGCCCGCATCGACCGCTCGTCGTATCCGGACCTTCGCTCGGCGTTGCCGGGCCTGGATGACCGCATCGACCCAGGGAAACGAACTGCCGGTGACGCCACCGGATCGCCGCCGCTACCCGTGGTGGGGGCCCGATGATCCGCTCCGGGCCCCGTGGGCCAACACCGCCTGGCTCTGGACCGCCTAGTGGACCGCCCCGTCCACCAGCGCCGCTAGGTTGCGGTCGATCTCGACGTCGAGGTTCAGCAACGCATGGCTGTAGGTCTTGCCCTGGGCATCGATATGGAGGCTGAGCGTGCCGCCACCGCCGAGGCACTGATGAAGCAGGAAGTTCACCGCATCGATGTTCGGCACCTCGAACCGCTCGACCCCGCCGAAGGCGATGCCGGTAAAGGCCTTCTCGACACGCTCGGCGGTGAGGTACTGGACCAGCCACGGATAAAGATCCGTGTGCCGGGCGATGATCCCGATGTTGCAGGTATCGCCCTTGTCACCGGACCGGCCGTGGGCCAGGTCCCGGAGCTTCATGGTCACCGTCTCCCCCGACAGGGCGACTTCTACAGCCGTCGCAGGCGCCGCCGCAGCATCGACCCGGCCGGGGCCGGTCGGCCCCTCGAACGGCACGGTCGCCTCGACCCGCTCACCGCCGCCGAAGACCGTCACTTCGCCGGCACAACGGCTGCGGGGAATCAGACACGGCCAGTAGGCCATGACGTCCTGGACCGGCGGACGGCCGCCGATGACCCCGACCCCGGGAGGACCGGACAGCACCAGAGCCGGGACCATCTTGGCGAACTCCCGGATCTTGGCTCGGTCCTGGTCTCGCACACCGAATCGGGCCATGACCTCGGTGGACTCACCGCTCGGTGACAGCGGCCCCCACGTCGAATCGGCGCCGACGTACTCGTTCAGCGTGGCCTCGAACGCCGGCAGGCGACCCCAGAGGATGTCGCCGAAGGTCTCGGCCTTGGCCCGGGCGTCCGGGCCGGAGACGATGACACCGCCGGACGCCTTGTAGCCGTCCTGGTAGCTCATCGACACCTTGAGCAGGTCGGTCGGCGCTGCGCCGCGGATACCGGACACCCGAACCCGGTCTGGGCCGTCGTCCGCCAGCTGGATCGAGCCGAAGTCGACCACCACGTCCGGGGTCAGGTAGGCGGCGGGATCCCCCATCTCGTAGACCAGCTGCTCGGTGACCGTCGCCACCGTCACCATGCCGCCGGTCCCGGGGTGCTTGGTGACGACGAAGCTGCCGTCCTCGTCCATCTCGACGATCGGATAGCCGATCTGGTCGAACGACGGCACCGACCGCCAGTCGGTGAAGTTGCCGCCGGTGCTCTGGGCCCCGCACTCCAGGATGTGGCCGGCGATGATGCCGGCGGCCAGCCGATCCCAGTCGTCGGCGGCCCAACCGAAGTGGTGGATCATCGGCGCCAGCGTGATCCCGGTGTCGGTGACCCGACCGGTGACGATGAACTGGGCCCCCTCGGCCAGCGCCCGCACCACCGGCGCCGAACCGAAGTAGGCGTTGGCGCTGGTGACCCGGTCGGCGATCTCGGTGAACGGCCGGCCGTCGTCCATGTTGGCCATCTCGACCCCGTCGGCGTGCCACTGGCCGAGCACGGTCAGCAGGTCGTCACCGGCCACCACCCCGACCCGGGGATCCAATCCCCGGGCGGCGGCCCGGGCCAGGATCGCCTCGCCGCAGGCCACCGGCCTGACCCCGCCGGCGTTTGAGATGATGATCACCCCGTCGGCCATCGCCTGCTCCAGCACGTCGTCCAGCTGGTCGACGAAGTCGACCGCATAGCCGGTGTCCGGGTTCCGCTGGACCTGCTTCTGGAGGATCGACATGGTGATCTCGGCCAGGAAGTCCAGGGTCACGACGTCGACCGGTCCGCCGGTCAGCTGCCGCCGAAGCGCGGTCAGGTCATCCCCCCAGTAGCCACTGGCGTTCGCAATACGGAGCGGCTCGGTCATGGTCGAAGCGTAGCTGAGCCGTCTTGCGCCGGCCGGGCCGATGACCGATGATCGGGAGACCGCCTCCGGGCACGACCGCTCGGGCGGGAGATCAGGGGGATCACCATGCGCATGCGCTTCGGGAGCTTCATCGCTCCCTTCCACCCGCCGGACCACAACCCGACACTGTCGTTGGAGTGGAACCTCGAGTTGATCGAACACATGGATCGACTCGGGTTCGACGAGGCCTGGATCGGCGAACACCACTCGGCCGGGAGCGAGATCATCGCCTCGCCCGAGATCTTCATTGCGTCCGCCGCCGCCCGGACCCGACACATCAAGTTGGGAACCGGCGTGGTGTCGCTGCCGTACCACAACCCGTTGTGGGTGGCGGAGCGGATGGTCCTGCTCGACCACCTGACCCGCGGTCGGGTGATGTTCGGTGTCGGCCCCGGGGCCCTACCGACCGACGCCGCCATGCTCGGCCTCGAGCCACCGCAGATGCGGCCATTGCTCGAGGAGTACATGGAGATCGTCATGCACCTCCTGTCCGAGGACAAGCCGATCAGCTATCAGAGCGACCGGCTGACCCTGAACGATGCCCGGCTCCACCTTCGTCCCTACAGCGACCCGCTGTTCGACGTTGCGGTTGCGGCGGTTGCGTCACCGTCCGGGGCCAAGCTGGCCGGTAAGTATGGCGCCGGGGTGCTGTCGCTCGGCGCCACCGTGGCCGTCGGCATGGACGTCCTGGCCCACCACTGGACCATCCAGGAGGAGGTCGCCGCCACCTACGGCAAGACCGCCGACCGGGCCAAGTGGCGACTCGTCGGCCTCATGCACCTGGCCGAGACCGAGGAGGAGGCCAAGCGAGACGTCGCCTACGGGATGGAGCAGTGGTTCCGCTACTTCCAGAACGTCGCCGCCTTCCCCCAGATGGCGGTCGACGGCGGCAACCTCGGCGAGATGGTCGACTTCGTCAACAACGGGCTTGGCGTCGTCGGCACGCCGGACCAGGCGGTGGAGCAGATCAAGGAGCTTGTCGAGCAGTCGAACGGCGGCTTCGGTGCCTACCTGACGCTGGCCCACAACTGGGCGAACCCGCAGGCGACCAAGAAGAGCTACGAGCTGTTCGCCCGCCACGTCATGCCCCACTTCCAGGGTCAGGTCGAGTCGACGGTCGGCGCCGCCGACCGGGCGCAGGCGGCACGGCCGGACCTGGCGGACAAGCAGATGGTCGCCGTCGAGGAGGCGACCGCCCGCTACGAGAAAGAGAAGGGCTGACGGGGTTCAGCAAACGAGTGGCCGTCTGATCGGATGGTCGGGGCCGGCGGCGCCCGGTGGATTCACCGGGACCGCCAGTCCTGGCCGCCCCCGTAGACGTTGAGCTTCTCGCCGGTGATGTAGCCGGCCCGATCCGACACGAAGAACCGGACCGCATCGGCGATGTCCGACGGTTGACAGACGCGGCCGAACGGCATGTGCTCGTCCAGGGTCCGGATGTCGTCGATCCCGGCCGCGCCCTTGACCAGCCGCCGGCCCATCTCGGTCTCGACCAGCCCGGGGGCCACGATGTTGACCCGGATCCCGTGCGGCCGCTCCTCCTTGGCCAGGGTCAGGGCCAGCGACTCGAGCGCGGCCTTACCCATGCTGTAGGGCGCACCGTTTGCGCCGTGGCCGAGGGTCGCCACCGACGAGATCACCACCACGTCTGCCCGGTCATGGGTCCGCAGGTGGGGCACGGCGACCGAGCACAGGTGATGGGGCCCGAGCGCATGGGTCGAGACCACCCGCAACAGCTCCTCGGGGTCGGTGTCGACCACCGACCGACCCCGGCTGGCGATCCCGCCATTGCTGACCAGGACCTGAAACCCGCCGAACCGCTCGATCACCTCGGCCACGTTGCGGGCGTTGTCCTCGGGCTGGGCCACGTCACCCTGGAGTGCGACCGCGGCCCGGCCGAGGGCTTCGATCTCGGCCACCGTCTCCGCAGCCGCCTCGCCGTTCTTGCGGTAGGTGATGGCCACGTCGAAGCCGTCCTGGGCCAGCCCGACGGCGATCCCCCGCCCGATGCCCCGACCCCCGCCGGTGACCAGGGCCACCCGTCCGGTCGGCTGGTTCGATGCTGTGTCGGTCATGGCACCGGGATAGCACAGCGAGCTCGGCCGGACCCAGGTGGTCGGACCGGACGGGCCAACATCGACAACCATGACTACGCTCGGGACTCGTGCTCCCGCTCAAGGACGAGAACCCGACAACCCGGACCCCGTTCCTGACCATCATCATCATCGTCGCCTGCATCGCCGCCTACTTCGGACCCCAGGATGCGGTGGCCGACCAGCGTGAGTCGCTGGCGTTCAACCTCGAATACGCCGCCATCCCGTGCGAGCTCCGCACCGGTGAGCCGCTCAGCCTGGAAGAGATCGAGGCGACCTTCGTCGACGGCGACACGACCGCCTGCGCAGCGGACGACGCACCCGGGCTGTTCCCGGACAAGATCGTCTACCTCGGGGTCCTGACCTCGATGTTCCTCCACGGCAGCCTGATGCACCTGCTCGGCAACATGTGGTTCCTGTGGATCTTCGGCAACAACATCGAGGACCGTCTCGGCCACGTCAACTTCCTGCTGTTCTACGTCTTCGGCGGTGTCTTCGCCACCGTCGCCCACTTCCTGGTCCAGCCGTCGAGCACGATCCCGGTGGTCGGGGCGTCCGGGGCGATCGCCGCCATCATGGGGGCCTATGCGGTCTGGTTCCCGAACGCGCCGGTCCGGACGCTGATCTTCTTCTTCCTCCGCGACATCACCGCCAAGTGGTTCCTCGGGATCTGGTTCGTGACTCAGTTCTTCACCGGGACCAACAGCGGGATCGCCTGGATGGCCCACGTCGGCGGCTTCGTGTTCGGGGCGGTCATCGCCATCGTGGTCCGGGGCACCGACTGGGCCAACCGCCAGCTGAACCGGTCCGAGGAGCCGCTGGAGTGGGACTACACCGGCGGTGCCGGGCGGGGCCCGTATCCCCATGTGTTCGAGCGCCAGCGGGGCGACGTCACCGACTTCTGAGCCTGGCCAAGGCGGCGGGGACGATCAGGCGTCGCCGACCAGCTTCCGGCGAAATCGCCGCATCCCGTTGAGCCAGCGGTCGTAGTCGCCGGCCTTGCGCTGGAAGTAGGTGGCGACCTCGGGATGGGGCAACACCAGGAACCGTTCGTTGCGGATGGCGTCGATGCAGTCCTCGGCCACCTCGTCCGGCTCCAGGACCCCGTCGCCGGCGGCCTGGCGACCGCGGGGCTGGCGGTCGGCCGGGTCCCGGTCCCGATCCCGTTGCGGCCGGTCGACGCCGCCCCGCCGCTTCCGGGCCGAGGCGATGATGTTGGTCCGGACCGCCTGGGGGCACAGCACCGACACCCCGATCCCCCGGTCGCCGTAGGTGATCGACAGCCACTCGGCCAGCGCGACGGCCGCGTGCTTCGACACCGCATAGGGGCCGGAGTCCATCTGGGTCAACAGGCCGGCCGCCGATGCGGTGTTGAGCAGGTAGCCGCCGCCCCGCTCGATCATGCCGGGGATCACGGCCCGGGCCGCCGCCAGGTGGGCCCAGGTGTGGACGTTCATCATGGCCGCCCACTCGTCGGTCGGCAGCTCGATGCCGCCCTGGAGGCCGTAGCCGGCGTTCGACACGAACACATCCAGCGAACCGTGACGCTCGAGGGTCTCGGTCGCCAGCCGCTCGACCGCACGCTCGTCGCCGACGTCGACGGTGATCGCATCAGCGGCCACGCCCGGGTGGGCCTCGGCCAGCTCGGCCACCGTGCCCTCGGCGCCGGCGGCGTCGAGATCGGCGCAGACGACGGCCCGGGACCCGGCGACGGCGAAGCTGTGGGCCAGCGAGCGGCCAATCCCGGACCCGGCCCCGGTGATCACGACCACGGTGTCTGACAGTTCCACGAGCGCGCTCCCCCTCGATCGACGGCGGCCCCTTCGCCGGGCCCGCCGGCGCCAAGTGTGGCCCACCGCCGGGGCCCGTCGCCAGATGGACCGGCCCGGCCGCTACGGTCGGTGCATCGCCCCCGGTACCGCCCCGAGATCGGGCCCAGCCATCGCTCACGCCACCACTCGCCCCCTCCGTCCGGCCGTTGCCGTCGTCGCCACCGTCGTTGCGCTCGTTGCCGGCGGCTGTTCCGACGCGAGCGGTGGCGAGGAGGCGGCAACGGCCACCGAGCCCCAGGTGACCGTCACGGTCCCATCGACGACCTCGACGGTGACATCGTCGAGCACCACGGCGGAGTCGACGACGACCACCGAACCCGAGCCGGCACCGCCGTGCGCCGAGGTCACGGTTGCCAGCGACGGCCGGATCGTGTCCGACCAGCTGGTGGAGACCTCGGGTCTGGCGGCCTCGAGCGGGCGGTCCGACGGGCTGGTGTGGGCGACCAATGACTCCGGCCATCCAACCGCACTCCACGGCCTCGGCCTCGACGGGGCCGACCTCGGGTTCTTCTCGGTGGTCGACCCCAGCGGCGATCCGGTGGATGCAGCGGACGTCGAGGATCTGGCGATCCATGACGGCCTGGTCTACCTGGCCGACATCGGGGACAACGGGAGCCGGCGGGAGCGGGTCACGATCTGGGTCGTCGATGAACCGGATCCGGACGCCGGAGACAGCACCGCAGCGGCGGTGGCCCGCATCGATGTGACCTACCCGAGCGGTCCTCGGGACGCCGAGGCGTTCCTGGTCGACCCGGTGACCGGCGCGCTGCTGATCCTCGACAAGGACCTCGAGGAGGACCTGACCCGAATCTACGAGATCGAGCCGCCGGACCTGTCGGGGGCGGCCGGCGGAACCGAGCCCGGCGGCGAGCTGGTCGTGATCGAGGCCGCAGCACGGCTGGCCGGCGCGGTCGACGCGGCTCGGATCCCGGACGAGGTCTCGGAGCTGACCGCGTCGGCCCTGCTGTTCCCCGGAGCGGTGACCGCGGCAGACATCTCGACCGACGGGGCGACGGTCGCGGTCCGGACCTACGGCACGGTCCTGCTGTTCGACCGGCCGGATGGGACCTCGGTGGCCGAGATCCTGTCGACCACCGAGCCCTGTGAGACCGGCACGGCCCGGGAAGGCCAGGGCGAGTCGCTTGCGTTCCTGCCGCCGGGACCCGACGGCTCGATCCGCTACGTCACGGCCAGCGAGGGCGAGTTCCGGCCGGTCAACGTGGTGACCGTGACCCCCCGGCCCTGAGCCGAGCGAGCCTTCCTACACTGGGCGGGTGGAGCTCCCCCTCTTCGAGCAGGTGGCGGACGTGGTCCGGTCGCTGACGCCGGTGGAGCTCGGCGAGCTCAGGCTGTCGACCCATCGCCGGGGGATCAAGGTCTGGTTCGACACCGCCAAGCCACCCCGGGAGCACTACGAGGCCCAGCTCCTGGCCCGCCGGCACGTCGATGGGGCGGACGGCACGGCGCTCGAGGTCGGATTCCACGCCGAGCACCGGGACACCGAGCGGAACGTCGCCTCGATCGATGGTGTGCTGGCCACCGAGACGACCTGGCGGAAGATCCTCGGCACAGACGCCGAGGTCGGTCCGTTCTTCGGTGCCGAGAACTGGCGGCGGGTGTCCGAGGCCTGGCTCGACGTCGACCTCGAGGACCCGGAGCTGCCATTCGAGGTGGCCAGTCGGTTGGTCGACTACCTGGAGGCGATCGAGCCGGGCCCCCCGTGACCGCGGGCCCGCGCCCACGCCCC
>JBCCFN010000239.1:0-8456 GCA_039029715.1 Actinomycetota bacterium | reverse complement strand
GTCAGGGGCTGGGTCGGATCAAGGATCGTGTTGAGGGCGTCGGCGAACGGGACCTGGGCGACGACGGCCCGGAACAGCTCGGGCGCCTGGTTGAGCACGGCCCCGGCCATGAGGCCGCCGGCGGAGCCGCCCCGCAGGACGAGGCCGTCGGTGGTGGTCACCCCCTCGGCGATCAGGTGGCGGGCGGCGGCGATCACATCGGTGAAGGTGTTCTGCTTCCGCTCGAACTTGCCGTCCAGATACCACTGGCGGCCCATCTCACCGCCGCCCCTGGCATGGACGATGGCGAAGGTGAAGCCCCGGTCGAGCAGCGACAACCGGACCGAGGAGAACGTCGGGTCCATCGAGGCCTCGTAGGCCCCGTAGGCGTAGAGGAGGCACGGGCCGCCTCCGGTCCGGCGCTCCCGGTGCCAGACCATCGAGATCGGTACCTGGGTGCCGTCCGGTGAGGTGGCCCAGGCCCGGGCCGAGTCGTAGCGGGCCGGGTCGAAATCCCCGAGCACCTCCTGCTGCTTGAGCAGCTCCCGCTCCCCGGTGACCGTGTCCAGCAGGAACACCGACGGCGGCGTGACCATCGAGCTGTAGCCGTAGCGCAGCGTCGATGCGTCGTACTCCGGGTTGGCGCCGGGCCAGGCGGTCGACACCGCCTCGGGCTGGTCGACGATCGATTCGGTGCCATCGGCCCAGGACCGGAGCCGGATCCTGGTGGTGCCCTCGGTCCGTTCGAACAGGACCAGGAAATGGGATGAGACGTCGATGTCGGCAATGGTCACCGAGTCCGAGGCCGGGACCAGTTCGGTCCAGAGCTCGGGGCGTGCGTCATCATCCGGGGCGGTCATCACCCGGAAGTTCTCGGCCCCGTCGTTGGTGAGGATCACGAACCGGTCCCCGTGGTGGACCGGGCTGTACTCGACGCCCTGCCTGCGCTCGGCCAGCAGACGCGGCGCCTCGGTCGGCCGGTCGGCGGGAACGACCCTGACCTCATCGGTGACCTTGGACGAGCAACCGATGTGGATGAACCGGTCGTCCTTGTCCCGGCCGACGCCGACCCAGAACCGCTCGTCCTCCTCCCGATGGACCAGCACGTCCTCCTCGACCGGGGTACCGACGACATGGCGCCAGATCTCGAACGGCCGGTTGGCGTCATCGGGCCGGACGTAGAAGAACGTCCGGTTGTCGGTCGCCCAAGCCGAGCCGTAGCTGAGGTCTGCCAACCCGTCGTCCAGATCCTCACCGGTCTCCAGATCCCGGACGACGGCGGAGAACCGCTCGTCGCCGGTCCGATCGGCACCCCAGAGGAGGTACCGATGATCTGGCGACACCTCGAACAGGCCGATGTCGAAGAACCCGGCGTCGCCCGCTTCGGCGTTCTCATCGAGCAGGACCATCTCGTCGGGGGCCGCTGTGTTCTCATCGAGCACACCACTGGCACCCGCCGGTCTGCGGCAATGCAGCGGGTACTGCGACCCCTCACTGGTCCGGGAGTAGTAGGACCAGCCGTTCTTCGTCACCGGCACCGACAGGTCGGTTTCCTTGATCCGGCCCTTGATCTCCTCGAACAGCGCCTCCCGCAGATCGGCGACCGGGGCCAACACCACCTCGGTGTAGCGGTTCTCGGCCTCGAGGTGGTCCCGGACCTGGGTGGCCTCCCGATCCTGGAGCCACCGGTACGGGTCGACCAGGGTCTCACCCCACAGCGTGGTCTCGACCGGGTCGCGGCGGGCGATCGGTGGGGTCGGGGCATCGGCGTCGGTCGACATGCCGTCAGCCTAGGGACCGGGGCCCCGGTTGGGTCGATCGACGGGGACCGATCCCGCAGCCGGGATAGGGTCGAACCATGTCCTCGAACACGCCGAGCGAGGGGGCGGGCGGCGGGTCCTACCCCCAGAAGTTCTACGAACCGACCCCCAGGGCGGGTCAGGTGCTCCTGATTCGCCACGGCCAGTCCCAGCCGTTCGACCCGGCGACGCCGTTCCCGCTGGTCGACGGGCATGGGGACCCACACCTCACCCAGCTCGGGCAGTACCAGGCCACCCGGGTCGGCGCCAGGCTGGCGGCCGAGCCGATCGCCGCCATCTATGTCTCCAGCCTGACCCGGACCCATCAGACGGCCGCGCCGCTGGCCGGCGCGCTCGGTATCTCGCCGGTGGTCGAGCCGGATCTCCGGGAGGTGTTCCTCGGCGAAGGTGAGGGCGGGCGGTTCCGGCAGATGGCAGCCGATGGTCACCCAGCGGCGGTCCGGATGCGAGCCAACCGGGAGTGGGGCGAGATCCCAGGGGCGGAGACGAACCAGCAGCTGACGGACCGGACGGTTGGGGTCGTCCGTCGAATGGCCGCGGCTCATCCCGATGAGCTGGTTGCGGCCTTCTGCCACGGCGGGGTCATCTCCGCCGTGGTCGGTTGGGCGATGGGGGTCGGGGCCATGGACTTCTTCGGGGCCAGGCACACCTCGATCTCGCACCTCGTGATCGACCAACCGGGGGACGACCCGGCCGCGTGGACGCTCAGGCTGTTCAACGATGGCGGGCACGCCGGTTCGCTGACCGGCGATCACGGACCGGGATCGGGGGCATCGACGTGACGAACATTCCATCCGGAAGCGCCCCACGCCATAGTCACGTAGGGTATTGTTGATGACACGGCCTGTGGTCGAACGTCGGGGCAGTTCCGCGATGCCACCGATCAAGATTCCGTAGCGAGGTACTGAGCACCGTGCTTTGGCGTGAGAGATACCGAATGGCGGCGGGCGCGCTCCTGGGCGGTGCTGCGCTGCTGGCGGTACTCGACTACGGGGCCCGCGAATCGCGCGACCGCGGTCCCTCGATCCTCTATCTCGCCCTGGCCCTGGCCCTGGCCGCCGTCTATTTCGGCTTCTTCGGCTGGAATACCGCCCGGGTGGTGCTTCGCCTGGCCCCGGCCGTGCTGACCCTCGGCGCCATCGTGGCCGCACTGTTCCTGGCCGACACCGCCAACACCTCCCATGCGATCATCGGCCTCGCTGCCGCCTCGGTCCTGATCCTGGCCTACGTCGGGTTCGTCCTCCCGCCGGGGGCGGCGCTGATGTTCAGCCCGTTCGTCATCGCCGTGATGTTCCTGGCCAACCGTCTCGAGCCGTTCCAGGTCGACCTGGCCCTCGCCCTGATCGGGGTCCCGGTCGCGGCCGGGCTCGGCGAGCTGGTGTCCGGGCTGGTCGATCGCAGCCTCCGGACCCAGAACCGGTTCTCATCCCGCTCCGAGCGCCTGGCCAGGCTGGAGGATGTGCTTCGCCGATTCCGCAGACCGTCATCGCTCGAGGAGGCGGCCGAGGAGGTCGCCCTGGCGGCGTTGGAGATCTTCGAAGTCGAGCGGGCAACCGTCGTCCTTCGGGACACGGTCGGCGGCCTGATCCCGGTCACCCTCGGCCCATCGAGCACCGAGGAGCCGGATCCCGGCACCGCCGAGCTGGTCGTCGACACGATCGGTGGAGACGAGCCCCGCCTGGTACCGAACGTCAATGAGACCCTGCTGGTCCTGCCGCTCCCGGCAACCGATGTCCCGGCCGGGGCGGTCGTCGTCCACCCGGTTGCGGAGGAGGATCCGAGCTTCACCCTCGACCTGGCCCGCCTGTTCGGGACCCAGGTCGGAATCGCCATCGAGCACCTGTTCGAGATCAACAAGCTGGAGCGGGCGACCACCAGGGACGAGCTCACCGGGATCGGCAACCGCCGCCATGCCGATGCGCTGCTGAACTCCATGGAGGACGGCGACGCCCTCATCCTGCTGGATCTGGACGGATTCAAGGCGGTGAACGACACCCTCGGTCACGCCGCCGGCGATCAGGTCCTCCAGGATCTGAGCAACCACCTCCGGCACTGCCTCCGGGACTCAGACACCTCGGCCCGCCTCGGCGGCGATGAGTTCCTGGTGGTGGCTCGCCGGGCCTTCGCCGACCCGGTGGCGGTGGCCCAGCGGATCCTCCGGGGCTGGGCCAACTCCGGCCGGTCGACGACGATCAGCGCCGGCGTCGCCCTCCACGAGGGTGCGGTGGCGGTCGACGAGACGTTCGAACGGGCCGATCAGGCCCTGTACCGGGCGAAGGCGGCCGGAAAGAACCGGGCCCAGATGTGGGTCCAACCGGCGCCGAAGGCCGGCCACAACGGCGACGCCGCCCACTGAGCGGCAGCCAACCGGCGGTGCCGGTCAGCCCAGACCGGTCTGGGCGGTGTCGACGGCGGCCTGGCCGGCATCGACCTCTTCGAGCACTCCCTGCTCAACCGCAGCCGGCTGCAGCTCGATGATCTTGGCGTCGACCTCGTCCTTGATCCCGGCCAGCGGCAACACGTTCAGCACGCCCTGACCCTTCCGAACCAGGTCGATCAGCTCCTCACCGCTGCGGGTCAGCACCGAGGTGGAGCCGTGGATGACCAGATTGGCCGACGCAACGTCTTCGCCGAGTTGCTCCCGCATGAAGGTGAAGACCTCCCGAACCGACTCCAGCCGGATGCCGGCGTCAAGCAGTGTCTTGATGACCTTCAGCTCCAGCAGGTCCTTGTAGGAGTACCGGCGACGGGAGCCGGAGCCCCTGGCGTCACTGACCGACGGCCGAACCAGATCCGTCCGAGCCCAATAGTCGAGCTGCCGGTAGGTGATGCCTACGATTTCGGCGGTTCGCTTCCCACTAAAACTGTTCTCGAGTCCCATGCCTGCGCTTCCGATTGGTCCGACCGAAGACCACCGCCCGTCTGCGCCGCCAGCGGAACATACCGCATGCGCGTAATTACGGACGAGGAATTTACCTGGTGCCGATCGTAGTAAGCTGCGCGCGAAGAGTCAACGATTCGCGCGCAGGGCGCTCAGTGGCCGACCACCGCGCCGCGGTCCTCTTCGGTACCCGATGACCATCGACCCCGACATCACGCCCCAAAACCAGCCCCCAGACGGCGCAATCGACGCCGAGCGGCACCGTGACGTCGTCCGATCCTTGTGCGACCGGGCATTCGGGCCCGAGACGGCCACGGTCGGAGCGATCACAGACGTCAATCGGGGCCGGGGGGCGTTCAGCGTGGTCCTCCGGGCCGAGATCCATCCCGGCCACGACGGCGACGCTCGGCCGGTGGTCCCCGGCTCGGTGGTGGCGAAGCTGCCGGTCGACGGAGCCAACGGCGAGGCCGCGATCGCCAGCGGCGCCTACCTGCGAGAGGCCGTTGCCTATCGCCACATCATTCCCCGCTCCCCCGTCCGGGCCCCGGCGGTCCACCTGATCGACGAGCCAGGCGACGGCACCGCCGCCTTCGTACTGGAAGATCTGAGCCCGCTGCGTGCGGTCGACCAGCTCGACGGCCTGACCGTCGTCGACAGCACCCGGGTGGCCGAGACGCTGGCCGCGTTCCACCGATCGTGGCGGTCGGAGCCGAACCTCGGAGGGCTGGCGGTCCGCCGGAACACGATCGCCGGGTTCGCCCCCGATGTTCTGCAGACCGGGCTGCGGGCCCTTGCCGACCGGTGGGCCGACGCCGTCGACCCGGCGATGCAACGAACCTTCGGTCGATTGGTGTCCGGCCGGGACCGGCTGGTCGAACGGTTCGACGCCGCATCACCAACCCTGTGCCACGGCGACCCACGAGCTGACAATCTGGTATTCGACCAGGAGGGTGCGGTGGTCCTGTTCGACTGGCAGCAGCTGGCCGTCCAGCCCGGCGAGGCCGACCTGGCCTGGTTGGCTGCGACCAGCCTCCGACCGGAGGTCCGGCGGCGAGCCGACGACGACCTGATCGCCGCGGCCGACAGCGACCGGGACCGGTACCGACTCGGCTTCGCCCTGCCCGGCCTGGCGGTCCTGCTGCTGGCCCAACGCCAGTTCCCGACCGAGCGGGGCCGACGGTTCGTGGCCGCCAGCCTGCAGCGGATCGGCACGGCGCTCGACGACCTTGGTGTGGCCGACCTGGCCCGCTGAGCGGTACCGGCCGGACCGCGACGCCGGGGCTACTCGGGGAGGAAATCCTCGGGGTTGACCTCATCCAGGAACTTCCGCAGCTCCTCGACCATCTCCTCCTCGTCCCCGTCGTCCTCGTCCGGATCCTCCTGGATCCCGGCCTCCTCGATCAACGCATCCTCGGCGAAGATCGGGCTCCCGGTCCGGGCGGCCAGCGCCACCGCATCCGACGGCCGGGCGGAGATCGTCTGCAGGCCACCGTTGGCGTCTCGAATGTGGAGATCGGCATAGAAGGTGCCGCCACGGAGCTCGGTCACGACCACCCGCTCCAGGCTGGCCCCCAGGCCATCGATCACGTTGGTGAACAGATCGTGGGTCATCGGCCGGGCCATCGGGGTACCGGAGAGGGCGAGATCGATGGCGTGGGCTTCCGGTCCGCCGATGTAGATCGGAACGACCCGGCGCTGCCCGGTGGTCTCACGAAGCAAGAGGATCGGCGTGTTCGTCGGCAGCTGCACCCGAACGCCCACCAGCTCCATTTCGATCGTCATGGAACCACGCTACTCCACAGAATGGGCGTCAGTCTCAACAGGCGGCCGAGGTCACACCGGCCCGGGACCCGTACGTGGTCAGCCCTGGCCGGAAAGGGCCCGATAGACCAGCTTGAACTTGCCGACCTGGACCTCGTCGCCGTCATTGAGGGCTGCGGTCTCGACCCGGGCCTGGTTGACGTAGGTCCCGTTGAGGCTGCCGGCGTCTGAGACGTGGAAGCCGGCGCCGGCCCGCCGAACGACGGCATGGCGCCGGGACACGGTCACGTCATCGAGGAAGATGTCGCTTTCCGGGTGACGGCCGATCGAGACCTCGTCGCTGTTGAGGGCGATCCGGCCCCAGGTCGCACCCTGGCGGACCAGGAACACCCCGAGAGTTCCGGCCGGCAGGTCGGTCAGGTCCTCGGCCGAGATCAGGCTGAGATCCGCGGTGGACGTCGGGTCGATCATGACGGTCGACTCGTCCCTGGTGTCCGCCTTGAGCTGGATCCCGCACGATGCGCAGAACCGAGCGCCGAGCGGATTCTCGTACCCGCATGTCGGGCAAGGATTGCCCATCGTCTAGCCCTCCGTCAGTGCCAGATAGGCCGGGGCATCCATCAGGGCCTCGAGGTCGGCATCGGCCGCCAGCTCGATGACACAGATCCAGCCCTCGCCGTAGGGATCCGAGTTCAGCCGCTCCGGGGCATCCCCGAGCTCGTCGTTGACTTCCACCACCTGGCCGGCGACCGGGGCGTAGATGTCCGAGACAGACTTGGTCGACTCGACCTCGCTGATCGATTCACCGATCGCCACGGTTGCCCCCGACCTCCGGGAGGTCGACGAACACCACATCACCGAGGGCGTCCTGGGCGTAGTCGGTGATCCCGATCCGCACCCGGCCCCCGTCCTCGGCCTTGATCCACTCATGATCGCTTGAGTAGCGAAGATTCTCTGGGGTCAACATCGGGTCCTACGCTAGCTCACGCAGCGCCATCTGTGCGCCACGGGAGGGACGCCGATCAGCCCCGGGCGGCCAGCGACCGGCGGGCGGCCGGCACGTACTGGAAGATCGCCGAGTACCAGCTGTAGCCGATGCCGGGGACGGCGAACAGCCAGGCCAGCCAGGCCAGGATCGGGGCGTAGGACAGGGTGCTGTTGGCACCGAGGAACATCGGGAAGGCGAACATCAACAGGAACGTGCCGGTCTTGCCCTCCCAGGTCACCGGGAACCTCGGCGCGCCGAGTGCCCCGAGCACCAGGGCCGCTACGGCCACCAGCCCCTCACGGACCACGGCCAGGATGGCGACCACCAGCGGGATCGACCCGTCGATGATCAGGCTCGGGATGGCGACCAGGAACAGGAGACGGTCGACCGTCGGATCGAACAGGGCACCGAGCTCGGTTGCCTGGTCGAACCGGCGGGCGATCCAGCCGTCGACCCAGTCGGTCGAGCCGAGGACCGCCAGCAGCCAGGCCGCCGCCGCCCGGTGCTCCCGGCCGAACAGCAGCCACAGAAACAGCGGGATGCACAGCAGGCGGGCGAACGTGATCAGGTTCGGCCAGGTCAGGGCGTCTCGGGCTCGGATGCCAGACAGGGCCGAGCCGGCACCGACCGGGGCCGGTTCAGCGGACATAGAGCGCCACGCCGCTGTCGTCGAGCTCGAGCACGAATCCCTGGAGGGCCATGCTCTGGTTGAATTCCAGCCGCTCGGCCGGTGTTCGCTCCGGGATCTCCCGGTCGACCACCAGCACCGCCCTGGTGAAGGCCGGGAAGTTCATCTGGACTGCGGTCGGGGCCCGGTCGGTCGGCAGCGGATAGAGCCAGGGCCGCTCGGCCAACGCGGTGAGTGCCGACGGCGAGGCCCGGACCGGCGTGTCCTCGGCCAACGATCGGGTCCGAAGAGCTTCGAGAAGTTCTCGATCACCGGGTCGAGCATGCGAGCGAGCTCGCGGTCGTTCGCTCGGGCCAGCCAGGCCTCGAGCACGACCTTGAAACCTGGGTTGCCCATCAT
>JBCCFN010000238.1:0-8488 GCA_039029715.1 Actinomycetota bacterium | reverse complement strand
TCGTGATCGGCATCGTCATCGGCTATCTACTGGCCGGGTTCGACCTCGAAGCGCTGGAGCGCGGCGAGATCTACGACGAGGGCATCGAGGCCAACACCCCGGACACCGATCGGGCAGCCGGCCACGATGGCGAAGGCCGCCACCAGCCACAGCAGAAACCACAGGAACCAGAGATGGGCGAAGCTGAACCCGCCCTCGTCGTCGCCCTCGAGCTCGTCGCCGCCTGCCCGATCGGTGTCCGGGGTGTTGGCCTCGATGCCCTCGTCGTAGATCTCGCCGCGCTCCAGCGCTTCGAGGTCGAACCCGGCCAGTAGATAGCCGATGACGATGCCGATCACGATCGCCGGGATGATGGTGACCACACCAAGCGCCAGCGGCGCGGCGACCCGCTGCAACCGGTGGCCAAGGAGGGCCCGGAGCCCCCGGCGCCGCCACAGCAGGGTGGTGAAGAAGCCGCTGAGGACGAAGAACAGCGGCATCCGGAACCCGTGGACGAAGAGGAAGAATCCGTCGAGGAGGTCCGGTTCGGCCGAGTCGATGCCGGAGCGCCGGTAGGGCACGAACGGAACGGCGGCATGGAGACCGATGCCCAACAGCATGGCGAACGCCCGAAGCGCATCCAGGTCGTGGAGCCGCTCCGCCGGCGGCCGAGGCGGCGGGATGCTGGTGTCGGGCACCGAGCCAGGCGGTGGTGGCGGTGGCATGCCTGGCGGTGGCGGGACGGTCACCACCGGGATGGTAGTGATGCACGGCCGATGGTCGCCGGTCCGGCCATCTATCCTCGGGGGCCTGGCTGCTGAAGTGAACCTCGATGGGTTGGTCGGTCCGACCCACAACTACGCCGGGCTCTCGCTCGGGAACCGGGCGTCGATGCGCAACGCCGGTGAGGTCGCCGAGCCGAAGCGGGCTGCGCTCCAGGGCCTGGCCAAGATGCGGGCCATGGTCGACCTCGGCCTGGTCCAGGGCATCCTGCCGCCGCCATTCCGTCCCGATCCCACCGCGGTGCGGGCGCTCGGGTTCCCGGCAGGTGCAACCGCCGCCGACGTGGCCGCCGTCAACCCGGCGTTGGTGCCGCTGTTGATGTCCGCCTCGTCGATGTGGGCGGCCAACGCCGCCACCGTGTCCCCCTCGGCAGACACCGCCGACCATCGGGTCCACCTCACCCCGGCCAACCTGTCGTCGACCATCCACCGCTCGTTCGAGGCGGCCCAGACCACCCGGATCCTGCGAACGATCTTCGCAGACACCGACCGGTTCGTGGTCCACGACCCGCTGCCGATGGCGCCGGCCTTCGCCGATGAGGGGGCGGCGAACCACGGCCGGTTCGCCGCCGCCACCGACCAGGCCGGCCACCAACTGTTCGTCTTCGGTCGGGACCATGACGAGCCGATCGTCTCTGCCGGCGGCTTCCCCCGTCGGCAGTCCCGGTTGGCCGGTGAGTTGATCGCCCGTAGCCACGGCGTCGAGCCGGACCGGACCGTGTTCGTCCGGCAGGCCGCGGCGGCGATCGATGCCGGGGCATTCCACAACGACGTGGTCGCGGTGGTCAACGACCACGTGCTGTTCCACCACCAGCGAGCCTTCGAGGACCCTGCCGGCCTGGCCGCAGCCCTTGGGCGGTTCCCGTTCGATGTCATCCGGGTCGAGGTGCCAGACGCCGAGGTCTCCTTGGCCGACGCCGTCGCTTCTTACCTGTTCAACTCCCAGCTGGTCACCCTGCCGGACGGATCGATGACCCTGATCGTGCCCCGGGAGGTCGAGGAGACTCCGTCGACCGCCGCCTACCTGGCCGCAGCCGTTGCCGACCCGGCAAACCCGATTTCGTCGTCCCGGTCGTTCGACCTGCGGCAGAGCATGCGCAACGGTGGTGGGCCGGCCTGTCTCCGGCTGCGGGTGGTACTGACCGAGGCCGAGCAGGCCGCGGTCCGGGGCCGGGTCCTGGTCGGGGGCGCAGCCCGGACCGATCGGGTCGTGTTCGACGACCTGGCCGACTGGGTCGACCGCCACTACCGGGAGGCGCTCCCTCCGGAGGACCTGGGGGACCCGGCCCTGGCAACCGAGATCGGCGCCGGGCTGGCCGAGCTGGAGCGACTACTGGAGCTGCCGGGCCTCTACCACCTGGACTGACTCGCTGGGAGTCAGTGCTGGTTGACCTGGACCACCAGGCCGTCCGGGTCCGTCACCTGGAGGCTGCGGCCGAACGGTTCGTCCCGGATCGGCCTGGTCGGGGGGACCCGGGCCGCGACCGCCTCCAGGTCCTCGGCAACCAGCGACAGTTCGACCGAGCCGCCTCCGGCGCCGGCGTTGTCGCTGTGGTGGAGGGCCAGGTGCCCGCCGCCGAGATCGAAGCTGGTCCAGGCATCGGACGTCATCGTCGGCTCCCGATCGAGCAGCGTCGTCCACCACCGGGTCGAGCGGGCGATGTCGGTCACATAGACGATCGGTTGCAGCTGCATGGTCCCTCCGGTCAGCGTCTGACCCCGAGGTTAGCCAGCGCCACCGACCCGTCACCTTCCGACCGGTCCCGATCATCTCCGAGGGTCAGCATGGTCCCGTCGTTGACCGGATCCTCGGCCAGGGTGTCGGTTTCCAGCGTGGTGTCCGGCTGGCCGAATTCGGTGTAGGCGCCGGTGGCGAAGAGGTCGCCGATCCACCGGTCTGGGAAGTACAGCTGCCCGGTCAACGTCAGCAGGCCGTCGAGCCTGACCCGGACGTGGATGTGGACGGCCCGCCCGGTGTACCAGCCCGGCACGATGGTCTGGAACGCGACGATCCCATCGTCGTCCGCCACCTGGAAGCCCCGACAGAACGTCGAGCCCTCGGCCTCGTCCTTACCGGTCCCGCCGTCCTCGAACGCCGAATAGTCGCCGGTGTGGTCGGTGTGCCAGATCTCCACCTCGGCGCCCGGGATGGGGACGCAGTCCTCGTCGACGACCCGCAACCCGAGCCGGAGCGGGTGCCCGGGGCGGCCCTCGGTCACGTCGCGGCGGAGGAACTGTTCCTCGAGGTCGAACGGACCCGCCGTCGACTCCGGGATGACCACACACAGGGCCAGGGCCTCGAAGTCCGCCGGAGTGAACCCGACGGTCGTGACCTCGGCGACAGTGGTTGTCGAGTCGGTGGTCGAGGCAGGCGTCGACGATGCTGCGGTGGTCGCCGGACCGGCGGTGGTGGTTGAGCCGGGGGCGGTCGACGTCGCCGGCTCGGATGTCGTCGGCCCGGATGTCGTCGGCGCAGCCTCGTCGCCACCGGAACAGGCGGCGACGACCGCCGCGGTCCCGGCCAGCAGGAACGTCCGGCGGTCCAGCCGTCTCCCGGGTTCGGGGGTGGCGGTCATGGCTGCCAGTGTCGCCGATCCGGACCCGAAATCGGCCGCGGCTGGCACACTGGGCTCATGGCCGAGCAGCTGACCGCGGACGACGGTGCCTTCGAGCGGGACACCGACTACATCGATGACCGGATCCAGAACCGGCCGGATGCCCGCTGGCCGGTGGAGCCCGGCCGCTACCGGCTGGTGGCGGCCGCCGCCTGCCCGTGGGCCAACCGGACCACGATCGTCCGCCGACTGCTTGGCCTGGAGGACGTGATCTCCCTCGGGTTCGCCGGGCCGACCCATGACGCCCGGTCGTGGCAGTTCGACCTTGACCCGGGCGGCGTCGACCCGGTGCTCGGGATCGAGCGGATCCAGGACGCCTACCTGAAGCGGTTCCCCGACTACCCGAAGGGGATCACCGTGCCGGCCGTGGTCGACGTGCCGACCGGCTGGGTGGTGACGAACGACTTCCCGTCGATCA
Source organism: Actinomycetota bacterium (assembly GCA_039029715.1). GTDB lineage: Bacteria > Actinomycetota > Acidimicrobiia > Acidimicrobiales > SZUA-35 > JAHELU01. The sequence continues at coordinate 4,694 of JBCCFN010000238.1, read as the reverse complement.
CCCTCGACTTCTCGTTGGAGTGGAGCGACCACCACCGCCCCGGTGCGCCCGAGCTCTACCCCGAGCCGCTGCGGGACGAGATCGACGAGGTGGCGGAGCTGATCTACCACGACGTCAACAACGGGGTCTACCGGACCGGGTTCTCGTCGACCCAGGCTGCGTACGAGGACGCCTACCGAACGCTGTTCGCCAGGCTCGATTGGCTCGAGGAGCGGCTGGCGACGCGGCGGTTCCTGGTCGGGGACACGATCACCGAGGCCGACGTGCGGCTGTTCACCACCCTGGTCCGGTTCGATGCCGTCTATCACGGCCACTTCAAGTGCAACCGCAACAAGCTGAGCGAGATGCCGGCGCTGTGGGGCTACCTCCGGGACCTGTTCCAGACCCCGGGGTTCGGCGACACCGTCAACTTCGCCCAGGCCAAGGAGCACTATTACGTGGTCCACACCACCATCAACCCGACCCGGGTGGTGCCGGTCGGACCCGACCTGTCCGGGCTGCTGACCCCCCACGGTCGGGAGGCCCTCGGCGGTCGCCCGTTCGGCGACGGGACCCCGCCCGGTCCGCCCCCGGCGGCCGAGGCCGTCGGCGATCTGCGCTAGGTGGCGGCCGACTTCGCCCCGGCGTCCGCATCCTCGGGCATCGGCCGGTCCGAGCTGGTCCGGCTGACCGCGGCCAAGGGCGTCACCAACACCGGCTGGCGGTGGCTGCCGTTCTTCCTGCCGACATTGGCCCTGGCGTTCGACTCGTCGACCGCGGTGTTGGCCCTGCTGCTCGGGGTGGCCGAGGCCGGTGGGATCGCCACCCTGGTCGCCGGGCGGTGGCTGGATGCCGGACGGGAGCGGTCGGTGATCATGGTGGCGCTCGGCACGGTGATCGCCGGATCGCTGGTGGCGTTGCAGGGCACGATCTGGTCCTTTGCGGTGGCGGCCGTGCTGCTCGGCGCCGGGTCGGCGTTCGTTGCGGTCGGCGGGCATGCCTGGATCTCGGCTCGGGTCCCCTTCGATCGGCGGGCCCGGTTCATCGGGGTCTACGAGATGTCGTGGGCCAGCGCCCTCCTGGTCGGTGCCCCGATCGTTGCGGTCGTCATCACCTGGTTCGGCTGGCGGGGACCGTTCATCGCGGTGGCGATCGCCGGGCTGGTTGCGGTCGTCGGGGTCGCGACCATCGCAGACCGGGCCACCACCGGGGGGCCGCCGCCGGTGCCGCAGGTCCGGGGACGGCGGGTCAAGCTGACCGGCGACGCCTGGCTGATCATCGCCATCTCGGCTGCCATCGCCATGGCCGGGCTGACGACGATCGCCGTCGCCGGGACCTGGCTTGACGAGGCCCTCGGGGTCAGCACCGGCGGGGTCGGTCTGGTTGCGATGTCGTTCGGCGTTGCCGAACTGACGGCGTCGAGCAGCTCGTCGATCTTCGCCGACCGCCGGGGCAAGCGGTTCACCATGCAGGTCGCTGCGGTCGCCGTGCTCGCCGGTCTGGCCATCATGTCGTCCGCCGGCTCCTCGCTGCTGGTCGGTGCCATCGGCCTGCTGCTGTTCTTCCTCGGGTTCGAGTACGCCATCGTGACCTCGTTCTCGTTGGTCAGCGAGGCCATGGTCGAAGCTCGGGGCCACGTGCTCGGTGTAAACACGGCCGTCGGGACCGTGGCCCGGGGCTCCGGCGTGGCGGCGGCCGGGATCCTCTACGAGCGGTTCGGCATCGCCGGCCCGGCCGCACTGTCTGCCATCGGGGCCGGGCTGGGGCTGGTCCTGCTGACGGTGCTCGCCCGCCGCCGCCCGGACCTCGCATGAGCGGGCTGGTCGACCGTCAGTGGGCGTCGCGGCTGACCTCGGCTCCGCTCCCGCCGACCAGGAAGTCGAAGTCGCAGCCCCGGTCGGCCTGGAGGACGGACTGCACGTACAGCCGGTAGTAGCCCCGTTGGTGCGGTGACTCCGGGGCCGCCCACAGCGCAAGTCGTCTGGCGAGCTCCTCGTCTTCGATCTCCAGGGTCAGGGAGCGGTTTGCGACGTCGAGGCTGATCACGTCGCCATCGCGGACCACGGCCAGCGGTCCGCCGGCCGCCGACTCCGGCGCAGTGTGCAGCACCACCGTCCCGAATGCGGTGCCGCTCATCCGGGCATCCGAGATCCGGACCATGTCCCGGACCCCGTCCCGAAGCAGCTTCTGGGGCAGGCCGAAGTTGCCGACCTCCGGCATGCCCGGGTAGCCCTTCGGCCCGCACCCCTTGAGGACCAGGACCGAGTGCCGGTCGACGGCGAGGTCCGGGTCGTCGATCCGGGCCCGATAGTCCTCGATCGACTCGAACACCACCGCCGGGCCCCGGTGGGTCATCAGTTCCGGGGTGGCGGCGTTGGGTTTGATCACCGCCCCTCCGGGGCACAGGTTGCCCCGGAGCACGGCGATGCCGGAGTCGTGGAGGACCGGATCGGTGACCGGGCGGATCACGTCCCGGTTCGCCATCTCGGCGGCACCCGGGTTGGCGTAGGAGCCGAACGGATGGCCGGTCACGGTCGGAGCGGTCCCGTCGATCACGTCGCCGAGGTGGCCGAGCACCGCCGGCAGCCCACCGGCGTAGAAGAAGTCCTCCATCAGGTACTCCCCGGACGGCTTGAGGTTGACCAGCAGCGGGGAGTCCTGGCTGAACCGGTCGAAGTCGTCCAGGGCCAACTCGACCCCGAGCCGCCCGGCGATGGCGAGCAGGTGGACCACGGCGTTGGTCGATCCGCCGATGGCGGCCAGGCAGCGAATGGCGTTCTCGAAGTTGGCCCGGGTCAGGACGGTAGAGATCCGTAGATCCTCGCCGACCATCTCCACGATCCGCCGGCCGGCCAGGTGGGCCAGGCGCAGGCGCCTGGAGTCGACGGCCGGGATGGCCCCGTTCGACGGGAGGGCGATGCCGAGCGCCTCGGACATGCAGGCCATGGTCGACGCCGTCCCCATCGTGTTGCAGGTGCCCCAGCTCCGGGTCATGCAGCTCTCGAGGTCTGTGAACTCCTCGATCGCCATGTCGCCGGCCCGGACATCGGCGGTGAACCGGTACAGGTCGGTTCCCGAGCCAAGGTCCCGGCCCCGATAGTGCCCGTTGAGCATCGGTCCGCCAGACACCATGATCGTCGGCAGGTCGACCGAGGCCGCCCCCATCAGCTGGGCCGGGGTGGTCTTGTCGCAACCGCCGAGCAGGACCACGCCGTCGATCGGGTTGCCCCGGATCGACTCCTCGACGTCCATGGCCATCAGGTTCCGCAGCAGCATGGCGGTCGGGCGGATCTGGGTCTCGCCGAGGGACGTGGTCGGGAACACCAGCGGCACACCACCGGCCTCCCACACCCCCCGCTTCACGTGCTCGGCCACGTCCTGGAGGTGGCCGTTGCACGGCGTCAGGTCCGACCACGACGAGGCGATACCGATGATCGGCCGACCATCGAACGCGTCGTCTGGGAGGCCCCGCTTCATCCAGCTGCGATGAGCGAACCCGGCCAGCGGGCGGCCGAACCAGTCCTGGGATCGAAGTGGTGGTCCACCCTCGCCTTCGGTACTGCGGCTGTCCCCGGTCATGGGGCGAGCGTAGTGGCTTGCCCGCTGCGCTCGCCCCGTGGCCCCGGACCGAGTAGGTTGCTTGGCATGGTCGATGTCGACGACGTCCGCCGGATCGCCCTGTCGCTCCCCGAAGCCTGGGAGCGGGCGTCCTACGGCGGCCAGCCATCGTGGCGAACTCCGGCCGCCATGTTCGCCTGGGTCCGCAGAGACCCGGAGGCACTGGTGGTCTGGGTCGAATCGATCGAGGAGAAGGACGCCATGTTGGCCGCCGAGCCCGGGCTGTTCTTCACCACCTCTCACTACGACGGTCACCCGATCGTGCTGGTCAGCCTGGCCGCGGTCGAGCTGGAGCGGATGGAGGAGCTGGTCATCGAGTCCTGGCGCAACCGGGCCTCCGATGACCTGGTCGAGGCCTGGGATGCCAGGGCGGCCGCCGCTGGGGCCGGAACCACCGACAGCCACTAGACTCTCGCCCCAGGCGGTTGGCACACCCCGATCTTGGCGGGCGGGTTCGTGCAGGAGGCGGAACGGCTCATGGCCATCGTGAGAAGTGGTATCTACCTGGAACAGAACCGGCCCCGCCGGTCCCAGTTCCTGGTCGGTCGGCGGGAGCCGATCCGGTCGGTGATCGTGGTCCACACCGCGGAATCCGGGACCGACCGCTTCGGGTCGGACCCCCGGGCCGAGAACGTTGCCCGGTTCATCCGGGACCGCAGCGACGCCGGCTCCTACCACCTGATCGGTGACGCAGACTCGATCGTCCAGCTGGTCCGGTTCGAGAACGAGGCCTTCCAGGACGGCTCGGGGAGCAACCCGTGGGCCATCGGGATCAGCCTGGCCATGAACGCCGCCGACTGGCCGAGACTGTCCTCGTCCCGGCGGACCCAGTTCACAGACACCGCGGCCCAGATGGCCTCGATCGCCGCCCGCTGGTTGAGCGACCGTGGGCTCCCGGTCCCCGAGGCCCGGCTGCTGACCAAGGCCGAGAGCGAACGGGCGAACGCCTCCGGATTCATCTCCCACGCCCGTCGTGACCCGACCCGGCGCTCGGACCCCGGGGCGTCGTTCCCCTGGTCTGCGTTTTTCCGGACCTACCAGCAGTACCTGTCGAACGGTGGCCTCGGCTCGGACCCGGACACGCTGGTCCGGGAGCT
>JBCCFN010000237.1:0-8497 GCA_039029715.1 Actinomycetota bacterium | reverse complement strand
GCCATGCGTCCGAGCGCCACCCTCAACCGGATCCTCTCCGAGGCCTGAGCGCCGGCCTCAGCGGTCGGTTGCGGTCCGGTAGACCTCGGCCAGCTGGGCCACCCCCGATTCGATGCGGTCGACGTCGACGTGGCCGAAGCACAGCCGAAGCCGGCGCGCCCCCCACGCCGGGTCGGCAGCCCATCCCCGCCCGGGGTTGAATTCGATGCCGGCTGCAGCCGCGTCATCGACGAAGCTCGACGTGTCGACCCCCTCGGGGAAGGTGAGCCAGACGTAGATCCCGCCCTTCGGGGGGACGATCTGGACATCATCACCGAAGGCCGCAGCGACCGCAGCGACCATCGTGTCGCACTTGTGGCGGAGCACCCCGATCAGCCGATCGACGTGGGCGTCGAAGTGCGGCGGGGCGAACTCTGCGACGGTGAGCTGTTCCATGGCGCCGGTGCCGGCATCGGTCTTGAGGGCGAGGAGCTGCTGGATGACCAGCTGGTCGCCGATCAGGTAGCCGACCCGCAGTGCCGGGGCGATCGACTTGGAGAATGACCCGCAGTAGATGACCTGGCCGCCGCCGTCATCGAGGGCTCGGAACGTCGGCGGACGGGCGCCGTCCCAGACCAGATCGGCGTAGCAGTCGTCCTCGAAGATCGGCACACCGTGGCGGCGGGCGATGTCGAGGACGGCGAGCCGCCTCGCCTCGGGGAGGATCGACCCGGTCGGGTTCTGGATGGTCGGGACGGTGTACACGTAGCGGGGTCGAGTCCCGGCGGCCGCCAGCTCGGTCAGGACGCGGTCCAGGTCCTCGGGGATGATGCCATCGTCGTCGAGGGCCACGCCCACCCATCGGGCGCCGGCATCGGCCAGCCGGGTGATCGTGCCGCCATAGGTGGCCTGCTCGATCACCACGGTGTCGCCGGGGGTGAGGAAGGCCCGGTTGACCAGATCCAACGCCTGGAGCGAGCCGGAGGTGATCAACACCTGCTCCGGGTCTACCGGCGTCGCCGCCCGGCGGCCCATGGCGTCGGCGACGAACTCTCGCAGCGGCCGATAACCCAACGGCGAGCCGCCGAGGTTGTAGGAGGCGAGGTTGCGACCCTCACGCCCGATGGCGTTGACCGCCGCCTCGGCCAGCGCGGCGAACGGCACCGTGTCCGCACAGTTGTGACCACCGACGAAGCTGTGGTCCGGCGGGTCGACCCAGACGTCTGCGGCCGGCGGGAGGTCGGGGCGCAGCGCCCCGGTCATGTCGAACGGCATCGGCCGAGCGTACCCTCGGCCTAGTTGACCAGCCGCTCGTGGCCCTCCCAGTAGGGGGCCCGGAGCTCGGTCTTGAGGATCTTGCCTGACGGATTCCGGGGGATCACATCGATCCGGTCGATCGAGGTCGGGCACTTGTAGTGGGCCAGCCGCTCACGGGTGTAGGCGATCAGGTCATCGGCAGACGGATCGTGCCCGGCGGTCGGGGTGATGATGGCCTTGACCGTCTCCCCCCACTTCTCGGACGGCACCCCGATCACGGCGACGTCTGCCACCTCGGGGTGTGCCATCAGCACGTTCTCGATCTCGGCCGGGTACACGTTCTCGCCCCCGGACACGATCATGTCTTTCACCCGGTCGTGGATGAACAGGTAGCCGTCCCGGAGATACCCGGCGTCCCCGGTCCGGAACCAGCCGAGGCCGTCCTGGTCCCGACCCTCGGGGAACACCTCGGCGGTGGCGTCCGGGTTGGCCCAGTACCCCTTCATGTTCTGAACGCTTCGGCACCAGATCTCACCGACTTCGCCATCGGGCCGATCCTCCCCGGTGCCGGGATCGACGATCCGGAGCTCGACGTCACCCCACGGCTCCCCCGCCGAGCGCAACAGGTCTGCCCGGTCATCGCCCGGGTCGTGATCGTCTGCCCGGAGGATGGTGATACCGCCGGTCGTCTCGGTCAGACCGTAGGCCTGGATGAACTTGCAGCCCATGGCCTTCATCGAACCGACCAGTACCTCTTCGGTGATCGGCGAGGCGCCGTAGACCATGGCCCGCATCGTCGAGAAGTCCGTGCTGTCGATGCCGGGCGTCATCCACAGGAACTGCAGCACCGCGGGTACGAGCAGCGCATTGGTGATCCCGTGGGCCGGGATGAGCTCCAGGATGGCGGCGGGGTCGATGTCCCGCAGTAGGACGTTCGAGCCACCGTTGAACAGCCCGACCACACCCCAGCCGCTGCCGGCGATGTGGAACAGGGGCATCGCCACGAGGTTCACCGAGTCCTGGTCGAAGTGCCACTCGGCGGAGCCGGCCGGGAGCATGGAGAAGAAGTTGCGGTTGGTCAGCTCGACCCCCTTCGGGAGGCCCGTGGTGCCGGAGGTGTAGAGCTGGTAGCAGGTGTCGTCCGGCGCAGCCGGGAGGGCCGGGTCGATCGGCTCGTGGCCGGCGATCCAGGTCTCGTAGTCGACCAGGTCACCGCCGGTGCCGATGACCACCGTCGTGGTGACCGTTGCCAGGTCCATCCTGGTCAGGTGGTCGAGGAACTCCTCGCCGATCAGCAGCACCTTGGCCTCGGCGTTGTTCAGGATGTACTCCATCTCCGGCGCCGCCAGCCGCCAGTTGACCGCCACGGTGACGGCGTTGACCTTGCCGGCACCGAAGAGGAACGAGAAGTACTCCGGCGCGTTCTTGTCGAGGAAGGCCACCCGATCCTGCGGTCCGACGCCGGCGGCCAGCAGGGCCTGGGCGACCCGATCGGCCTCGACGTCCAGCTCACCGTAGGTCCAGGTCCGGTCCTCGGACCGGAGGGCGATCTTGTCTCCCCGAGCCGCGGCGTGGACGCGGGTGATGTCGCCGATGGACTGGATCGTCTCGCTCATTCGTGGCTCCCCTGTGGCCGGACGGAGCCGAGGCGGCTCCGCCATCGTCGCCCAAGCATGGCAGTGGGCCGACGGGGGTGTCTATTGCGGGGCCCGCTGGTGGTCCTAGCTAGAAGCCATCCCATTCGTCCTCGGGGCCGCCCTGGTACTCCGGGAGCGGCTCGGACGGATCGGTGGTCGGGGCTGGCGCCGGGGCTCGACGCGGCGGGGCCTGCTGGCGTCCTCCGCCGGACGCCGTCTGCCCGCCCGCCTCATCACCCTCCTCTTCCGGGCCGTAGCCATAACACATCTGGACCCCGTCGACGTCGAACGGCCGACCGAGCGAGGCGACGGTGAACGTCGACCAGTCCCCGGACTTCCGTTGCACGTCGATCTTCCCGCCTTCGGCCAGCGCCTTCTCCAGATCCTCGACCGGCGCCATCACGGCCCACTTGTCGGTCTTGGTCTTGCGAAACCGCGGTGGAATCTTCTCAGCCATGGCTCCCAGTATTGCGGGGTCGGGCCGTAGGGTGGGCCGATGGCTGAACCGACCGTCGCCACGCTGGTGATCGATGCCCTTCGACAGGCTCGGATCGACACCCTGTTCTGCCTCCCGGGGGTGCAGAACGACGACTTCTTCGACGCCCTGGTCGACGCCAGGGACATCACCCCGGTCGTGACCAGGCACGAGCAGGGCGCGGCCTACATGGCGATGGGGGCGGCCCAGGTCACCGGTCGGCCGTCCGCGTTCTGCGTCGTGCCCGGGCCTGGCATGCTCAACGCCACGGCAGCCCTGACCAGCGCCTACTGGGGATACGCCCGGGTGCTCGGCATCATCGGCGGTATCGCCACCGGGTTGCAGGGCCGGGATATCGGCACGCTCCACGATCTGAACGATCCGACCGCCGTGCTACAGCAGGTGACGAAGGAAGCGATACGGGTCGACGATCCGGCCCGGGCGACCGGCCTGATCCAACGAGCGTTGGACCAGCTGCACGGTGGGGTCCCGCGACCGGTGAGCGTCGAGGTACCCGTCGATGTCTGGGCCCGCCCTGCCGATGGCGGCCTGCCGGTCGAGACCGCTGCGGAGCCGACGCCGGATCCGGACGCGGTGGATCGGGCGGCCGCCGCGCTGGCCGAGGCGGCGCGCCCGCTGATCGTCCTCGGCTCCGGTGCGTACGGCGCGGCAGCCGAGGTGGCGGAGCTGGCAGATCTGATCGGCGCAGCGGTGACGACCAGACGCCAGGGTCACGGCGTGGTTCCGACCGCCCATCCCCGGTTCGTCCCGATCACGGCCGCCCATGGGCTCTGGGCGGAGGCCGACGTGGTGCTCGGGATCGGGACCCGGATGGAGTGGCCGCTCGGCACCTGGGGGGTTGACGACGAGCTGCAGGTGATCCAGCTTAACGTCGATGCCGACGAGCTGGACCGTCACGGCATCGGAACCATCGGCCTCCACGGTGACGCCGCTCGGGGCTGCCGGGTCCTGATCGACGCCCTCGGGGCCCGGCTCGATGGTGACGCTCGGCCACGGGGCATCGCGGTTGAAGAGCTGGACGAACGCCGGACCCGGTTTGCTGTCGACACCGCCCACCTGGTTCCGCAACGGGAGTTCACCGCCGTCATTCGGGACGTCATGCCCGATGACGGCGCCCTGGTCGAGGACGTCACCCAGATCGGCTTCGCAGCGCATCTGTTCTACGACCACCGTCGCCCCCGGACCTTCCTGACCTCCGGGGCGGCCGGCACGCTCGGCGCCGGCACCGCGGTCGCCATCGGCGCGGCGGCCGTCCACGATGGCCCGGTTGTCGGCATCACCGGGGACGGCGGCTTCCTGTTCACCGCCACCGAGCTGGCCACTGCGGTCCAACACGACATCCCCTGCACCATCCTGCTGTTCAACGACGGCGCCTATGGCAACGTGAGACGGATTCAGAAGCTGCGGTTCGGCGCGGATCGGACGATCGCATCCAAGCTCCGCAACCCAGACTTCTCCCTGCTGGCCCAATCGTTCGGGGTCCGCTACTGGCACGCCGATTCGCCGGACGCACTGCGGCCAGCGCTCGGCGCCGCCATCGACCACCACGGTCCGGCCCTGGTAGAGGTCACGGTCGACGAGATGCCGAACCCGTGGCCGTTCCTGCGGATGCCGGCGGTCCGTGGCCCCGCCGCCTCTCCGGCCGGCCACTGACGGCTGCATTACCTGAGTGATTACCTGAGAGGTCATGGTCCCGCTGACCTCGGCGTGCCATGCTGCGCCCATGGCAACCGAAGAGCAGGGGTTCGGGACGTCGCTCCGCTGGTGGCGGACGACGAGGCGGTACAGCCAGCTGGAGCTGGCGGGCGTGGCCGAGGTGTCGAGCCGTCACCTGAGTTTCCTCGAGACCGGCCGATCGAAGCCGAGCAGGGAGATGGTGGTCCATCTGGCGACCGTGCTCGATCTGCCGCTCCGGGACCGCAACGAGCTGCTCCACCGGGCCGGGTTTGCGCCGGCCTACCCCCACAGCGACATCGACGGCCCGGAGATGGCAGACATCCGCCTGGTGCTGTCCCGGATCCTGGCCGGCCACCAGCCGAACCCGGCCGTGGTCGTCGATCGGCGAGGCGACCTGGTCGACGCCAACGACGCTGCGCTGTCCCTCCTGGCGGCGACGGTCGGCTCGGACTCCCCGGCGCTGCTGCCGACGATCAACCTCAGTCGTCTGACCCTCCACCCGCGCGGCCTGCGACCCTGCATCCGAAACTGGGATGCGGTGGCGGCCACGGTGCTGCTCCGGCTGGAACGGGAGACTGCCCACCGCCCGGCAGACACGACGTTGGCCGAGCTACTCGACGAGCTTCGGGCATTCCCCGGGGTGTCGGCCCTGGGGCGGGTGTCCGCCATGCCGACCGGGGCCGATCTCCTCGTGCCGGTCGATCTGGTGACCCTCGACGGCGACCAGCTCCGGCTCGTGACCACGATCGCCACCATCGGTGCGCCCCACGACGTCACGCTCGATGAGCTCAGGCTCGAAACGTTCTTCCCAGCGGACGAAGAAACCCGGGAACGGCTGGAGGCCGGCCTTGACCTTCGAACGAACGTTCGATAGTGTGATGAGCACTGACGGACCGCCGGTTCGTCAGCGGTAGGGGGCAGCGGGGCCCGTCGGGGATCCGGGCGGCTCCCTCCATCTGTGCGGCAACCGCCGGTTCGACCCCGCCATCGAGCCGTCGGGACGGGTGGAGGAGAGTCGACCCGGGGGGACCGTCACACCCGGTCCATCCCGGGCCCCTCCCCCGCCGTCTCGGTAGACAACTCCAGCGGCTCGGGAACCGCCCTCGACCATGAATCTCCGGCGTCTCCGCTACTTCGTCACCGTCGCCGAGGAACTGCATTTCGGTCGTGCCGCCAAACGGTTGCACATGGCACAGCCGCCGCTCAGCCAGCAGATCAGGCGGCTGGAGGTCGAGCTCGGCGTCGAGCTGTTCGCCCGCACCACCCGTCGGGTGACCCTGACCGATGCCGGCCGGCGGTTGTACCCCGAGGCGGTGCGGCTGTTGGCCGAGGCCGAGGATCTGCAGCGCCGCATCGCCCGGTTCGACCCGGCGGGCGACCGGCCCGGAGACGGTGCCCCCAACTCGAACCGGGATGGCCACGCAATCTAGGCTTCGAGGAAACGAAGGGGGTGGCCTATGCACCGCACAGAGCAGGTCACGCAGATCAAGACCATGTTGGCCAGGCTCGACGCCGGGACCAACGTCGACGCTGGCGGCGTCCGCTACAACCCGACGCACTCCTACGTCGATCCGGACCTGGCGGAGCGGGAGTGGGCGGAGTTCTTCGTTGGTCAGCCACAGCTGATCGGCCTGTCGGGCGACCTTCCCGGCCCCGGCTCGTTCCTGACGATCGACGATCTCGACGTCCCGATCCTGGCGACCAGGGCCAAGGACGGGCGATTCCGGGCCTTCGTGAACGCCTGCAGGCATCGTGGCGTGATCCTCGAGACGGAGACCAGGGGCAGCAGCCGTCGCCTGACCTGCGAGTTCCACAACTGGTCCTACGATCTCGACGGCACGCTGGTCGGCCTCCCGAAGACCGACCACTTTGGCGATCTGGACCGGGACTGCCTGGCCCTGATCGAGCTGCCGGCGGTCGAGTGGCACGGGCTGCTCTGGGTCTCGACCGACCCGGATGGCGAGCTGGACATCGACGGCCTGCTCGGCGAGCAACTGGCGGCCGAGCTCGCCTCCTGGGACTTCGGTCGCCTGAAGCATCTGACTGCGGACCACTACGACGTGGCCTGCAACTGGAAGCTGGCCATGGACACCTTCGGTGAGACCTACCACTTCCCGGCGCTGCACAAGAACACGATCGCCCTCGGGTTCCACGGCAACGTCCAGTGCTATGACACGTTCGGTCCCAACCACCGGATGTTGCTGGTCCGCCGGGAGATCGACGAGCTCCGACGGCTTCCGGAGGACCAGTGGGACATCCGGGTCGCGGCCTTGCCGGTCTACTGGTTGTTCCCGAACGTCCAACTGATGCCCGGCTACCACGGCTGCTACCTGGTTCGGGCCTACCCCATTCCCGGCCAGCCCGGCAACCACGTCAGTCGGATCAACTTCTACACCGGGGCCGAGATCGACCCCGAGTACGACGACGGGCTACGGAGCGTTGCCGCCGGGTTCGCCGAGATCATCCGGGACGAGGACTACGTCATGAGTGCCAGCCAGCAGCGGACCGCAGCGTCCGGAGCGCTCAAGCACGTGGTCTTCGGCCGGAACGAACCGGCGCTTCACCACTATCACAACACGTACCGGACCCGGCTGGGGATGGAACCCCTGCCGCTGGTCGAGGTTGGGGTTGGCTGAACGGACCGCTCAGGGCCGGGGCTCCCTCGGCAGCCCGAGGACCCGTTCCCCGAGGATGTTGCGCATGATGTCCGACGTGCCACCCATGATCGTGTAGCCGGGCGCGTACAGCAGGCCGCTCGTCACGTCGTCGAACAGCGTGGCGTCTGGACCGAGCACCCGGGACACGAACTGGGCGACCCGCCACTCGTGCTCGGTGCAGAAACACTTGGTGGCGGCCGAGAACCCGGCCGGTGCCTGTCCGAGCACCTCCCGGTAGACGAGCAGCCGACCGACCCGGTACCCCGCTTCCAGCGAGGCGATTTCCTGACGGACGATTGGATCGTCCCGGTCGGCCCGGGCGACCGCCAGGTCATAGAGCGCCCGGTTGGACACCAGCCGGTCGATCCCGCCCCGCTCATGCTCGAGCTGCTTCATCGTCTGTTTGAACGCGTCGCCCTCGACCCCGACCAGGTTCTCGATCGGAACCCGGACGTCTGTGTAGTACACCTCACAGAAATGGCGGTTGGTCGTCATGTCGGTGATCGGTCGCACCTCGATGCCTGGCGAGTCCATCGGCACGACGATCTCGGAGATCCCGCGGTGGGGTGGACCCTCGGTCGTCGTCCGACAGATCAGGTAGCAGTAGTCGGCGACCTCGCCGAAGCTGGTCCAGATCTTCTGGCCGTTGATGACCCAGTGGTCCCCGTCCCGGATCGCCGTCGTCTTCAGCGATGCCAGGTCGGATCCTGCGTCCGGCTCCGACATGCCGATGCACCAGGTCGTCTCCGGCGCCGGCCGCCCTCACCGCGGAGCTCGCCGCGGTGAGCGCCGAG
>JBCCFN010000236.1:0-8514 GCA_039029715.1 Actinomycetota bacterium | reverse complement strand
GTGTCGAGCACCGCATCGGTGGCGATGCCGAGCAGCCGCTCGTCCACCCGGCCGGCCAGGCCGGCCAGGAACGCAGCCAGCTCCGCGGTCGCCGTCACTCGCCCAGCGCCGCCAGGAGCAGACGATGGAGATGGGGCACGGCGTCCTCGGTGTGGACCGTGGCCACCCCGTCCGGGGCTTCGATCAACGGGCCCGGACGGTAGCCCCGACTGGACACGCCGATCTGGACCGCGTCCATCAGGTCGAAGTCCTCGGCGACCGTGGTGTCCCAGTCGAGGTCGATGACCTGCTGCTGGGCCTCGGTCGGATCCGGCCGGTCGAACCACCACTCCCGGATCAGCAGGGTCCGGTCGACCGCCAACGGGACCCAGCGGAACGTGTTCAGCACTCGGCCCGGATAGCACTGGATCGACGAGACCGGCCAGGTGAAGAACGAGCCGTAGTCGTTGCCGTCACCGTGGCGGGCGTAGGCCGACTTGGCGGCGTCCGGCCCCTCGGCGGTGTGGTGGATGCAGTCGCCCTTCGGGGTGATCCGGTAGCTGGCCGGTGAGACCACGCCTGCGGTGAACGCCTTGTGGACGTTCGGGCAGTGATAGCACTCGTTGTAGTTCTCGACCGCAACCTTCCAGTTGGCCTCGATCAGGTGGGTCCGGCGAGACGACAGGACCCGCTCCTCGGCGTCGGGGGCGATGGTCAGCAGCGCCGCCGCCACCCCCGGGACGGTGTCCTCCAACGACGGTGCGTCTGGATCGAGGTTGACGAACAGGAAGCCGGCCAGCTCGTCGACCCGGACGGGTGGAACGCACAGCTCACCGACCCGCTCGCCCCTCGCCCGCCGCAACCGACCCCCGAGGTCTTAGGTCCAGGCGTGGTAGGGACAGGTGATGGCGCGGGCGCCCCGGATCTGATCCTCGGTCACCAGCGGGTGGCCGCGATGCTGGCAGACGTTGTAGAACGCACCGATCCGTCCATCGTCGTTGGCCACGATGACCCGCTCGTCTCCGACCTGGACGGTCAGCAGGTCGCCCGGCTCGGCCACCTGGGACCGGTGGCCGACCAGTTGCCAGGTCCGGGCGAAGACCGCATCCAGCTCCCGGGTGAACAGGTCCGGGTCGGTGTAGTACCGGGCCGGGAGGGCTCGGGTCCGCTCCGGTGTCATGGCAGGTCGGCCAGTGCGTCGACCAGCCGGTCCATGTGGGGGGCGAGGTTGGCGTCGGACCGGAGGAACCGGTGCTCGAGGCCCCGGAACGAGACAGAACCATCCTTGACGATCACCCCCCGCTCGAGCAGCCTCTCGAACACGCCGGTCGAGTCGAGCTCGGGGTCGAGGATCTCGACCAGGAAGAAGTTGGAGCGGCTGTCCGGCACCATCCGGAACCGGTCGAGGGAACGGAAACGCTCGGCGGCATGGGCCCGCCCGGCGACCACCTCGGTCACCGTCCGCTCGATGTGGGCGTGGTCATCGAGCGCGGCGACCGCACCGGCGATCTGGAGCTGGCCCATGTTCCACGTGGTCTTGATGGCAAGCAGCGCATCGATGATCGGCGTGTCCCCGACCCCGAAACCGATCCGCAGCCCGGCCAGCCCGAACGCCTTCGAGAACGTTCGCAGGACGGTGAGGTGCGGGTACTCCTTGGCCAGATGGAGGTAGCCGGGGGTCTCGGAATAGTGGACGTACGCCTCATCGAGGACGACCAGGGCATGGGGGGCGGCCTCGACGATACGTCGAACGTCGGCCTCGGTCAGCCAGGTCCCGGACGGGCTGTGGGGGTTGGTGATGAAGACGATCTCGTGCTGCGGGGAGATGTGGTCGATGTAGCCGTCGACGTCGATGGCCATCGTCGTCCGGTCCGTGGCGTCGAACGCCAGCTCGGGGATCCGGCCCTCGGCCTCGGCGAACAGGTGGTAGATCGGAAAGCACGGCCCGGGCATCAGGATCCGGCCCCCCGGCGAGCAGAACGCCCGGATGATCAGGCTGATGATCTCGGTCTCTCCGGCACCGCACACCACCTGGTCCGGGGTGTAACCGTAGGTCTCGGCGATCTTGACCCGCAGCGGTTCGGCGGTCCACGACGGGTACAGGTGCATCCGGTCC
The DNA here is from genome assembly GCA_039029715.1 of Actinomycetota bacterium. Classification (GTDB taxonomy): domain Bacteria; phylum Actinomycetota; class Acidimicrobiia; order Acidimicrobiales; family SZUA-35; genus JAHELU01. The sequence goes on along the minus strand of JBCCFN010000236.1, from coordinate 6,419 downwards.
AGGCTGGCCGCCACCGCCTCTCGGGCCTTCGGTGATGCCCCGAACGGATTCTCGGCCGACCCGAGCTTCGACACCTGGTCCGGGGTGATCCCGTACCGTCTGGTCACCTCGTCGACGGGGAGCCCTGGCACGTAGTACTCCGGCGTGGCGAGTCCCTGGTGGGCATAGCGGGGCGAGGCGTCTCGCCGGTTCGTGGTGTCCATGTCTGCGCTCACCTCTGGTTCGGCAACGGTTGGTCGAGGGTCAATCGGTGTAGATCCCGGCATCCCGGCGGGTCTGGTGGAAGGTGTCGATGGCGCCGACCACATCGGAGGTGGCGTCTGCGACGACGAAGGCCAGGAGAGACTCGAGCAGGGCGACGGCAGCCACGTTGGAGGAGAACGGGAGCGGCGAGTCGTTCGGCACGACGAAACTGTGGGTTGCTGGCCCGGCGATCGGGGCGGCCCAGCTGTCGGTGACGGCCACGATCGGGACGTCCCGTTCGGCGGCGAGGGCGACGGCGTCGACGATCTCGGACCGGTAGGGGCTGAAGGTCATGGCGATCAGGACCTCGTCGCTCCGCATCCGGGCCACGTCGTCGATGGCCAACCCGATCGTCGGAATCGCGCTGACCGAGCCGATGGCCATCGAGGCGACGTAGGCGAAGTTCTCGGCCAGGGGCCTGGCGGTGCCGACGCCGAGCACGTTTGTCGACCGGGCCTCGGCGATCAGGTCCGCTGCGGCCCGCAGCTCGGCGGGATCGGTCTCTGCGAACAGGGCCTCGACGTTGCCGAGGGCAGCCGCCGCCATGTCGGCCAGCAGCGCACCGTGGCGACCGCCCTCGTTGATCGACTGGAGAAACCGGGCCCGGTCCGGGAACGACGGGCTGCCGTCCGCCGCCTGCTGACGAAACGGTTCCCGGAACCCTTCGTAGCCGTCGAAACCGACCGCCCTGGCCATCCGGACCAGCGTGTTCGGCTTCACCTCGGCCGCCTCGGCCATGCTCCGCATCGACGTGACCGCGATCTCGCCCGGGTTGTCGAGCACGTAGACCGCGGCCTGGCGGACCTGCGGTGGGAGCTCGCCGAGCGCGGTGGCCAGGGACTCCAGGATCGGGCTGGGGTCTGACGGCGGATCGGCGATCGCGGCCTCGGCAACATCGGGCGGACTCATGACAGCAGTATCTCCTCGAAGGGATGGGCCGACAGTCGCTCCGGCCCGTCGTCGGTCACGAGGTACATGTCCTCGAGCTTGACCCCCGGGCCGCCGTGCTCGGAGCCGACGAAGCTCTCGACGGTCAGGACCGTGTTGGCCACCAACTCGCCGTCGTAGCCGTCGGTGGCCCAGTCGATCGGGTACGGGATCTTCGGATACTCGTCGGTCAAGCCGAGCCCGTGGGCCAGGCAGGTGTAGCGGTTGGCAACGAACTCGGTCGGCTGCCGGAACGACTTGTCAGACAGCTCCCGGAAGGTCCGCCCCGGTTCGAGCAGGGCGGCGTTGTGGGTGATCTCGGCATGGGCCCGGCGATAGCGGTCCCGCTGGGTCGCGGTCGGCCGCTCGCCGAGCAACCAGGTGCGGGAGATGTCTGCGGAGTACCCGAACGGGCCGATCATGTCGGTGTCGAAGGCCAGCAGGTCGCCATCCTGGACCGCCCGATCGGTCGCCACCTGGTACCACGGGTTGGTCCGAGGGCCACTGCACAGCATCCGCCCGTCGATCCACTCGCCGTCGTTGGCGACGTTGACCTGATGCAGCAGGGCCAGCAGCTGGTTCTCGGTGACGCCGGGAACCAGGGCGGTTCGCATCAGGTCCATGGCCGCCTCGGCCACCGCCACCGAGTGGCGGAGACAGGCGATCTCCTCGGCCGACTTCACATAGCGGGCCGCCTCCATCAGCGGCTCGGCGTCGACAACCACGAGGCCGGCGTCGACCAGGGCCTGGGTGGCAGACGGGTTGACGTGTTCGACCGCGACCCGACCCCCGGGACCGGCGGCCGCAACCGCATCGGCGGCGAATCGGCGGGCCCGCTCGACCAGGTCGAGACCGCCGTCGAACCCGTTGAGGGCGTGGGTCGGCCGGACCTCGAGCCCGGGGACGTCGGCCCCGTAGCCACCGTGGAGGATCAGCTCACCGGAGCCGAGGACGAACAGGTCGTAGACCTGGATCCGGGACTGGTACACGGCGTACTCCCGCCAGTCGACGGCATAGCGGAGGCTCGCCGGATTGAGGAGGATCAACAGATCGACCTCCGCCGCCTCCATCTGCTGGCGAACCCGACCGAGGCGGTAGGACCGGAGGGCGTCCAGGTCGACCACAGGAGGGGGCACGATCGGCACGTGTGCCGGTGAGGGCATCGAAGGGGACTGCTGCGCCACAACGGACACTTGTACCACAACAGTGGCCTGATGGTACAGTTGTCGCCCATGGCGATTCCGGACTCAGCCCAGGTGGTCATCGTCGGCGGCGGTATCTGCGGGGCCAGCCTGCTGTACCACCTCGCCAACGAGGGGTGGACGGACACCCTGCTGATCGAGAAAGCCGAGTTGACCTCCGGGTCGACGTGGCACGCGGCCGGTCAGGTGACCCATTCGGTGTCCAGCTACACCCTCGGCTCGTTCCGCAAGTACGCCTGCGAGCTGTACGCCTCGCTGGAGGCCGAGAGCGGGGTCTACACCTCCTGGCACCGAAGCGGCAGCTTCCGGGTCGCCTACGAGCCGGTCGAGGTCGACTGGCTCCGCGGCCAGCTGGGGGTCGCCGAGTACGTCGGCAACGAGATGGCCTGGGTCGACAAGGGGTTCATCGCCGAGAAGCACCCGTTCTACGAGGTCGACCAGATCCTGGGGGCGATCTGGACACCGAACGACGGCCACGTCGATCCGACCGGGGCCACCAACGCCATGGTCACGGTGGCCCGCAACAAGGGTGCCCTGGTGTCCAGGCGGAACCGGGTTCTGGCCATCGACCGGCGGTCGGATGGTGGCTTCGACGTGGTGACCGAGCAGGGCACGGTCACCGCCGAGCACGTGGTCAACGCCGCCGGTTGCTACGCCCACCAGGTGGCCCAGATGGTCGGCCTGTCTGTCCCGATGTCCAACGCCCTCCACAGCTACCTGGTGACCGAGGCCGTCCCGGCCTTCGCCGAGCTGGATCACGAGCTCCCGGTCGTCCGGGACGACTACCTCTCCGGCTACGTCCGCCAGGAGCAGCAGTCCGGCCTGATCGGCATCTACGAGCAGTCGAACGCCGAGGCGGCCTGGCACGACGGGCCGGACTGGTCGCTGGAGAACCCGCTGTTCCCGGCCGACTACGACCGGATCGGGTTCTGGCTTGAGCGGGCGTTCGAGCGGGTCCCGATCCTGGAGCCCCTGGGCATCAAGCAGGTCATCCGGGGCGCCATCGGCCACACCCCGGACGGGGAGCCGCTCCTCGGCCCGTCCGGGATCCCGAACTTCTGGCAGATGGTCGGCGTCCAGGTCGGCATCGCGGACGGACCGGGGCTCGGGCGGGAACTGGCCCGATGGATGGTCCACGGCGAGACGGACGTCAGCCTCCGGGGCTACGACGCCAGACGATTCGGCTTCGTGCCGCCGGACGACGCCATGCGGTACGGGCGGATCAAGGGGACCGAGGACTACGAGTACCGGCACCAGACCCCGGTCCCGGGCCTCGAGCACCCGCAGCTACGTCCCTACCGGACCAACCCGCTGTACGAGCGGTTCCGGGACAACGGTGCGGTCTTCACCCAGGTCTACGGCTGGGAGCGGCCGAAGTGGTACCCGACCGTGGCCGGGCTTCCGCAGGAGGACGTGGTGGCGTTCCGCCACACCGACTGGTTCCCGGTGGTGGCCGAGGAGTGTCGGGCCGTCCGGGAGCGGGTCGGCATCCTGGACTCCACCGCCTTCGCCAAGTTCGACATCGTCGGGCCGGACGCCGCTGCGGTCCTCGACCGGCTGACGACCAACACCGTGCCAAAGGTCGGCCGGATCGGGCTGAGCTACTTCCTGACCCCGACCGGACGGATCGAGGGCGAGACCACGATCACCCGCCTGGCCGAAGACCACTGCTACCTGGTCTCGGCCGCCGTCGGCGAGGAGAAGGATCGGGAGTACCTGCAGCACCACTGGCCGGACGGGTTCGACGCCGAGCTCCGGGTCCGATCACTCGATCTCGGGGTGCTGGCGGTCGCCGGCCCGTCGTCTCGGGAGCTCCTGGTCCGCTGCACCGATGCCGACCTGTCGAACGAGTCGTTCCGCTGGCTGGCGGCCAAGGAGATCACGGTTGCCGGCGTCACGGTGCGAGCCCTTCGGGTCGGGTTCGTCGGCGAGTTGGGCTGGGAGCTCCACGTCCCGACCGAGGATCTGGGCACGGTCTATGACGCCCTGTGGGCGGCCGGTCGGGACCTCGGGGTGGCAAACGTCGGCAACCACGCCCTCGACTCGCTCCGGATGGAGAAGCAGTACATGATCAGCCGGGACCTGACCCACGACGTCGGCCCCGATGAGGCCGGCCTGGGACGCTTCGTCAAGGTCGACAAGGGCCCGTTCGTCGGCCGGGATGCGCTGGTGGCCCGCCGGGCCCGCGCCCAGTCCGGCGAGCAGCCGTGGCGGTGGCAGCTGGCCTACCTGGCGGTCGACACCGATGTGGCCGAGGTCCACGGCTCGGACGGGGTGTACACCGCAGACGGTCGCTGTATCGGCATGGTGACAACCGGCAACTACGGCCACGCCGTCGGCCAGGGACTGGCGTTCGCCTATCTCGCCCCGGAACACACCGAGCCGGGGACCGAGCTCCAGGTCCGGGTGGTCGGCGACCTCAAGCCGGCCCGGGTCCTGGCCGAGCCAATCTACGATCCGGCAAGCGCCCGGCTGCGGGCCTGACCGAGAGCGGCGCCGTGTCCCCCATCGACATCCGCCCCGCCCACCGCCGCTACGGGGCCTACACCGGCTTCGTCACCACCCCCAAGTACTTCGACGACAGCCCCCAGCAGTTCCTCCAGGTCGCACCCAAGCGGACCGGCACCATCCAGCGGGTGCTGTCTGTCCCGGACTACGCCTATGACCTCGACCAGCGGTCGGCCAACTTCCACCTGCTCGAGGAGGCCCATGTCGCCCTCGCCGATTCGTTCTGCGACGTGGTCGGCCAGGTCGGCTCCAACTGGGTCCACTGCCAGGGGACCACCGGCCCGGCGGAGATCGAGGCGTTCTGCGATCGGCTCCACGCCGCCACCGGGGTCCGGTTTCTGATGGCCGGGCACTGCCTGGTCGAGGGGCTTCGGGCCGTCGGGGCCCGGACCGTGACGGTGGTCAACGGCTACTACCGGCCGGACTGGTCGGCCGGTATCAACCGCTACCTGGAGGCGGCCGGATTCGAGATCCTGTGGGCCGGGGACCTGATCGACCAGGGCCTGGTCGCCGACCACGACGAGAAGTTGGCCATCGAGGCCGCCACCCTCTGGGACTACCCGGACCGCCTGATGATCCAGGCCTGCGTCGATGCCCATGGCCGAGCGCCGGCGGCCGATGCCATCGTCCAGACCGGGGCCGGGTTCCGGATGCTCCAGGTGGTCGATGCGGTCGAGGGCCAGACCCAGACCCCGGTCGTCGGGTCCGACGTCGCGCTCTACTGGGCGATGCTGCGGGAGCTGAACCTGACTGCGGCCACCGGCCATGGCTTGTTGCTGGCCGGGCTGCGGTGACCGCGTCCCGGCCGATCCTGGCCCTGTGGGCGGTTCCCCGGTCCACCTCGACCGCGTTCGAGTGGATGATGCGGGTCCGGGGTGACCTGAGCTGCTGGCATGAGCCCTTCGGCGAGGTCTGGTATCAGGGCGACTCCCCGGACTGGCCCCGCCTCGGACCGGACAGCATCCGGACGCCGGGGCTGACCTACGGCTCCCGGTGGGCCGAGCTGCAGGCCGACGCCGAACGGGGGCCGGTGTTCATCAAGGACTTCCCCCACTATCTGGACACGCTGTGGTCCGACGACTTCTTCGACCACTTCACCCACAGCTTCCTGATCCGGGACCCGGCCCGGACCGTGACGTCGATGTACCGGCACTGGCCGGACTTCGACATCCGGGAGACCGGCTTCGCCGAGCAGCGCCGACTGTTCGACGAGTTGACCGTTCGCCACGGCGCGCCCCCACCGCTGATCGACAGCGACGACCTGCTTGCCGATCCGGCCGCCGTGGTCGAGGCGTGGTGTGCGGCGGTCGGCATCCCATGGCTACCGGAGTCGCTGCGGTGGGAGCCTGGCCCCCGGGACGAGGTCAGCTGGTGGGACGGCGGCTCGTTCCACGAGAACCTCCGCAACTCCAACGGCCTCATGCCCCAGGCCCGGACATCGATCGACCTGGCAGACGCCCCGCAGCGGGTCCGTGACGTCCACGCCGAGCTGCTCCCGCACTACGAGCACCTGCGGGCCCACCGCATCCGGGTCTGATG
>JBCCFN010000235.1:0-8612 GCA_039029715.1 Actinomycetota bacterium | reverse complement strand
TCCACTGCGTTGTCCCACTGCTCGACCCGCATCAGCTGGCCCCCGAAGCGGGCGTTCGGCCAACGGGCCACGTCACCGGCGACCAGGATGCCCGGCCCGGCCGTCAGGTGGTCATCGGCGACCAGCCCGTCGTCGACGGTCAGGCCGGCCTCGGCAAGCCAGTCGACCTCGGGCACGACCCCGATCCCGACGACGACGACATCGGCCGGCACGGTCGTCCCGTCGCTGAGGGTTGCGGCGGTGACTCGGGCTGGATCGCCAGCGTGCTCGACGCCGACCAGGCCGGTTGCCAACCGGACGTCGACCCCGTGCCCCCGGTGGAGGTCGGCGACCGCCAGCCCGGCCGCCCGGTCGAGGACCCGATCGAGCGGGGCGGCGGCGACGTCGACCAGGGTGACCTCGTGGCCCCGCTCCCGGGCCGATGCCGCGACCTCGGCCCCGATGAAACCGGCGCCGCACACCAGGACCCGGACCGGCGGCCCCGCCAGGGCGGTCCGCAACGCCCGGGCGTCGTCAAGGGTGCGGAGCTCGAACACGCCGGCCAGGTCCGGTTCGATGCCAGACAGGCGGCGGGGGGACGCGCCGGTGGCCACGATCACGACCTCACCGGTGACCTCGGCACCGTCGTCAAGATGGACGGTCCGGGTCGGCCCATCGAGTCCGGTTGCCGATCGCCCCAGACGCCAGTCGACCTCGAGCGCATCGGGATCGGCCGCCGGTCGGAGCCGGAGCCGGTCCTCGTCGACCTCGTCATCGGTCAGGTAGGCCTTCGACAGCGGCGGGCGGTCATAGGGATAATGGGGCTCCCTGCCGACGATGGTCATCGGCCCGTCATAGCCGGCCCGTCTTGCCGCCTGGGCGGCCTGGGTCCCGGCCAGCGATGCCCCGACGATCACGATCCCGCTCATGCGCCACTCCGGCCGAACCGCGCCGTCACCGGCCGGTTCGACTCAGCCGTCAAGGGTGATGGCCTGCTTCGGGCAACGCTCGGCCGCCTCCCGGACCTTCGCCTCCAGCTCGTCCCCGGTCGGGTCCTCGTCCAGGACGTAGAGGTAGTCGTCATCCCGAACCTCGAACACGTCTGGGGCGATGGCCATGCACACCGCATTGCTCTCGCAGAGATCGAAGTCGACTGTCACCTTCATATCCGCACCTTCGGGTCGGGATCATCACCGGCTCGGATGACGCCGAGCCACCCGTACGGTAGCCGCACCGACCCCTCGGTTGCAGCTCCGGTGGGGCGCCGCTCGGTCGGTCTGGCACACTTGGGCCATGGCTGTGACGACACCGGAAGGACTGGCGGTGCTCGACCGCCTCCGTTCGCTGGCCTTCGACCTGCCGGAGGTGACCGAACGGCTCAGCCACCACACCCCGACGTTCTTCATCCGGGACAAGAAGGTCCTGGTCCACCTGTTCGAGGACCACCACGGCGACGGTCGGCTCGCCATCTGGTGTGCCGCACCGCCCGGAGCCCAGACCGAGTTGGTCGAGCAGGAGCCGGAACGGTTCTTCGTACCCCCATACGTCGGCCATCGGGGCTGGATCGGGGTCCGACTCGACATCGACCCCGACTGGGACGAGGTGGCAGGCATCCTGGAGGACGCCTACCGGATCGCCGCGCCAAAGACGCTGGTCAAGCAGCTCGACCAGTCCCGGAGCTGACGCTCCGAGCGCCCCAGTCAGGTCCCGTAGGACTCGACCAGGTCGGCGGCCTCCTGGGTCAGACCGAACCACTGCCCGATCGGGGTGCCCTGCGGGTCGACCAGGATGACGGTCGGTTGGCCTCGGACCTGGTAGTACCGCCAGGTCTCGAAGCTGCTGTCCCAGGTCATCAGCGGGGTGTTGACCTGGTGTCGGTCGAGGAATTGCTGGGCCAGCTCGATCGAGTCCTGGGATCCCATGCCGACCACTCGCACTTGATCTTCATACGCTTGAGCAAACTGCTCAACCACCGGTGCTTCGGCGTTGCACGCCGGTCAATGCGGTGCGAAGAACCAGAGGAGGATCGGGGTGTCGCCCCCGGCCAACTCGGCCGCCAGGTTGAGCGTCGCACCGGAGGCGATGTCGAGCGTCTCGAGGTTGGGGAACAGGTGGGGCTCCGGCTCCGGCTCGCTCTCCGGCTGAGCCTCGGCCTCGGTCCCTGCACCGTCGTCGAGGGCCGGACCCTCCGCCTCGGCGGGAGCCGCCTCGGTCGACGAGGTGCCGGCCTGGGCTGCAGACGATGGGGTCGCTTCCGCCGCCGTCGCGTCGGTGGCGGTGTCCCCGGAGCCGCACGCTGCGACGACCAGTGACACGGCCACGACGACGCCGACGAGGGGGCGCGGCGTGTTCATGATGCGCATAAGACCTCCGAAACCCGGCCCGATCGCACCCGATTCCCGATTGTGAACGAAAATCATGGTGCCACGGAAACCTCGGGCCCGTTCTGAAGAACCGGTGAACGGTTGGCCGATAGAGAATTGGACAGGGTAGACCGGACGTTGGAGAAACTACGGATCGTCCGTAGGAGGCGCAATGACACAATCACTGGCTCCCGACGCCGCCCCAGGGCCCCCGGTCGATGACGGCCAGGCCCCCGGCGGACCACTCGGCTGGGACTTCCCAGGTATCCCTCGCCCCATCGGGGCATTGGTCGGCATCATCGCGGCTGCCGCCGCGCTCGCGGTCGGCGAGCTGGCGGCCAGCTTCGCCGCCCCGGTCCCGGGCCCCGTCATCGGGGTGGCCAACAGGGTCGTCGACAACGCCCCCAACTGGTTCGTCGAGTTCGGCAAGTCGGTGTTCGGTCTGGCAGACAAGCCGGCCCTCGTCCTCGGCACCATCATCATCTCGCTGCTGATCGGCATCGTGGTCGGCATGGTCTCGCCCCGCCGGCCGGCGGTGGCCGCTGCTGCGTTCGGCGGGTTCGGGGTGCTCGGGCTGTTGGCCATCGGAACCGACGCCCAAGGCGGCTGGGGCACTGCGGTCGTGGTCTCGCTGCTCTCGGTCTTGACCGGCCTCGGCGCCATGTTCCTCCTCTATCGGGCGGCAACCGAGCGGGCGGTGGCCCAACGCGGTCTCCGGGCCGAGCCGGCCTCGATGGTCGACCCACCGGTGTCCCGCCGACGGTTCCTCAACTGGTCCGGCGTGGTCGGCGTCGGTGCGGTCGGTGCCGCCGTCGTCTCCCGGGAGCTGCGGGCTCGATCCTCGGCAAACCGGGCCCGGGCCGAGATCGACCTCACCGCCACCGACGCCCCGCCGAGCACCGAGTTCGACGAGATCGTGGCCGCCTCCGAGGTCGGGCCGGTCGGCTCAACCCCCAACATCAGCCCGCTGGTGGTCGACAACGACGACTTCTACCTGATCGACACCGCCCTGACCACGCCCCAGGTCGACCCCGCGAACTGGTCGCTCACTATCCGGGGGATGGTCGATCAGGAGGTCAGCTACAGCTATCAGGACCTGCTCGATCGGGCCCAGACCATCGCCCCGGTGACGCTGTCGTGTGTCTCGAACGAGGTCGGTGGCGGGCTGGTCGGCAACGCCATCTGGCAGGGCGTGCCGCTGGTCGAGCTGCTCGAGGAGGCCGGGGTCCAGCAGGGGGCGACCCAGATCGCCAGCCGCTCGGTCGACGGCTGGAGCTGCGGCTTCCCGACCGAAGCGGCGTTCGACGGGCGGACTGCGCTGGTCGCGGTCGGGATGAACGGCGAACCACTGCCGCTCAAGCACGGATTCCCGGCCCGGCTGGTGGTGTCTGGCCTGTACGGGTACGTGTCGGCCACCAAGTGGCTCCGGGAGATCGAGCTGACAACGCTCGAGGGCTTCGACGGCTACTGGATCCCTCGCGGCTGGTCGAAGTTGGGGCCGGTCAAGACCCAGTCCCGGATCGACACGCCTCGCCACACCGAGCAGGTTGCGGCCGGAACCGACATCCCGATCGCTGGCGTCGCCTGGGCCCCGAGCACCGGCATCACCAAGGTCGAGGTCCAGGTGGACGACGGACCGTGGATGGAGGCCACCCTCGGCCAGAGCCTGGGCGAGGACGCCTGGGTCCAATGGATGGTGCCCTGGACCGCAACGCCGGGCCGCCACATCGTCCAGGTCCGGGCCACGGACGGCACCGGGACGACCCAGACCCCGAATCCGACGCCACCGGCCCCCAACGGCGCCGCCGGCTGGCACCGGATCGGCGTCGAGGGCGTCTGACGCCGTTCGGCCTCGGCACCGTCGTCTAGGGGTCCGGACCTCGCCGCTGGCCGAGATCCATGACCTCGCTCCTGGCCGGGACCTCGGCTCCGGCTTCCGCGCCGGCCGCGGTGCTACGGCAGGTAGTTGCGCGGGTTGGACGGCCCGCCGTTGACCCGGACCTCGAAGTGGAGGTGGTTGCCGGTTGCGGTGCCGGTGGCCCCGACCAGGCCGACGATGTCACCCCGATCGACCAGCTGGCCGACCGAGGCACCGATCTCGGTCATGTGGGCGTAGAGCGTCGTGATCCCGCCGCCGTGATCGACGATGACGGTCCGGCCATACCCGCCCTGGGTCCCGGCGAAGATCACCACCCCGCTGTTCGATGAGGCGATCGGCGTCCCCCGGGGGGCGCCGATGTCGATGCCGGCGTGAAGCCGACGGGTTCCGTAGACCGGGTGGATCCGATACCCGTACTCGCTGGTGACCCGGCCTTCGACGACCGGCCACTGGAAGCCGAGCGCGGATGGCTCGGTCGGGGTGTTGATGGCGGTGTCGATCGGGGCTGCGCTCTGACCGATCAGCTGCTGGATCGCCGCATCCTCCCTGGCGTAGGCGACCAGCTCCCCGGCCCACTGATCGATCCGCCGCTCGGCCTCGGCCTTGAGCCCGAGTTGCTCGGCCTGCTGCGACTTGAGGATGTCGAGCTCAGCCTCGAGCTCCTGCTCCGCCGCTTCGGCATCTCTGGCTGCCCGGTCCGCCTCCTCGCTGGCAAGACGACGATCCTCGAGCAGGGCCCGCAACTCCTCGAGCAGCTCGGCGGTCGACGAGTTGGCCTGGTCGAGCAGCTGGTTCTGCCGCAGCGCCTCGGTCCCACCGCTCTGGGTCAGGAGCCCGGCCCCGCCCTCGATGGACCGGGTCTTGAACCCTTCGATCGCCTGGGTGGTGAGTGACGACTCGATCTCGAGTTGCTTCTCGCCGGAGGCCTCCAGGTCCTCCCGGCTCCGCTCGGCGATGACCTGCGCGACCTCGATCCGCTTCCGCGCATCCTCGATCTTGTCGATCGTCCGGTTTGCCGCCTCGTTGATGGCGTTGAGCTGGGCCGCAATCTCGACGTCGGCCGCCTTGGCCAGGTTGAGGTTTGCCATCGCCCGGTCCCGCTCGGCCGCGGCCTCAGCGTCGAGCACGGTGGTGGTCGTGGCTTCGGGTGCGGCAGGCGGTTGGTCGGTGGCGCCATCGTCGGCCGGCGGCGCCGTGGTGGTGGCGTCTTCGGCCGGCGGCGCCGTTGTCGTCGTCTCCTCCGCCGGGGGCTCGGTGGTGGTCTGGCCGAGCGCAGAGAATGACGAGGTACCGACCGCGACCGCTACCACGGCGGCGACGACCACCCTGGCCGGCCGTACGTGGCGGCGGGTGATCCGGGGTGGTCGGGGCGGTGACGCCGAACTCATCGATTCGCGGCAAGTCATCCCAGAATCACGTCACGCTTTCGTTCACGCTGTTGGTCCACGACGAGCTACGCCGTGAACGGTCCGCCGACAACGATCTACAGCGCAGGATATTACCAACCCGTTGCGATTGAACACGGTCGCGGCACGACGGTCCAATTTTTCTGCCCCGTTCCGGCCCGCACCCCCACGGCGGTCCCAGTATCGTCGGCAACCTCGCGCCGGACGGTGATGGCGACAGGAGGGTGACGACGGTGGCAGACGAACAGAGCGAACGGGAGACCCTGACCTGGGAGGGGTACGGCGTCGCCGTCCGGGAGCTGGCGGCGGCGGTTGCGGACAGCGGCTTCCGGCCGGATCTCATCCTCGCCATTGCGAGGGGCGGGCTGTTCCCGGCCGGGTCACTCGGCTACGCCCTGTCGGTGAAGAACCTCTACGTGATGAACCTCGAGTTCTACTCGGGCGTCGACGAGCGGCTCGAAGTCCCGGTAATGCTCCCCCCATACCTGGACAAATTCGATCTAAATGACGCAAGGATCTTGGTGGTTGATGATGTGGCAGACACCGGCCACACGCTGAAGGCGGTGTTCGACTTCTGCCAGGAGGTCGTTGCCGAGAGCCGGACCGCGGTTCTGTACGAGAAGCCCCAGTCGCTGGTGAAATGTGACTTCGTCTGGAAGCGGACCGCACAGTGGATCAACTTCCCCTGGTCGACCGAGCCGCCGCTCGTCGACCGACAAGGAGCCCCAACCGTGTTGGATGCTTGACACGTTTGGTGCTAGTTATTTACATCAATTGAGGGTGTGCATGCGTTGTCCATTCGATCTATTGTGTCGAAATGGAGGCCAACGCAATGACCAAGCGCATCGTTTCGGGAATCTTCGTCCTCACCGCCCTCGGAGCCCTCGGCGTCATCCTGGCCGGGGCGCTCACCAGCGGTGAGCAGCTGATCGTCCGGTTCCTGACCGCCGTCATCGTGGCAGCGCTCGGCCTCTACGTGATCAGCGACCTCCGCCTCCAGGCCGATGACGAGGCCGGGGTCGGGCGGGCCACCGGCACCAATCGGGTCGGCAAGGTCAAGGCGCCACCAAACTCCACGGCGGCCTTCATGGCCACCGTGACCAGGAAAAACGAGGCTCGACGACAAGACGAGGCAGTGGCGGACGCCAAGCCTCAGGCACGGCCCGAGCCGGTCGTCCCCGCCACCGAGGTGATCCCTGACGAGATCATGGAGCCGGCCGGCAGCGTCCGCAACGCCTCCGGCACGTTGGACACCGTGGTTGCCGGTGCCGACCAGTTCAATCCCGCCGACCACACCATGGTCGGGGTCGGAGCGGCGGCGTCGTCGGCGACCGAGGCGATCTCGGCCGGCGTCGAGGGCGCCGGGTCCGACGGCCCGGATCGGCTCCGGGCCAACGCCAGGCCCCGGAGCGAAGCACCGGAGACCGTCCGGGACCAGCTGCTCGGCACGCCGTCGGTCGACATCTCGGATCTCTTCGTCGACCAGGGTACGGCCGGCGTTGCCGATGCGGCCTTCACCGGCAACGTGGCCGAGAACGCCTGGGGCGACGCTGATGACAACGACGTCCCCGGCCGGATGGGGCGGACCAACGGCCACGACGAGAACGACGCCTCGCCCGCCACCGGGTCCGGGCCGGACGCCGAGACGGCCGGCGGCCCGGGCGTGAACAACGGGACCGGCCCAACCGACCGACACGACGAGATCGACGGCGCCGGTCCCGGAGACGAGCGAAACGGCGTGAGCAACGGAGCCGAGCACGGGTCGAACGGATCGACCATCAACGGCGATCACGGCCAGACGAACGGGAACGGCCATCATCGGGTCGGCCCGTTCTCCGGTCGGCTGTCAGACAGCCCACTGGCCGCCGATGGTTCCGACCCGGTCGAGCGCCTCGACGGTCCGCCAGTCGAAATCTTCGATCCGACCGATCACCTCCCGCCGACCAGACCGGCGGTCGAGGCTCATCCCCGTTCCGAGGTCGAGTCTGCGCCGCCGGCCGCGGCCGAGTTCGAGTACTCGGACGATCTCCAGGCCGATGACCACGTCTGGCCCGCCCCGGCCGGCACACCGGTGCCGGATCCTGGGCCCCTGGAGAAGGCGGCGTCGGCCTACGAGGCCAAGCGCCGGGTCGAAGCTGACGCAGCCACCACCCCGCTGCCGATCCCGACCGGGGGTGACGTGGAGGCCATCGACTACGCAGACGCCCCGCTGGCCCCGATCATCGACCTGCGGGAGGTGGCAGACCCACAGGCCGAGGGCATCGATGCCGCCATCAATGCCGGCGAGGTCGAGGTCATCGCCACCCTGATCGAGCAGGGCATGCTCAACACCGAGGGGCCGATCACCGACCGTGAGGTCCGGACGATGGTCTACGTGGCCTTCACCTCAAACGAGCTGCGGAAGCTGCTGGTTGCCGGCGGCTCGCCGGATGGGCCGAATTACGGGCTGGACCTCGGACCGGTGGAGCTGTTCGACGAGCGACTCCACACCCCGGCGCCGAAGACCCTCTATGCCGGGGTCGACCGGCCCCAGCCCACCTCACAGCTCGGTTAGCCGGCCGGCGACCGGAGCCGACGGCCGTCCGACCTTGGCCGGTCAGCTGTAGGCCGACTGGCTCTCCTTCCACGATCCGCCGTCTGAGCGCGGCTCCTTCGGCAACCCGAGGACCCGCTCGCCGACGATGTTTCGCTGGACCTCGGAGGTCCCGGCGTAGATCGTGCCCGGCCGGGCGATGAAGAACGAGTCCATCCAGTTGGCGATCGTGTTGGGGGTGCCGATCGGGGGCGCCCCGAGGCCGTTGGAGATCCCAGGGGGTTAGCAGGGAGGCCGGTCGACCATGGAAACTTGCAACTTTGGCTGGTTTTGGTGCATTTCGGATGGTCCCGGACACTCCAGGAAGGTCAGGGAAGGTCCAGGACAAAAGTTGAAAAAAGTCAAAAAATGTAAATTTTCCAGAAGTGCGAACGATTCTCGACAAATTTCAG
>JBCCFN010000234.1:0-8640 GCA_039029715.1 Actinomycetota bacterium | reverse complement strand
CGATCCCTGAACACCAGGGACGAGTAGGCCAGCCCGACCGCGACCTCGGACAGATTCTTCATCTCGACGATGGTGTCGACCGCCCGGTCCAGATCGGTCAGGACTGCGGCCTCCTCGACCACCGGGGGGTGATAGACCGGGGCGCCGGCCAGCTCCCGGAGCCGGGGGATGCCGTCCGGTGAGCCCCGAAGGAACAGCACGTCCCCCGGGTTGATGATGTCGTCCCCACCAGGATCGACCAGCCAGCGCCGGCCACGCCGAACGGCCATCACCCGCATGCCGGTGACCACCGGCAGCTCGAACGAGCCGAGCGGCCGGTTTGCGAAGTGGGAACCGTCAGCGACCTCGACCCGGTGGGAGACCTCCTCGGCATCCATCAGATCGAGCACCAGCTGGCGGGGGATCCCGAGCCGCCGAGTGACGATCCGGGCGATGTCCACCGCATCGTTGCCGATGCGCTCCACGGCGCTGATCACCTGGAGGACCGCAGACATCGCCTCCGCCTCCCGAGGGTTACGGACCGCAACGATGCCGATGGCCCGCATCTGGTGGACCAGCTCACTGATGTCCTGTTCCAGGCCGTCGACCTCGTCCGCCATGTCTGCGTCGTCGAAGAACAGCGAGGCGTAGGCCAGGTCGACCATGAGCTCGCTCATGTCCTTGGCTTCGGCCAGCATCTCCCGAAGGTTCCGCGGTTCCATTCGCTCAGGCGCTCCTCATCGCCCCGACGAGGGGCTCGGTATCGACGACGGTACTCCAGGGCCCAGACCCAGACGAGCTATCGCTCACGCCACCCCCCACAGGACGAGGGCGGCGATCAGGGTGGAGGCGCCGACCACGTCCAGGCTGGCCGAGACCAGCGGGATGCCGTGGCTGTCGGGGTCGAGCCCGAACCGGACCGCGGCAAAGGTGCCGTAGTAGGCGACGACGGCCACGAACGTGGTGGCCAGCAGGCCGCCGGTGGCGGCCACCGCGATCAACAGCGCCAGCCCGGGCGAACCACGCCCGGCTGCCGGGCCGAGCGTGCCGGCCAGAAGCGCCAGGAACACGAAGATGGGCAGGGCCAGGGTGAACGTGATCCGGATGTCGTCCCTGGCGTCGCCCCGGGGGAACCGGGCCGACTCGATCAGTCCGAGGTGGACCTTGGTCGACAGCCGGTTAGTCAGGATCCCGCCGAGGGCTCCGGCGGCCGCCAGGTAGCCGGGGAGGAGGACGATGAGGACCGAGAAGGTGAGGAACCGGTCGATCGACCGCTCGAGGACCACGCCGGCGATCAGGCTGAGGGTGCCGGCGATCAGCAGGATCGGGGCGGCCTCGGCAACGATCCGTCTGGCCGTGGCCAGCGGCGAGCGGAAGACGTAGACCGCCCCGGCCAACACCGCTGCGGTGCAACCGATGGCCAGAGACCGGGTGGTCCACCCGCGACCGATCAACCCGCTGACCAGGACGATGGCCGGCAGGGTCACGAAGTCACCGGAGGCCGAGACCAGCGGGGCGGTCACGTTGTCGAGGTCCCAGCCGAACCGGGTGGAGGCGACGGCGAGCCCCAGGGTGATGCCGAGCACCACGATCGAGGCCAGGCTCCCCCCGAGGACCGACACCACGACGAAGTCCGAGATGCCGATCACCGAGACCGAGCCCTCGTTGATCAGCTGGGCCACCAGCTCGGCGATTGCGGCAAGCCCCAGCGCGGCCACCAGCGAGCTGACCAGCGCCCCGATGACGTTCTGGCCGAGCAGCGAGTCCCGCTTCCAGCTCCAGGTCAGTGTCCCGGCCTGGAGGGCGGTCGACAGGCGGCTGCCGAGTGGGCCGAAGACGTTGCCCCGCAGCCCGATGGCGGCGGGGATGAACAGCAACAGCCCGGGGTTCGACCGGAGCGATTCGGCGAAGAAGGCGAAGGTGAAGCCGGTGATGAGGCTGGTGGTCGCCGAGAGCGACAGCGCCCCGAGACTCTGGCTCGCGTCGCCGATGGCAGGGCCGAGCAATCCACCGAGCGGTCGCCAGGCCAGGCGGGGGACCGCGAGCCGGCGCCGTCGACGGGACTCCTCCTCCGGGTCCGGGCGGCCGATGGCCCGCCGGAACCGTCCGATCTGACGTCTGACCGGTCGGGGGAGGACGGCCCGGACCGTCCGGCGAGCCCAACCCCGCCGAGAACCGGTCATCGACCGGCCCGAGCGGCGCGGCTCGATGGTGCGGCGGCGGGCGGTTCGGGCTGCACGAGCGGCTTGCGCACCATCGACGGGCTCCTCGGTCCAATGATCCGGTCTCGCCGCAGATGGTGACCCCCGATCGGACCCGACCCAAGCTACCGGCCGACGACCGGGCCGGAGCGGAGCCCGGGCGGGGTCGGCGCCACCGGTCGGAGCGTTACGATCCACTGGTGCGTCGGCCCCGTCTCCCCCGTCTCCTCGCCTCGGCCGTCGTCTTGGCCACGTTGCTGCTGGTCGCCGGGTGCGCCACCGATGGTCGTGACCTCCGATCGACCCAGCCGTGGCAGACGACGACCACCAGGCCGGTCCCGGCCACGATCGCCCCGGAGGCCGAGGCCGGTCGGAGTGGCCTGGCCCTGACCAGCCCAGACTTCCAACCCGGCGGTCCTGTCCCGGCCGCTGCGACCTGTGCCGGTGGCAGCATCGTCCCCGCCCTCCGGTGGTCGTCGGTTCCGCTCGAGGCCGTCGAGTTGGTGGTGACGATCAGCGATCAGACCGACCCCGCGGCCCCGGTACTGCTGTGGCTCCTGGCCGGCATCGAGCCGGACCTCCCGGGGCTCGACGCCGGGGCCATCCCGATCGGGGCGTTCGAGACGCTCAACGGCTTCGGTAATCCCGGGTTCGGCATCCCCTGCCTCGAGACGATGGCCGAAGGGTCCCGGGACCTGCAGTTCCGGCTCTACGCCCTGCCCCAACCGTCCGGCGTCGCCCCCGGCGCACCGGGCGACGAGGCCTGGACCCTGGTCCGAGCCGGGGCGACGGACAGCGCCTCGCTCCTGGCCAGGTTCGATCCGGATGCCGGCGGGGACCCCGGCGGGTGAACGGCGGCACGAGCCGGTCGATTTGCCGTCCGGGCGGTCCGGTGGTCACCTGGTCGGCCATGGAGCAGCCGAGGTGACCGAATCGAACCCGCGGCCACCGGGCGGCTGGGCCCCCGGCCCCGATGACGACCACGACCCGACCGCGGTCCCGATCAGCCACGCCGCCACCGTCATGATCCTCGACGATCGGGGGCCCGAGGACGACCTCCACGTGCTGCTGGTCCACCGGACCGCTCGGGTCGTCTTTGCACCGGACATGTGGGTGTTCCCCGGCGGTCGGGTCGACCCGGACGACCACGCCGCCGACCTGGAGCGGCTCTGCACCGGGCTGACCGACGCCGAAGCCTCGGCGATCCTGGAGGTCGAGCGGGGCGGGCTGGCCTGGTGGCTGGCCGCGGCCAGGGAGACCCTGGAGGAATCCGGTCTGCTCCTGGCCGCAACCGCCGGCGGATCGGCCCCGTCTCCGGCCACGATCGCAGACCTCCGGGCCCGGGTCCTGGACGACGAGCGGGCCTTCGCGGACGAACTGGTGGCCAGGGACATCACCATCGATGTGACCCCGATCGAGGAGGTGGCCCGGTTCATCACCCCGGTCGGACCGCCCCGGCGGTTCGATGCCAGGTTCTTCGTCGCTCGGACCCCGCCGGACCAGGAACCGAGCCATGATGCCGGGGAGATCGTCAACCACTCCTGGTTCCGACCGGCGGATGCGCTTGCCCGGTGGCAGGCTGGGGACATGGCAATGATGTCCCCGACGGTCCGGATGGTGGCCTGCCTGACCCGCTACCGGTCGGCAGACGACGTGCTGGCGGTTGCCAGACGCCGACTGCCGTACCAGCGGGTGCGGGTCGACGATCCAGAGGGTGAGTATCGGGTGCTCCTGCCAGGCGAACCGGGCTACGAGGCGGCGGACCTGGAGGTCGAGTCTGGCTGGGTCCGGCTGTGGGAACCGAACCCGGCGCCCCGGCCCTGACCGATCATCCCGGAGGCCCCGATCAGCCCGATCATCCCGGAGGCCCAGCCCGATCAGCCCGGGGCCCGGAGGGTGTCCAGCGCCGATCGCTCCAGCTCGATGATCACACCAACCTCACCGGCAACGGCGTCGAAGACGTCGGCCGCCGCACCGGCCCCGATCGGACAGTTGTCGACCGCAGCGGATTGCTCCGCCGCCAGTTCGACCATCGTCGTCCCGTTCGGGGCACCGTCCAGGGCCGCGGCCCGGGCCCCGGCCAGCTCGGCGTAGCGCTCGAGCGCCGGGTCGGCCCCGACGGCCAGGGCCGCGACCGACGCCCACCGCTCGCCGCTGGCCCGGAAGTCCTCGGCCGCCGACCGCCACCGGTCGGCCCGGGCCCGGTCGACCAGCCCGGCCGCATCGTCGAGGAAGGTGGCATAGAGCGGACGGCCAGCCGACGGGGCGGTGTAGGCGTACTCGATGCAGTCGTGGAGTCGGGACAGCCCGACGGCGGCCGACCGACCGCCTGCGAACACCTTTCGCCACCGCTTCGGATCCCGTTCGTCTGTGAGGAGCCGGTGGAACTTCTCGAGTCCCGGCAACCCGACGTTCGACGCGAACTGGGGAACCGGCGGCGTGTCGAAGCCGGTGGCGGTGGCCGCCACCGCCTCGATCACGGCTGCGCCCCAGTCGTGACCGGCCACCACCCCGGTGATGGTGCACAACCGGTGCTTGGCCTTCCGGTAGGCGGCCCGGGCCCGATCGAAGTCGTCCCGGGGTACGGCGATCGGGACCGGGGACCGGTCATCGATCAGGATCGACCCGTCGCCCGCGACCCCGACCACGCCCACCAGGTGGGGGGCCATCCCGGCCATGTCCGATGCCTCGCCGAGGTAGGCCAACCCGCCGGCCCCGACCGTGCACAGCGCCGGGGTCCCCTCGGCGATGACGGCGTCGAGGTGGCGGGCCGCAGTTGCGGAGCCGCCGGTGGTGTCGACCCGCAGTTCGGCACCGGCCCGGGCGAACAGCGGGGCGACGAAGGGATCCGGCATCGACTCGCTCCGGGCGACGATCGTCATCGTCGGACCATCGTCGTACTCGAACACGCCGTAGAGGAAGCCGATACCCCCGGCCAACCCGAAGGCCATCGCCTCGCTGAGCGGCCCGCCATCGGGGCCGACGATCCCGGCGTTGGCGCACAGGTTCCGGGCGGCCGCCAGGTCTGGCTGCTGGCCCCCGATGGCGGTGACCGCCGGGAACACCCCGGTGTCGTCCGGCGTCTCGGCCGGTCCCAGCCGGGCAACCACGTGGGCCCGGGCGGTGGCGTATCGCTCCCCGGTCATCGCCATCCGGTCACGAACGAGGCGCTTGAAGTTGCGGTTCCTGGTCATCTCGACCCTCTTCCCCGGCGGTGTCCCGAGGCCCCGCATCCACCCATGCCGGGACGTCGGGCGTCGCCGGAAAGATCCTGTCGATCATCGACCACTGCAGCGGAGGACGTGCCGTCCCCTTTGCCCCGCTGTGCGGTGCGGGTGGACACCGGCCGGGGTTCGGCGCCGCTCGACGCCGGCCTTGAGGCTAGATGCCAGGCCGAGCGTCGGCAACGGTTCCCGGCCGGGCCGAGGCTGATCGACACCGATCCCCACATGCGGGGTCGACCCCGGCGGCTCCGGACCCGGCGCCGAGCGATGGGGCCAGGGCCGGGTCGAGCACCAGGTCGCCACCGGTGGTGCGAAGGAACAGCGAGGCGATGCTGCGGCCGGCGCTGACCGCATGGAATGCATGCTTGGCCAGCGTCCTGGCGCCCGGCCGCTGAAGCCGGACCGCCAGGTCCCGATACCGGGTCAGCGCCCACAGACAGGTGATGAACGCATCCGGTCCGACCCAGGCCCGGCCGAAGCTGTCGACGACGACCAGTTCGTCGCCGACCGGAACCATGCCGCCGAGCCACCGGACGATCGCCGGGTCGTTGGCCTCGACGAACCGGATCGGGACCAGCGACGGTTGGCCCTCGATCCAGCGGCGGCAACGGCGGCAGACCTCGCAGGTGGCGTCGTGGACGACCACGAGCTCGGCCCGCTCCGTTCCGCTTCCCATGCTCAGGTGCCGGTCGGGCCGACCGGAGCGGCGGCGCCGACGGGCGGCGGGAACGAGGCCGGCGTTGCCCGCTCCGGCGGGGGCGGGAGCAGCGGCCCGGGTGGCGGCGGGACCATGGCCGACGGGGGCGGCAGCTGCTGCGGGCCGGCGGCGGTCACCCGGCGACCGTTCCGGATCTTCCAGAAGATCAGCATGTTGATCAGGTGGATGACCCCGAGCGACACCAGCAGGATCCCCAGCTTGAGAACCAGCTCGTTGAACGCCTCGGTCAGGTTCGGGTACGACGGCTGCAGCTGATAGACCAGCAGGGCGTAGCCCAGGTTCAACAGGTAGAAGCCGATCACCAGGAGCTTGTTGACAGACGCCGCCAGCTCCTCCTCCTCGAATGCCGATGCGAGGAACACCCGTCCGTTGGCGTAGAGGGTCCGGGCCAGGAACACGACCAGGCCGACCGCCACCAGTGCGTAGAGCAGGTAGAGGCCGATGGCGGTGAGTTCCGGCAGTCCGCCGTCGGTCCCGGTCTGCGCCAAGATTCCGATCATGTCAACTCCTTTGTTGAGGGGTTTGCTGCTGTTGTCGAGCAGACTATTTGAGCACTTGCTCAAGTTTGAGCGTACGCTCAAACTTGAGGCCGGTCAACCCCCCTGTTCAACGAAAGTCTCGACTCATCGCCCCGGATCCGACCGGCAACGGCTCCATCCGTTCCGCAACGATGTTGACCACGGCGTCCGCCCGCTGGCCTCGCCCGCCCCGCTCCACCCGACCCCGGATCAGCAGCGCCGGGGCGTTCCGGGCGGCCTGGCGATAGCGGGTCCAACAGCCGATCGACACCACGATGTTGATCAGGCCGGTCTCGTCCTCCAACCCGATGAAGGTGGTCCCGGAGGCGGTGGCCGGACGCTGCCGATGGGTCACCACCCCACCGACCCAGACCTTGTCGCCATGGGTCTGGGCCAGCAGGTCCCGGGCCCGGACCACACCGAGGCGATCGAGGTCCTCCCTGACGAACACCGTGGGGTGGCCGTTCGCCGCCACCCCGGTGGCCCACAGGTCGGCCATCGCCTCCTCGTGATCGCTCATCCCCGGGAGCTGCGGGGCGACCATCCCAGTGACGATGCCCTCCAGTCGACCCCGACCACCGCCGGCGGCGTCGGCGATCGCCCCCGCCTCCCACAGCGCCCGTCGCCGATCCTCGGTCGCCGCCGAGGCACCAACGCCGGACCCCGCACCGTCGACCGAGGCCAACCCGTCGAACGCCCCGGCGGTGGCCAGGGCCTCCAGCGCCTTCTTCGGCACATCGGCCCGCCGGGCCACATCCTCGATCGATCGGTAGGGCCGACCGGCCTCGATCCGCTCCGCCAGCTCCTCACCGACGTGGCGGACCGAGTCGAGCCCAAGCCGAACCGCCCACCCGTGGTCGAACCGCTGGGCCCGGATGTCGTCCGCCCCCTCGACCCCGATCGGCGGTTCGGTCACCTCGGCCGGCACCGGCTCCAGGTCGGCGGTGGCCCGGGATCGGTTGACGCACGGGCCGAACGTCGGGACCCCGTGTCGCCTGGCGTCCTGGACCAGCGAGTGGGGCGAGTAGAACCCCATCGGCTGGGACCGGAGCAGGGCGGCACAGAACGCCGCCGGATAGTGGAGCTTCAGCCACGACGAGGCGTAGACCAGGTAGGCGAAGCTGATCGAGTGACTCTCCGGGAACCCGTAGTTGGCGAACGCCGCCAGCTTGTTCCATATCTGATCGATCACCTCGTCGTCGAGGCCGTTGGCCCCGGCTCCGTCGATGAACCGCCGATGGAGCTGGGCCATCCGCTCCCGTGACCGCTTCGCCCCCAGGGCCTGGCGGAGCTCGTCGGCGTCCCCGGCCGAGAACCCGGCGACGTCGATCGTGATCTGCATCAGCTGCTCCTGGAACAGCGGGATGCCGAGCGTCTTCTCGAGCGCCCCCTTCAGCAACGAGTGGAGGTAGGTCACCGGCTCCTGCCCGTTCCGACGCCGGATGTAGGGATGGACCGAACCGCCCTGGATCGGGCCCGGCCGGATCAGGGCGATCTCGACCACCAGGTCGTAGAACGTCCGGGGCTTCAGCCGGGGCAGCGTGCTCATCTGGGCCCGGGACTCGACCTGGAACACCCCGACCGAATCGGCCCGACACAGCATCCGGTAGACCGCGTCCTCCTGTTCCAGGGTGGCAAGATCGATCGTTTCGCCGTGGTGCTCGGCCACCAGGTCGAGGGTGTGATGGAGCCCGGACAGCATCCCGAGGCCCAACAGATCGAACTTGACCAGGCCGGCGGCGGCGCAGTCGTCCTTGTCCCACTGGAGGACGGTCCGATCCTCCATCCGGGCCCACTCGACCGGGCAGACCTCGATGACCGGACGGTCGCACATGACCATGCCCCCGGAGTGGATCCCAAGGTGGCGGGGCAGGTGTTTGAACTGGGCAGACAGCTCCAGCACGTCGTCCGGTATTTCGCCGTTGGTGCCCGGACGTGCGGCCGAAGGCCCAACTCCAGCACCCGGGGCGGAGCCCCCCGAGCCCAAGGCAAAGCTCTTT
>JBCCFN010000233.1:0-8642 GCA_039029715.1 Actinomycetota bacterium | reverse complement strand
CCACGACGTTGGTCAGCGGACCAGCGCCCTGGGCGTCGGGAGCGACGCCGGCGCCCTGGAGCTGACCGGACAGGTAGCCGTAGAACGACGGCTTCTGGGTCAGCGGGATCATGAACAGACCATCGTCGCCCTGATCCAGGGTGGTGACGAAGGTGTCCAGCTCGTTGTAGCAAGCGGCCCGCTCGGCGTCATCGACGGTGGCGTCACACTCGTTCGCCTTGGCGTCGAAGTCCTCGTTGGCGAAGCCGTACGGGTTGTTGCCAGCACCGCTCCGGTAGGAACCGGACTGGCCACCCGGCCACGGACCACCGACCCAGGCGAACTGGGTGATGTCCCACACGGTGGGGTCGCCCTCGGCGCCACCGGACGACGAGGCGGCCAGGGCCTCCTCGGAGAACGGACGCTCACCGAAGTACGCAGCGCCAGCGACGTTGTCGATGACGATCTCGATACCGGCCGGGGCGAACTGCTGCTGGATCAGCTCCTGCTGCAGCTCACGGAGGGCGTTGCCGCCGGTGGTGCCGACCCGCAGGGTGAGGCGACCGTCGGTCGGGTGCTCGTAGATGCCGTCGTCACCCTCGACATAGCCGGCGGCCTCGAGGGCAGCCTTGGCCTCGTCGACGTTGTTGCCGGCGTACTTGGCCTGATGGTCCTCGTAGCTGGACTGGTTCGACAGCCAGTAGGTGTTGCCGAGACCCTCTGCCGGCAGGGCGTTGCCGAACAGCGGGGTGTACAGGCCAGCCATGACCTCACTCTTGTCGAGGGCGTAGGCCACGGCCTCACGAACCTCGGGCTTGGCAAGGTGGACGTTCAGCAGGTTCAGGCCCCAGTGCTCGAAGACCGGACCGGCGGAGGCGGCGACCGTGAAGTCCTCCGACTCGACCAGACGCTCGAAGTTGAGCTGCGGCTGGGTCATGATGATCTGGGCCTCACCGGCGAGCAGCGAGTTGATCTGGGCGTCGGTGTCTGCGACGAAGTTGATCTGCACGCCGTCGACGAAGGCCGCGCCGGTGTTCCGGGCGTCCGGGCTGTTCGAGCCGTGGTAGGCGTCGTTACGGACCATCGACATGGAGACACCGCGGTCCCAGGCGTCGAAGATCATCGGGCCGGAGGACGGCAGGACGGTGCCGCCGGCCGCCCACTCGGGCAGGTTGGCGTTGACCTCGGCCGCATCGGCGCCGTAGGCGTGAGCGGCATAGACCTCGTTGTAGATGCCCTTCCAGCCAGCGAAGAAGCTGGCCATCGTGACGGTGAACTCGGTGTCGCTGTTGACGGTGAAGCTGGTCACCAGGTCCAGGCCGGTGCGGCTACCTGCGAGGTAGACGCAGCCCTCACCCGAGCCGTCGACGATCGAGCCGTCGTCCTCGGTCTCGCAACCCTCGGTCCAGATGTTGTGGGTGTACTCAACGTCCGCTGCGGTCATCGGCGTGCCGTCCGACCAGACCAGGCCGTCGCGCAGGGTGTAGTCGATCTGCACGGTGCCGTCGTCGTTCAGGGTGACCGCCGGCTCACCGGCCAGCAGCTCGGGGTAGTACTCGGTGGCCGAGCTGACGCCGAAGAGACCCTCGATCAGTGCGGAACGGATCCACGACGTGATGCTCAGGTTGTTGTTCGGGTCGTCCAGATGCATGTCCGGCGGCTCCTGCTCGTGGGCCCAGACCAGGGTCCCACCGGTGGAGCCGTCCTCCTCAGGGGCCGGGGTCTCCTCCGGCTCGAGCTCCTCTGGCTCTTCCTCAGGCTCTTCATCGGTCTCTTCAGCGGTTTCGGTGTCCGCTGCGGCGTCATCGTCGCCGTCATCGTCGCTCCCGCATGCTGCAACGACCAATGCAAGGCCGAACAGCAGTGCGAGCAGCTTAATGAGCTTGCTCTCGCGCATTTATGTCTCTCCTCATGCTCGGAGGAGGGGCGACATGATGGGCTGCCCCTCCCGCGCGACACCGTCAGTGCGACGGCATCCGGGAGATCGTATCCCACATCGGTGTCGGTGAAGGTTGACGGCCCAGCCCTTTTACCCAGCAGTAACACTGAGGTGACATGGAGTCGACGTTGCCTTGGCCCCGGAAACCGTCCAAAACCCTACTGATCCGTGGGGTTTCGATCCGGCGATCGGTCCGGATGGCCAGGCCATGTGACACGATCGGACGTGACGATTGCCACGTCCAGCAACGGTTCAGTCGTCGTGGAGCCGGTACTGGATGATCCGGGCGAAGGACTCCGCTTCCAGGCTGGCCCCGCCGACCAAGGCACCGTCGATGTCTGGTTGGGACATCAACTCGGCGGCATTGACCGGTTTGACCGAGCCCCCGTACTGGACCCGGACCGAGGCGGCGGCATCCTCACCATGGGATTCGGCGACCGCGGCCCGGACGGCGGCACACATCGCCTGGGCGTCGTCGGCCGATGCGGTCCGGCCGGTGCCGATGGCCCAGATCGGCTCGTAGGCGATGACCATCGAGGCCACCTGCTCGGCCGAGACCTTGGCCAGGCCCGCGGCCAGCTGGCCCTCGACCTTGGCCTGGGCCTGCTCCGCCTCCCGCTCCTCCAACGTCTCGCCGACGCAGAGAATCGGCGTCATGTCCTCGGTCAGGATCGCCCGGACCTTGGCGTTGACCAGCTCGTCGGATTCGCCGAACACCTCCCGGCGCTCCGAGTGACCGACGATGACGTAGGCCACGCCGAGCTTCGCCAGCATCGACGGCGCAACCTCCCCGGTGAAGGCACCCTTCGGCTCGGAGTGGCAGTGCTGGGCCCCGAGGAAGAACGGGATGCGGTCGGACTCCAATGCCGTCTGGACCGTTCTGATGTCTGTGAACGGTGGATGGACCGAGACGTCGACGGCGTCGATGTCGTCCCTGGTGACCTGATAGCTCAGCTCCTGGACCAGCTTCAGCGCCTCGAAGTGGTTGAGGTGCATCTTCCAGTTCCCACTGATCAGTGGGCGGCGGGGCTCGACGTCTGCCATGGCGTGTCCTTGTCCTTGTTGGTCCGTCAGAAAGGAATGGTGCGGGTCAGCCGGCGGCGTCTCGGAGGGCGGCCAAACCAGGCAGATCGCCCTGTTCGAGCAGTTCAAGCGAGGCCCCACCACCGGTCGACACGTGATCGACCTGGTCATCGACCTCGAACTGCTTCGCCGCTGCAGCGGAGTCTCCCCCACCGACCACGGTGAAGGCCCGAGTCTCGGCGAACGCCCCGGCAATCACCTGGGTCCCAGCGGCGAACCTGGGATCCTCGAACACGCCCATCGGCCCGTTCCACAGTGCGGTGCCGGCTTCGAGGATCACGTCGCTGAACGCAGCAGCGGTCCCCGGCCCGATGTCGACGCCCATCCAACCCTCCGGCAGATCGGCCCCGGCCTGGCGGACCTCTCCCCCGGCCGCCGGGTCGAACAACTTGCCTCCGGGACCGAGGGCGGTCACGTCGTGGGGCAGGTGGATCGGCTTGTCGCCGGCCAGGAGGCGCCCGCAGGTCTCGACCATCTGCTCCTCGAGCAGCGACGAGCCGACGCTGTGGCCCTTGGCCTTCAGGAAGGTGAAAGCCATTCCGCCGCCGATGATCAGCTCGTCGACGACGTCCAGCAGCGACTCGATCACGCTGAGCTTGTCAGACACCTTGGCCCCACCCATCACGGCGACGAACGGCCGGCGAGGCCGGTCCCGGAGCCCGAGCAGCACGTCGACCTCCCGGGCCAGGAGGCGACCGGCCGCCGACGGTAGGTGCTGCGGCGGACCGACGATCGAGGCATGTGACCGGTGGGACGCGCCGAAGGCGTCGTTGACGTAGTAGTCGTGACCGGCGACGAGCGCCTCGACCGTCGACGGGGCGTTGCCCTCCTCGCCGGGGTCGAACCGGAGGTTCTCCAGAAGCTCGACCCCGGGGGCCAGCTCGGCCAGCCGCCGGCGGACCGGGTCGAGGGAGTACGCCGGGTTCGGTTCGCCCTTTGGACGGCCGAGGTGGGAGCAGGCGGTCACCTTCGCACCTCGCTCGGTCAGCCATCGGAGCGTCGGCAGCGCAGCTCGGATCCGGAGGTCGTCGGTGATGACCCCGTCGGCGAGCGGGACGTTGAAATCGACCCGGACGAGCACCGACTTGCCGTCGACATCTCCGAGATCCTCGAGCTCGGGGACTCCAAATATCATGTGCGGCGGGAGGGCGCCCGCCGCCCGGAGTTCCGGCCAGCGGCCGGAACATCCCTGCGGGAGTACCTGGTAGAGAATGATCCCAACATGTGCGGCGGAAGGGCTAGGCGGCGTTTGCGGCGCCGACGATGAGGGACAGGTCGACCAGTCGGTTGGAGTAGCCCCACTCGTTGTCGTACCAGCCGGCGATCTTGACCAGGCTGCCCTGGGTCATCGTCAGGCCGGCGTCCAGGGTGCACGAGGCCGGGGAGGTGACGATGTCTGAGCTGACGATCGGATCCTCGGTGTAGTCGAGCACATCGGCCAGCTTGCCCTCGGACGCCGCCGCGGCGAAGGCCGCATTGACCTCCTCGACCGACGGCTCTCCATCGACGACGGCGGTGAAGTCGGTCAGCGAGCCGGTCGGGACGGGGACTCGGAGCGCAGACCCGTCCAGCTTCCCCTGCATCGACTGCAGTACCAGCCCGGTGGCCCTGGCGGCCCCGGTGGAGGTCGGGATGATGTTGATGGCGGCGCTACGGGCCCGGCGCAGATCCTTGTGGGGGCCGTCGACCAGGGCCTGATCCCCGGTGTAGGCGTGGACGGTGGTCATCAGGCCCTGCTTGACCCCGAAGGCATCGTCGAGGACCTGGACCATCGGGACGAAGCAGTTGGTGGTGCAGGAAGCGTTCGAGACCACCTTGTCTGTTGCCGGATCGAAGGTGTCCTCGTTGACGCCGACCACGAAGGTGGCGTCCGCCCCGCTACATGGAGCGGAGACGATGACGAACGGTGCGCCGCCCTCGAGGTGACGGGAGGCGCCATCCTTCGAGGTGAACACACCGGTGGACTCGACGACGACGTCGACCCCCAGGTCCCCCCACGGCAGCTTGTCCGGATCACGCTCGCTCAGGACCTTCAGCACGTCCCCATCGACCGAGATCCCGCCGTCGGCGGCCACGATCTCGTTCGGCAGCTGGCCGAGCACCGAGTCGTACTTCAACAGGTGGGCCATCGTGTCCAGCGAGCCGAGGTCGTTGACGGCAACGAAGTCGATGTCGGCCCCGGCAGCCTTGGCGGCCCGGAAGAAGTTGCGACCGATGCGGCCGAACCCGTTGATGCCTACTCGGATAGCCATGCGCTGTGGTCCTTCCATTCGTGTTCCACGAAGCTTCCGCAGCGGGCGTCGGTGGGCCCGGCGGGACCGGCCTCCTCGGCCGGACAGTCAGCACCCTATCGGCCCTGACCTCGTTTTTCGGGGAGCTACGGAGCGTTGGCGGCCTCGGCACCGGGTTCCGCCAACCGGGCCCGTGGGCCGTCCCGCAACACGCTGGCGAGCGCCGGTCCGAGGCGGACCGGGTCGTGGCTCCAGCCGTCGTCCGCAGCGACGTCTGCCGCCACGATCGGGACCGGGCCGGCCTGGAGATCCCGGGGTGGGATCCCACCGGTCCCTGGGGTCACGAGCACCACGTCGAGATCGATCCCGTGGTCGCTCAGCGCCTGGAGATGTTCCAGGAGCCCGAACCCCCGAGCGTCCCCCTTCTCATTGGCCACGTTGGCGATGAACACCCGCTGGGCGCCGGTCCCGGCCAACGCCTGTCGGATGGCCGGGACCACCGCGGTTGCCAGCACCGAGGTGAACAGCGAACCCGGGCCGAGCAGCACCTGATCGGCGGCCAGTACCGCCTCGGCCGCCGCCGGCGAGCCCGGCGGATCGACCGGATCGAACCGGAGGTTCCGGATGCCGGCGGCCCGCTCGATCGTCACCTGGCCGGCGAGCGTGCCGGCATCGGAGTCCGCGATCAGGGTGACCGGCACGTCGGTCGCCGGGAACACCCGGCCCGCGGCCCCGACCAGCCGGCCGACCTCGTCGACCGCAGCCTGCAGATCGCCGGCAACCATGGCCAGTCCCGTGACCAGTAGGTTGCCGATCGGGTGCCCCTGGAGGCTGCCGTCCTCGAAGCGATGCTCGAGCGATCTGGCCAGCAGCGAGTCGTCGGCCGCCAGTGCGGACAGGCACCGTCTGAGGTCACCGGGGGGAGCAACCCCGAGGTCGTGGCGGAGCCGACCGCTCGATCCGCCGTCGTCTCCGACCGAGACCACGCCGGCCACCGAGCCGGCGTAGGACCGGGCGGCCCGAAGCGTCGCAGCCAGCCCGTGCCCGCCGCCCAGTGCGACGACCGCCGGGCCGACCGGCCTAGCGGTCGATGTCACGATGACTGACCCGGGGATGCCAACCCCCGTCCTTCAGCATCCGACCGACCGCCTCGGCGATGGCAACCGAGCGGTGCCGCCCGCCGGTGCAGCCGAAGGCCACGGTGAGGTAACTCTTGCCCTCGTCCTCGTACTCCGGGAGCAGGTGCTCGAGCATCCGCTCCAGGTCGGCGAGGAACCGCTGCCCGGCCGGACGGTCGATCACATACTCCTGGATCTCCGGATCCTTCCCGCTCAGCGGGCGGAGCTCCGCATCCCAGTGGGGGTTCGGCAGGAACCGGCAGTCGAACACCAGGTCGACGTCGAGCGGGATCCCGTGCTTGAACCCGAAGGACTGCAACGTGAGCCGCATCGAGGAGTCGGTGCCGCTGTCTGTGAAGTGCCAGGTGATCCGTTCCCGGAGCTGGTGGGGGTTGAGGTCGCTGGTATCGACCACCAGATCCGCCGCCTCACGGGCCGGGCCGAGATGGGCCCGCTCCAGCTCGATGGCGTCGACCAGACTGCCGTCGGACTCGTGGGGGTGGCGGCGTTTCGTCGACTCGTACCGGCGGACCAGGACGTCGGTCGAGGCCTCAAGGAAGACAGCCCGAACGTCTTCGACCTGGGACCGGAGGGCCTCGATCTCCTGCGACACCTCCTCGTCGTAACCACCCATGACCAGCGCAACCCGGTCATAGCCACCGGTCCCGGACAGAGCCAGCTCGCCGACCTTCGAGACCAGTGCGCCGGGGAGGTTGTCGATGACGAACCACCCGAGGTCCTCGAACGCCCCGGCGGCCACCGACCGCCCGGCGCCGGACAGTCCGCTGACGACTGCGACACGAGTCATGGCTTCATCATCGCAGCGCAAGCCCGGCGGTGGCGGGACCGTCCAACCACGGAGTCACCCGACCAGACGACAGTGGAGAGCCAGGAGCCGAGGGATGGTCGCCGCATCGGCATACCACGGCGCCTGGGCCAGGAATCCCGGCGGCGGTGCCGGCTCCTCCATCCGCTGCACGGCCAGGCCGGCGTCGGCCAGGGCGTTCACGTAGCGGGACAGCGGCCGGTGGATGAACCGTATGAACACGCCCTTCTGGACCTCCTCGAGCGTCGCCGCCTCCCGGAGGTAGGGGCCGACGCGCCAGTACTGCTCCGGCGGGTCGATCAACTGGTCGTCGATCCAGCCGCTGCCTGGCGTCTGCAGCAGCGGATGATTCAACAGGAACAGGAACCGGCCGCCGGGCGTGAGGACCCGGGCCACCTCGGCGATGGCCTCGTCGACCGCGTCGATGTGCTCGAAGACCAGGCAGGCCAGTGCGGCATCGAAGCTGGCATCGGCGAATGGCAGCCTGGCCGCCCCGGAGCGGAGGTAGCGGATCGGGCCGGCTCGGCGGGCGGCCTCGGCGATCTGGGCCGCCACCGGGTCCGCCCCGACGACCACCCGATCGCCCGGCGGGTCAGCGGCGGCGAGGGCTCGGGCCAGCTGCCCCTCCCCCGTTCCGACGTCGAGGATTCGCCGAGCCCCGGCCAACCCATCGACGACCAGCGGCACGATCTGCTCGGTGTACTCCGGGTCTGCGCCGTCTGTGAACTCGGTCTGCCACCAGTCGGCGTGGTCGTTCCACAGGGTGGTGCTGAGCTCCGGCACCGGCAGCTCGGCCGTCGGCTCCTCGTCGGCCGTCACCGGTCGAGGCCTCGGGTCTTGGCATAGACGGCGATCGCCACCGCATCCGGCAGCCAGGACAGCGCCTGGAGGTCAGACAGTTCGGCCCGGCGGACCGCGTTGACCCCACCGAGCTCCTTGACCAGCCGCTTCTTCCTGGTCGGACCGAGACCGGGGATGTCGTCGAGCACCGACTTGGTCATCCGCTTCTTGCGGAGCTGACGGTGGTAGCTGATGGCGAACCGGTGGCTCTCGTCCCGCAGCCGCTGCAGCAGATAAAGGGCCTCGGACCGTCGAGGGATCACGATCGGATCCTCCCGGCCGGGTACGTAGACCTCCTCGAACCGCTTGGCCAGGGCGCAGACCGGGATCTCGTCTGTCAGGCCGAGGTCGGCCAGCACCCGGACCGCAACATTGAGCTGACCCTTGCCGCCGTCGACCATCAACAGCTGCGGTGGGTACTGGAACTTGCCACGCTCGGCAACCGGCCGCTCCCGGTCTTCCAGGTAGTTGGTGAGCCGGCGGGTCAGGACCTCCTCCATGGCGGCGTAGTCGTCGCTCTGATCCACCGTCTTGACCTTGAACCGTCGGTACTCCGACTTGCGGGCCAAGCCGTCCTCCACGACCACCATGGAGCCGACGTAGTCGGTCCCCTGGAGATGGCTCAT
>JBCCFN010000232.1:0-8652 GCA_039029715.1 Actinomycetota bacterium | reverse complement strand
CATAAACGGTGCGCGTTTCGCTCAACAAATTGATTGTAGTGCCTATCGAGGGCTCTACCACGTGCTGCTCGGCTCCATCAATCCGCTGGAGGGCATCGGACCGGACCAGTTGAAGATCCGGGAGTTGGCGCTCCGGGTGGCCGGTGAAGACATCAGCGAGGTCATCCTGTGCACCAACCCCAACCTGGAGGGTGAGACCACGGCCGCCTTCATCGCCTCGAAGGTGCTGGCCCCGTTCGAGGTCACGGTCAGCAGGCTGGCGTCCGGGCTCCCGGTCGGGGGCGACCTGGAGTATGCGGACGAGCTGACGCTCGGTCGGGCCCTGGAGGGCCGCAACCAGGTCGGTTCCTGAGCTCCACCGGACCGAGACGGGGGCTGGGTGACTGGCACTCGGGCCCAAAACCAGAACGACCGCCCCGTGGCGGTCACATCCTCACTCTTGGTGGCAGATCGTCTGCCTTACGCGACGACCGGGTCGGCGGGGAGAGGAGTCACCGACCCGGACGTGTCGTCGCTACGACGCCCCAGTGACTGTGGCGCGGGCGGTATGGGTAAACCAGCCACTGGGACGTCGTAACGATGTTGTCATTATGTTACAGCGACCGGTCGGCCGTGACAAGTGGTTTCCCTTCTTTCTTTGGGATTTTTTCTTGCCTCGGGCCGAACCATGTTGTAACAGCTTGTCGAAACAGTGACAGACAGTCAGTAAGCCTTGACGACCAGTGCATCGCCCTGTCCGCCGCCACCGCACAGGCAGGCCACCCCGTAGGACTGGCCTCGACGGCGGAGTTCGTGGAGCAGGGTGAGGGCCAGGCGATTGCCCGAGGCCCCGATCGGGTGGCCCATGGCAAGGCCCCCGCCGTTGACGTTGACGATCTCGTCGTCGATGCCAAGGTCGTCCATGCTGGCCAGGACGACCGCAGCGAAGGCCTCGTTGATCTCGAACAGGTCGATGTCCGCCACCGACAGCCCGCCCGGTGCCTTGGCCAGCGCAACCCGGGCCGCCTCGGACGGCTTGGTCAGCAGCGACGGATCCCCGGCCACCTCCCCGTAGGACACGACCTCGCCCAGCGACTCGACCCCGAGCTCCTCGGCCTTGGCCCGGCTCATCATCACCACCGCGGACGCGCCGTCTGAGATCTGGGATGCGTTACCGGCGGTGACCGACCCGGACTCGGTGAAGGCGGGCCGCAGGCTGGCCAAGGTCTCGGCGGTGGTCCCGGGCCGGACGCCCTCGTCAGCCTCGACCATGACCGGATCACCGCGGCGTTGCGGGACCTCGACCGGGATCAGCTCGGCGTCGAGGCGGCCCTCCTTGTGGGCGGCCGCCGACCGCTCGTGGGAGAGGGCAGCGAAGCGGTCCATCGCCGCTCGGTCGATCGTCGTCCGCTCCGCGGTGTAGTTCTCGGTCCCCTCCCCCATCGAGCAGGCATCGAAGGCGCAGAACAGGCCGTCGTACATCATCGAGTCGACCACCGTCTTGTCACCGGCCCGGTAGCCGGCCCGGGCCCCGGGCAGCAGGTACGGGGCGTTGGTCATCGACTCCATGCCGCCGGCGACCACGATCTCGGCCTGACCGGTCTGGATCATCATGGTTGCCAGCTGGATGGTGTTCAGGCCGGACAGGCAGACCTTGTTGACCGTGGTCGACGGGGTCGACATGGGGATCCCGGCCGCCGCCGCAGCTTGACGGGCCGTGATCTGGCCCGCCCCGGCCTGCAGGACGTGGCCCATGAACACGAAGTCGACCTGGTCCGGCCCGACCCCGGCCCGCTCCAGGGCGGCGGTGATGGCCTTCCCGCCCAGTTCGGCGGCAGAGAACGGGGCCAGGCCGCCGGACAGCTTGCCGATCGGGGTTCGGGCGCCGGCGACGATGTAGGCGGTGCGGGCGGGGTCCGGGGCTGCGGTCATGGTCGCTCCTCCGTGGGGCTTGGGTCGTGCTGTTCCGATTCTCCAGTCTCGGGCCGGGCGGCCACAAATCCCACCGCGACGCGACGGGGCCCGCTCCGTGGAGCGGGCCCCGTCCTCGTCTCCGGATGCTGTGGCCGCTACTGCTGGCCCTCGGTCCCCCGAGCGCTCTCCACCGCCCGCTGCATGGCCTCCCGGACCAGGCGGGACAGTGCATCCTCGTTCTGGGGCTCGATCGCCGGCTCGGACAGGACCCGATCTACGTCGGTGACCGGCGCCGACTCCTCAGCACCGGGACCGTTGGCCCCGACCCCGCCGGCCATGGAACCGACCGGCTGCTGGGCCTCGGCGTCCAGGTCGATGATGTCCGCCTCGGCCTCGGCATCGTCTGCGTACTCGTCGATCTCGGGAGTACCGGTCGACAGCACCCGCTGGCGAGCCTCGGCGATGACCTGGTCCGGGGTGCCCTCGCCCAGCTCCTGGACCGGCTCGGAGTCGAGACGGCTGATGGCCGAGTTGAGCTCGCTCTGGGCGGCGATGATCCGCTCCCGCGAGGCCTGCTCGGTGATTCGCAGCCGGGCGATGCGACGCTCGGCCTGATCGATGTGGGCCCGGACCTTCTCCCGGATCTTCTCCTCGGCCTCCAGCCGGATGAACTCGCTCTGGGCCTGGGCCTGCTGCAGCAGGTCTGCGACCTGGGCCCGAGCCTCGCCGATCTGGGCCAGCGCCTTGTCCCGCTCCCGCTCCGCTTCCTCGGCGTTCTTGTACACCTCGCCCTGGCGGGCGGCGACGTAGTCGTCGGCCTCCTTGTGCTTCAGGGTGACGTAGGCGTCGGCCTCGGTGTGCTTGGTCTGGAGGTAGTCATCGCCCTCGGTGTGCTTCATGGTGACGTAGCCGTCTGCCTCGGACTGGAGGGCGGCGATCACGTCCTTGGCGTCTGCGATCATCCGGTCGCTGTCCTCGGACCCGGCGGCCCGGATCCGCTCCCCCTCGGCGACCGCATCGGTCTGGATCCGCTCGGCCTCCACGTTGGCCCCGGCCAGCAACTGCTCGGACTGGGCCTGGTGGTCGGTCAGGATCTGCTCCGCCTGGGACCGGAGGGCCGCAGCCTCGGCCTCGGCGTCCGCTCGCTGCTGCTCGCAGTCGTTGCGGGTGGTGTCGAGGAGGCGGGCGACCTCGGCCTCCACCCCCTGACGGTGGTCATGGGCCTCCTGCTCAACCATCTCCTTGTACTCGTTGGCCTGGGTCACGGCGTTCTGGCGGATGTGCTCCGCCTCCTGCCGGCCGTCCTCCCGGAGCTTGAACGCCTCGGCCTCGGCCGAATTCCACAGCTCGTCTGCCCGGGACTTGGAGTCTGAGAGGATGTTGTTGGCCTTGAGCCGCAGCTCGTTGGCCTCGGACTCGGCAGCGGTCAACACCGCTTCGGCCTCGTTCCGGGAGGCGGTCCGGAGGGCGTCCGCCTCCTTGGTCGCCGTCGTCACCAGCAGCTCTGCGTCGTTCTCGGCGTTTGTGAGCTTGGTCTCGGCCTCGAGCCGGGACTCCATCAGCAACGTGTCGGCCTCGGCCCTGGCGTTGGAGCGGGTGGTCTCCGACTCCTCCTTGGCCGACAGCATGAACGCCTCGGCCTGGGTCGTCATCTGCTCCGAGGCGGTCCTGGCCGCGTCGAGCGTGGCGTCTGCCTCCGCTTCGGCGGTCGATCGGATCTCGGCCCCCGACTCCTGGGCCAGGCGGAGCATCTCCGCCACCCGGCCGCCGAGGGCGCCGAACTGGTCTGCCTCGATCTCGCCCGGCGTCTTCGCCGCCTCGGCCTCGGCGGTCTCGGCCCGATGGAGGGCCTCCCCGAGGTCGATCTCGAGCTGGCGTACCCGCCGGCCGACCTGTTGCAGGTACCCCCGGACCTGGTCGGGGTCGAACCCCCGACGAGACCGGACGAAGTCCTGGAGTTCAATCTCTTCTGGCGTAAGTCCCACCGGATCTCCTCGTACACAGCAACTCGGTCGCCACCGCGATGAATGTCTACCGCTCGGTTGCAGTGGCAGACAGTCGAATGCCACTGCCTTAAGTCTGGAAGCCCGCACCAACCCCCACAAGGGGCAGACCCCACAATATCCAACGTGGGCCGTCCGTACTAGGCAGCAGGCCGTCCGACCCGACAATTGGCTTCAGGTCGGCCACTCGGTGATGCCGGCGAGCTTCTCCGGGGCCAACACGGCGTGGATCGACTGGATCCCGGTCGGGGACAGCTGGAACGACATGACCATCAGCGGCGCCCCGCCCTCGGTCACTGCGATGCCTGGCCCGCCGTTGACCCGGACGTGGGCGATGGCCAGGTCATCGGCCCGCCGGCCGGCGATGCCGGTGATGAAGATGCCGACCCGGTCCCGACCGATGATCGGGTTGCGGGCCGCACGCCGGTTCGGTCCGCCATCGCTCCAGGCCACCACGTCCTCGGCGAGCAATCCGTGCAGCCCGTCGACGTCGCCGCCGAGGGCGGCGGCCAGGAACGAGTCGACCAGCCGCCGTTCCTCGTCCGGCCCCGGATCGAAGCGGACCGGGCGATCCGGGTCGAGCCGCTCCTTGGCCCGATGGACGATCTGACGGCACGCGGTCTCCGACCGGTCGACGGTCCGGGCGACCTCGTCGTAGCCGTGGCCGAACACCTCCCGCAGCAGGAACGCCGCCCGCTCGACCGGGTCCAGCCGTTCCAGCATGGTCAGAAATGCCAGGGACAGGGTGTCCGCCAACTCGGCATGGTCGGCCGGATCGTCGTCGAGCCGGACCAGCGGCTCCGGCAGCCACGGCCCGACGTAGGTCTCCCGGCGGTGCTGGGCCGACCGCAGCCGGTCGAGGGCGAGCCGGCCGACCACGGTGGTCAGCCATCCTCGGGGATTCCGAACGCCCTCCCACTCGGCGGCCGACCACCGGAGCCAGGCCTCCTGGACTGCGTCCTCGGCCTCGGCGACCGAGCCGAGCATCCGATACGCCACCCCGAACAGGTGGTGCCGGTTGGCCTCGAACACCTCGGTGGCATCCGGCGGGCGGGGCGGCTCGCTCATCGGGCCCGGACGCCGTCACCCGACCGGGCGGCCGGCGAAGCGGATCGCTCGGCCCCGGCCCCGGCCCTGGCCCGGGCCCGGGCCCCGGCCGCCCTGGCCGATGCCTGGCCGGCCGCTTGACCGCTGGCGACCGAGCCGTCGACCAGGACCCCGGTCGGGCCGACCCAATCCCCGGCCACGAACAGACCATCGTGGCCCGGCACGCCGATACCGGGCCGACCGGCCAACCCACCTCGGACGGCGACGGCCTGGTCGGTGGCGGCAACCAGCCGAGGTCGGAAGCCGACCTGCTCGGCATCGCCTTGCCAACCGGGCCGCAGCCGGTTGAGGAGATCCTCGCACTCGGCCCGATCCCGGTCGCCGTCTGGCGTCTCGTCCGGGTGGTGGTACCGCATCACGTGGGCCAGCGACCACCCGTCCGGGGCCAGGCGGGCCACCGGGGCGTGAACCGACAGGTAGGTCGGCCGGTCGATCCCAAGAGCGAAGGTCGGATGCGGACCCCAGCCGGTCCGCAACACAACGTCGAGGCAGGCGACCGTGGCCGGCCGGGCCTCGGCCGCCCGGGCGGCAAGCCCGCCGGCGGCATCTCCGAGCAGTCGGACCGTCGTCCCCGGCCCACCGGCTGCAACCACCACCGCCTCGAAGCGGCCGCCCTCACCGGCCCCATCCGCTGTGACCACGTCGACCGCGCCGTCGGTCCGGGGTCGGATGGCCGAGACCTTGGCCCCGGTCCGGACGGCGACACCCCGCTGGGCCGCCTCGACCAGCAGGGCATCCACGATCGACTGCCAGCCCCCGTCCAGGTAGCGGACACCGCCGTCGAGCGCAGCCTGCAGCTGGGCGATCCCGACATCGGCGGACGCATGGTCGGGGTCGTGGCCGTAGGTGGTGAGCCGGAACAGGGCGTGTCCGAGCCTGGCGCCAGGGCCGTCGCCGAGCAGCTCGGTGACGAGCGCCCCGATCGTCCGGTCGGCGACGTCGGCCGGATCGAGCCTCGGCAGCCGGACCATCAGTTTTGCCAGGGCCAGCCGATCGCCCCGGAGCAGCGGGGTCCGAATCAGGCTCCACGGCCCGGCCGGGAGCGCACCGACCACCGGGCCATCCACCCCGACCCCGGTCGACCCGGGGTTCCCGCCGGTCGGCGTCCGCCCGAGCTCGGTCAGCAACGCCATGGCTG
The DNA here is from genome assembly GCA_039029715.1 of Actinomycetota bacterium. Classification (GTDB taxonomy): domain Bacteria; phylum Actinomycetota; class Acidimicrobiia; order Acidimicrobiales; family SZUA-35; genus JAHELU01. The sequence goes on along the minus strand of JBCCFN010000232.1, from coordinate 2,511 downwards.
CGCCGTCGTGGTAGAGCGCATGGGCCCCTTCGTTGAGCAGCACCCCGTCCCGCTCGACGGTCCGGGCCCGGCCACCCGGGGTCCGGCGAGCGTCGAACACCGTCACCGCCGCCCCGGCGCCGGCGGCCTCGATGGCCGCGGCCAGACCGGCCACGCCGGCACCGATCACGGCGACCCGTCCGCCGTCGTTCCTCGTTTGGTTCCCATTCGTCGTCATCGTCTCGCTCCGATTCTGCCCAGGGCGCCCGATCGGCGCCCGGTCATCCTCTTGACGAGACAGCGACGCCGCCTGTGACCGGATCGACGGTGACCCTGGTCACGGGCGAGACGCCGGTCGACCTCAGGATTGTCCGGGGTCGAACAGCTTGGCCTGCTCCCACAGCTCGAGCACGTCGTCGAGCGGGATCGGCCTCGACAGGCCGAACCCCTGGGCGTAGCGGCACCCCAGTTCCTCGAGGGCCGCCAGTTGCTCCGGGTTCTCGACCCCCTCGGCGATCACCTGGAGGCCGAGCGACTGGGCCAGGGCGATCGAGGCGTTCACGATCGCCGTGTCCTCCTTCGAGTCGGACAGCCCGGCAACGAACGACCGGTCGATCTTGAGGGCGTCGGCCATCGAGAACTGGCGGATGTAGTCGAGGGTGGCGTGGCCGATCCCGAAGTCGTCGATGGCGATCCGGCACCCGAGCTCCGACAGCCGGTTGAGGTTGACGCCGGCGGCCTTGAGGTCCCGGATCTCCATCGACTCGGTGATCTCGAACCCGACCCGATTCGGGTGCAGGCCGTTCCGCTGCAGCGCGCTGACCACGGTCGGGACCAGGGTGTCGACCGCCAGCTGGGCCGCCGCCAGGTTGATGGTCACCATCGGCGACCGGCCGTTGGACTTCGGCCACCGGGCCAGGTCGGCGCAGACCCGGTCGATGATCCAGTTGCCCATCGGCAGGATCAGGTCGGACTCCTCGGCGATCTCGATGAACGACGGCGGGTGCAGCAACCCGAAGCCTGGACGGTCCCACCGGACCAGGGCCTCGGCCCCGACCATGTAGCCGGTCCGGATCTCGACCAGCGGTTGGTAGTGGATGACCAGCTCGTCCTGGGTGATCGCCTGGTGGAGGGCCTGTTCGGTCTCGTGCCGGTCGACGACGTGGCGTCGCAGGTCGGCCTCGAACATGGCCAGCTGGCCCCGTCCGGATGCGGTGGCGCGGGCCAGGGCCGACTCGGCGTTGCTGATCACGGCCGCCGGGGACGGCCCGGGCTCGTCGACCACCACCACACCGACCGAGGCCGTGATGTGGAGCGGGTCGCCGGCCCCGACCCGGATCGGCTCGGCCAGGGACCGGAGGATCCGCCGACCGACCGCGGCGGCATCCAGCTCGCCGCTCTGGGCCACGCACATCACCAGGTACTGGTCGCTGGAGACCCGACCGACCGTGTCCCCGAGTCGGACCGCGGCCAACAGCCTGGCCGCCACCTCCAACAGGACCTGGTCACCGACCTCGGCGCCGCGGGTGTCGTTGACCGACCGGAACCGGTCGATGTCGACCAGCAGGACCGACAGGGCGATGCCGTCGCGGGGCAGCCGGCCGAGGGCCTGGTCCAACCGATCCATGATCAGGGCCCGATTCGGCAGATGGGTCAGCGGATCGTGGAGCCGCTGGTGGGCGATGTCCGCCTCGGTGGTTGCATGCTCGATCGCCGTGGTCATCACCACCGACAGGTGGTCGAGGGTGCGGGTGATGGCCTGGTCGGGGCGACCGTCCCCGGTGGCGATCATCATCGCCCCCCGCCGCTGCCCGCCGCTGCCGATCAGTGGGACGTACCACAGCGACTTGATCGAGCGGCTGTGGAGGATGGGGACGAACTGGCCGGGCAGTACCTCGGCCGACACCACCCGCTTCATGTTGTCCGTGCCGGCCTCGGCCACGACCCGCAGGATCTCGGCAACCACGTCGAACGGCAGCTCGCCGGCGATGATCGGCTCCAGGACCCCGTCGGCGTCTGCGATGGCCAGCCAGCACTGGGAGCCGGCCGGCAGTTCCTGCTCGATCTGGGCCGACACCTGGTGGCACAGGCGACCGAGCTCGTGTCCCCGGCTGAGCGACCCGATCACGGCCGCCTGGTCGGCGAGCAGGGTTTCGGCCGAGGCCCGCCCCAGGTCCCGGTACTGCACCACCACGTAGGGGGCGGTCGGGGTCAGCGACGGGATCGGGGTGTGGATGGCATGGACCAGGACCCGGGCGCCGTCTGCCCGCCGCAGCGACTGGGTGGCGGCATAGCTCGGGGTCTCGATCGGGGGCGGGGTGTCGGCGCCGGGATCGATCAGGTCGATCTCCGGTTCGACCGCCGACAGGTCGATCGCCGGGATCGGCTCCTCCGGCGCACCCCAGCCGTCCAGGGTGACCGACGGGACGCCGGCGCCGCCGAATCCCGAGCCCGGACCGGCGGCCGCCGGATTCGGGGCGGGCATGGTCGGGGCGACCGGTGGCGCCGGGGTTGCCTGCGGCGAGTTCGTCT
>JBCCFN010000231.1:0-8673 GCA_039029715.1 Actinomycetota bacterium | reverse complement strand
CGGCGTTGGCCCCGTACTGGATCCGCTTGTAGTGGTTGTAGACCGCCACGGACAGGATCTTCTTGGCCGCGTCCTGGCCGACGATGTAGGTGTCCAGGAACTCCCGGATCTCCTTTGGCTTGAGCAGCTCGTCGAAGGAGAGCTCGGCGCCCTCGGCCAGCTCCTCCTCGATGATCTCGTTACAGAGGTCGATGCACTCGTCGCAGATGTAGACGCCGGGGCCGGCAATGAGCTTCTTGACCTGCTTCTGCGACTTGCCGCAGAACGAGCACTTGAGAAGCTCGCTGCCTTCTCCGAACTTTGCCACGTCGAACTCCCCTGGGTTCCGCTACGACTCCACGGCCCGGATCGGGCCGCTGGTATCGACGGCGTCCCGCTCGGCGATCACCTCATCAATAATGCCGTATTCCTTGGCCTCGTGCGCAGTCATCACGAAATCACGATCGGTGTCCGCCGCGATCTTCTCGATCGGCTGGCCGGAGTGCCGGGCCAGGACCTCCTCAAGCGAGGTCTTGAGCCGCTCGATCTCGTTGGCTGCGATCTCCAGATCCGACACCTGGCCCTGGGCCCCGGTGTAGGGCTGGTGGAGCAGGATCCGGGCGTTCGGGAGGGCGAGGCGCTTCCCGTTGGCACCGGCGGCCAGCAGGATGGCGGCGGCCGATGCAGCCTGGCCGAAGCAGATAGTTGCCACGTCCGGCTTGATGTAGGACATCGTGTCGTAGATGGCGAACATGGCGTTCACGTCGCCGCCGGGGCTGTTGATGTACAGGCTGATGTCCCGGTCCGGGTTCTCGGACTCCAGGTGGAGCAGCTTGGCGCAGACCAGGTTGGCCACGTCGTCATTGATCGGCGTGCCGAGGAACAAGATGTTGTCCTTCAGCAGGCTGGAGAACAGGTCACGTCCGACGACACCCCGGGGGGTGTCCTCGTAGATCGTTGGGATGGTGTAGCTGTTGACCGGCAGGTGGTGATGGGTCACGTCTGATCCTCTTGGGACTCTTCGTCCGCTTCGTCGTCTGGTAGTTCTAGCGCATCGGCACTCACAGGTTGGCCATCCTCGTCGACGAGTTTGGCCCGCTCGATCAGCCAATCCATGGTCTTGGTCTTCAACAGATCCGAGCGCACCGCCATGAGCTGGCCGGCCTCGGTCAGCTCGTCTCGAACCTCGGCCACCGAACGCTCGAAACGCTCGGCGACCTCCTCCAACTCGGAGTCCAGTTCTTCTTCGGACGCCTCGATCGACTCCTTGGCCGCAATAGACCGCAGCGCCAGATCGAGCTTCGCCGCCACGCCGCCCTGCTCCCGCAGCTCGCCGAGCATCGACTCCCGATCCTGGCCGCTGAACTGCAGGTACTGCTCGAAGCTGAGGCCCTGGGCCTGCAGCCGCATGGCCATGTCCTGGACCCGGTTCTCGACCTCGCCGTCGATCATGGCATCCGGGACCAGCTCATCGTCGACCAGCTCGGCCACCAGCTCCGCCACCTTGTTGCGGCGGGTCATCTGGGCCTGGGCGACCCGAGACCGGGACATCTTGGTCCGGTAGTCGTCACGGAGTCCCTCCAGGGTGTCGAACTCCGAGTTGTCCTTGATCCACTCATCGGTCGGCTCCGGGAGGACGCTCTCCTGGACGTCGGTGACGGTGATCGAGAACGAGATCGGCTCGTCCTCCTCCTCGTCCGGGTGCTCGGCCTCGAACGACAGCTCGTCGCCGGCGGAGGCCCCGAGCAGGTTCTGGTCGATCTCCTCGATCCCGGTGGCCCCGCTGCCGACCTTGTAGTTGTAGTCGTCGGTGGTCATCCCCGGGATCGGCTCATCACCATGGGTTGCGGCGATGTCGATCACGACGGTGTCCCCGTCCTCGGCCGGCCGTCCGACCGACTCGAGATCGGCGAACTGGCCCCGCATCCGGTCGACCGCCTCGTCGATGTCCTCGTCTGTGACCTCGATGGCCGGGAGCTCGACCTCGAGCCCGTCGTACCCGTCGACGTCGACAGCCGGCCGGACCTCGACCACGCCTTCGAAGGTGACCGGGCCCTCGTCCTCGCCGGCGGTGATGTCGATCTCCGGCGGGGCGATGACGTCGACCTCGTGCTCGATCACGGCGGCGGAGTAGTAACCGGGAAGGGCCTCACGGAAGGCCTCCCCCCGTGCGTACTCCTGGCCGATGCGGGCCTCGAGGACCTTGCGTGGCGCCTTCCCTGGCCGGAAGCCGGGCAGCCGGACCTCCTTGGCCAGCCGGGCGAACGCGGCGTCCAGGTCCTTCTCGAACTCTGCCTCCTCGAGTTCAACGACAACCTTGACCTTGTTGCCCTCGAGCGTTTCAACAGTGGATTTCACCAGGTCGAGTGTACCGATCGCCACCCACCCCGCGACGGCCTCCGAAACGGGCCGCCGGGGTGGACGGGCGGCGGCTAGGCTTGTCTAGGCAATAGACCGGGATGTGGCGCAGTTTGGCTAGCGCACCTGCTTTGGGAGCAGGGGGTCGGGAGTTCAAATCTCCCCATCCCGACCAGGATCCGCTGGACCTTGACCGTATTCGGGCGCCTGCTAGGCCGTCGAAATCGGCTCGTCGCCCAACCGGAGCCATACAGCGCGGACCCGTCGCCTCGACGGTGCTTCTTCGGCCCGCGGCTGCCGAGCTTCTGGAACCGCCCGGTAGCTCCGCTCGTTAGCGGAGCGCCACCCACAACGGCACGACGAGAGCACCCGGCAACGACCGCCGATACAGCCCAATGTCGTCGTGGCCCTGGAGGCCAGCGAGATACGCCGAATCCGCAGTACCCCTCCCGGCGGACTATCGAGACCTCGTTGCTTCGCGCTCGATGTTGGCCGGGCTCCGGCTCGACCGAATGTCGGTCATGCCATGCTTGGTGCTGTGCGAATGGTTGACGTTGGCGACGGTGTTGCGCTGTGGGTCGAGCAGACGGGTACGGAGACCGGTCTCCCGCTGGTCCTCTGTCACGGCGGGCCCGGTATGTGGGACAACCTCGGGCCCCTGGCAACACTGCTCGACCACGATCGGCCCGTGGTCCGGTGGGATCAACGAGGATGTGGCCGCTCCGGTGGCAAGCAGGGCCCGTTCACCGTCGATCGGTTCGTCCAGGACCTGGACGCGATCCGCCATGCACTCGGAATCTCTCGGTGGATAGTCGGCGGCCACTCCTGGGGTGCCTCGCTCGCCCTCCAAGCAGTTCTCGCCAATCCTGCCACTTCGGCCGGACTCCTGTACCTCTCAGGGACCGGTACCGGCCGACGTTGGCACGCAGCCTACAAAGCAGCCCCGGGCGCTCGACTCACGCCGGAACAGCTGGCTCGATGCGAAACGCTGGGAGCCATCGAGACCAGAACCTCGGCCGAAGAGATCGAGTGGCGAGCGTTGCGCTGGGCGCCCGACTTCGCCAACAGAGCGCGGGCCATGGAGCTTGCCGCAATCGATGCCGAGGCGCCGTGGCCACTCAACCGAGAGTGCAATGCGGCCATCAACGCCGAAACCACAGCCTGGAACGAACCCGAACTCCTGAGTGCCTGCACCCAGATCACGGTTCCGACACTGCTCGTGCACGGGGCCGAAGATCCTCGTCCGGCCTCGGCCATCGACGACTTGGCACAAGCCATCCCCGACGCCACTGTCAGCGTGGTCGATGCGGCCGGCCACGCGCCATGGCTCGAACGGCCTGGGGCCATCGCATCGATCATCCGACCCTGGCTCAACGGCCTCGACTGAGGGTCTGCCAAACAGACGGTCATCAAATGCCAGTCAGTCGATGAGGGCTACATTCACGTAGCGGGTTGCCACCAACCGCCGGTCAGGGAAGGTTGGCCCGGAAGAAGTCGAGGAGGTTGTCGCTGGCGGCCCGACGGGCGGCCGCCACACCGAGACGCTCGACCAGGTGCTCGGTCAGCGTCGGGTAGTCGGCCGGGCGCCGAAAGTTGTCGATGAGGCGCAGGTCTTCGGGGCGGACCAGGAGTTGGCGGCCGAGGATCGGATCCACCTGCTGGACCAGGTCGTCGATGAAGTCGGCCCCGAGCCCGACCCGGTGGTCTCCGGCAACCCCCATGGCGTGCTCCACGTGGGCCCCGATCCCCTCGATGGTTGCCTCACCGTCGGTGCCATCGGCGATGAAGGGTCCGAAGGCGTTGATGGCCACGAAGCCGCCGTCGCCGGCGACCTGGGCGATCTGGTCATCGGTCAGGTTGCGGGGATGATCACACAGCGCCCGGCACGACGAGTGGGTGGCGACGTAGGGCCGGGTCGCCAGCTGGCCGAGGTGCTCGACCCCGGGCGCCGACAGGTGGCTGATGTCCACGATCATGCCCAGGCGCTCCATCTCCTGGATGGCCTCCACGCCGAGCGTCGTCAGCCTCCCGAAGGTCTCGGTCTCGGCGATGCCGTCGGCCATGAGCGTCCGGCGGTTCCAGGTCAGTGATGCCATCCGCACCCCGAGCCGCCACATCGTGTCGAACATCGACACCGACGGACCGATCGGCTCCGCTCCCTCCAGGGCAAGCAGGAGGGCGATCCGGCCGCTCTCGATGACGGCGTCGATGTCATCGGCCCGCTCGACGATGGCCACGTCACCGGCGTGGAGCTCGCCGATCTCCCTGGCCAGGGCCAGGATCTCCAAGGTCCGGCGGAGCGCACCCTCCCCGACGAACTGGTCCTCGGTGAAGATCGGCAGGACCTGGAACACCACGTTGCCAGCCCGTAGCCCCGGCAACCAGTCGTCGCCGAAGGGGTCGGAGACACCCCGCTCCCGCCGATGCTGGCACGCAAGCAGGAGGTCGTTGTGGGCATCGGCGACCGGCAACGAGGTGGACACGGCGTGACCCGATCGGTTCAGGCCAGGGGCCCGGCGGCCTTGACCATGACTCGGCATCCGCCCCCGGGCACATAGGTCATGGGCACCTCGGTCAGGGTGGTGATGCGCACCCGATCGGGGTCGGCCCCGGCCCGGACCGCGGCGTCTGTGGCGCGCTCCCTGGCGTCATCGAGGCTGGACTCCCGACCGGTCTCGTCGTAGCTGTAGACCCGATCGACGGTTCCTGACGCCTCGGCGATGCAGGCGCCATAGGCGTTGGCCACCGAGTGGTGCTCGGGTCGTTGCACCTCGGAGATGCCCTGGATCCGATCCGGGACCAGGTGGGCGCCACCGCCGACGGCCAGCAGGGGCACGGGCTGTCGACTCGACTTCATCCGCTCGCTGACGATGGTGATCTGCTCGTCGACCCAGGCGAGCGCATCGTCGACCAGTGCCCGGTCCAGTGCATCGACCAGAGTCGGATCACCGAACCCATCGAGGCGCCCCGCGGCCAGGGAGATATCGGACAGCGTCAGCGTGGTGCCACCGACGCAGCGAGCCTCGGTGGCCACGGCATAGCCGACGGACTCCGGGCCGATGGAGAGGTCATCGCCGGTCCCGGCTCGGCCGTCTCGCACGATCGTGCCACCACCGAGGCCGATCGAGATCAGGTCCGGCATGCGGAAGTTGGTCCGGACTCCGCCGACCTCCACCGCTGCCGTCGACTCCCTGGGGAAGCCGTCGACCAGGATCCCGGCGTCACACGAGGTGCCACCGACGTCGACCACGACCGCATCGTCGAGTCCGGCCAGCGCGCAGGCGCCCCGCATCGAATTCGTCGGTCCCGAGCCGAGCGTCAGCACCGGGAACCGGCGAGCCTCGGCTGCGGTCATCAACGTGCCGTCGTTCTGGGTCAGGTAACTCTCGATGTCGAGGCCGTGGCTGTCGAGCGCCGCCTCGAAGCCGTGGACGACACTGGACGCCACCTGCAGCAGCGCAGCGTTGAGGATGGTGGCGTTCTCTCGCTCCAACAGCCCGAGCGATCCGACCTGATGGCTGAGCGACACCGGGAAGTCGGCCCCCAGCTCTTCCACGAGGATCTCCTGCGCCCGCAGCTCGTGCTGGTTCGATGCCGGACTGAAGGCGGCCGACACGGCGATGGAGCGGCAGCCGGCCGCAGTGGCGTCGGCGGCCAACCGCCGGATCGCATCGACGTCCAGCGGGGCGATCTCCCGCCCGTCGTACTCGTGACCGCCCTCGATGATGGCGGCGGTCCCGATCACGAGGTCCCGGATGTCGATCGGCCAGGCGGCGCCCGGGCGCACCCCGAGCGATGACGGTGCGGCGAGCCGCAGGACCGCCACCTTCTCCAGGTCCCGCCGTTGGATGACGGCGTTGGCCGGGTGGGTGGTCCCGAGCATCGCCTTGGTCACCAGCGTGCGGTCGATACCATCGAGCACCTCGGCCAGTGCGCCCTGGATACCGTCGATCGGGTCCGGCGTGGTCGCCACCTTCACGGCGGTCAGCACCCGGCCGCCCCCGTCTATGACGACGGCGTCGGTGTTTGTGCCGCCGACGTCGATCCCGATTCGGTGTTCGCCAGGCTGGTCCTCGGTTGTGCTCATGCCGGCAGCTCCACGAAGTCGACGTCGTATCCGAACGCCTTCGGTCCGACCAGGTCGAGCATGCCGTCCTGGTGCCACTCCGGCGCACAGGGCATCCCGATGACCACGACCCGGTTGCCGTAGGCGATGTACTCGGTCGTCACCGGATCCCGTGTCTCGTGGTCGAGGAGGCAGATGAGGTTTGGGGTGGTGATGACCGGCTCGTCGTCGAGGAAGGCGATGAGGTTCTCGTTCTGGACCTCGATCCGCATCGTCTGGTCGGAGCCATCGAGGTCTTCCAGGATCAGGGTCGAGCGGGCGAAGCCGTCGGTGGTGCGGCGGTCGAGATCGACGACCTTTCCGGTGAAGAACTCGACCGACCCGGACCGCGCGAGGAACCGCTCCCAGGCTCCGTCTGCGCCGTCCTTGACCGCCTGGAGGTCACGGCCGACGTCGACGCAGTAGGCGAGCGAGTCCTGGATGGCATGGGCGGTCACCTGGCCGGCGGTCATGGGGTAACAGCTGATCGAGTTGGCCAACCCCAGCTGGATGACCGCCGTGCGGGCCAGGGTCTCCGCCATCTGGTTGTTCGTGGTCCGGAACACGCACTGGTTGCCCTTCTCGTCGGCCACCGCCATCGGCCCGGCGGGGAGGCCGGCCAGGGTGAAGACCGTCATCTCGATCTGGGGGAAGGCTCGCCGCATCGAGTCGGCGTTGACGATGGGCAACCCCATCTCGGCTGCCGTGGCGATGGGGAGCAGCGTGTTCAGACCGCCGACCTCGATCGGCATGATGGCGGCCGGCTCCTGGCCCAGATACGCGGCCAACGATTCCACCGCGGCCCGGAACTCGGTTCCGGCCGGGATCTTCTCCAGGATGACGGTTGGCGCACCGATGATCGCCGTGGTCAGCACCAGCGCATCCGGTGGGAGGTCCGCTGCGTTCACCACGGGCACCGGCCCGTACTCCTCCAGGGCCTGGTGGGCCACCAGCTTGGCGATATAGGGATCGCCACCTCCGCCGGTGCCGAGCAGGGTGGCGCCCAGGCACAGGTCCTCGATGTCGTCCGCGGTCAGTTCGTCCACGCTGGTCCCTGTCCGTCGATCACCACCGGGCTCATGCTAGATCTGGTCGTGCGCCCCGTCTTCGGCGGAATCGATGAACCAGAGGACGGGTCTTGTGCGATCTGCACAAGGCCGTTGTTCAACCAGCACCGCCCAGCAACGTCGAATCCGCCCACCCAACCTTCTCCACCGTCCCGGGAGCGCCAGCACCCTGCCTGAACTAGCCTCGGTCCCGATGGACCGTGTGCTCCTCCGAAGCAGCTGGGATGTGGACCGGGTGCGGTGGCTCATCGAACAGGGCCACAGCGTTGAGGTGACGGTCGACTACGAGGCTGGGCCGATTGCTCCGGAGCCAAAGGTCGAGTACCTCCGGATGCTCCTGGACCACGTCCAGCGTCGACACCCGGTGGAGAACCGGGAGTATGTCAAGCACCCACTCGTCGATGCACGATTCCTGCGACGCTGCGTGATCCGACCGAGCCCGACCGGTGGCGCAGCCGGTGTGCGAGAGCCCCGGACCCCTCGACCTGATCCCACCCTGGACGCCGTTGCGGCCCAACCGTCGGCCGAACAACCACCACCCGTCGACCCCGACTGCGCTGACCCGGCGCACTGAGTCGAGCAGGCGATCGTCACCCGGCTCGACGATCGGCGGGCCTCGGTCGGCTGCACCTGACCGGGGCGACACCGCCAGGATCGGACCGAATCGGCGCCGGCGCGACGGTTCAAATCGGAACCGGCACCCGCCCGGAATCACCCCGGATTCACGTGTGCGTCGCCGGCTTCGGCGATACGGTATGGCCGAACGGCGAGGGCGGGTTTTGTACAGGAAGAACCACCATGTACGTCCGCTCGTCGGCGCGTGCGCGCACCCGGCCGCACCCACAAACCGTCCTGGCCTGGATCCTGATCGCCACTGCATCAGCACTCCTGGTGATGATCGCCGTTCTGGTCGCGCCGACCCTGGATCTCGGCGTCCTGGGAGCACCGGCCGATGACGACGAGCGGACCGGAGACGAGCTGTCCGGCCGCCGGCTCCCTTCGCCGATCGGTGACCAGCCGCTGACTGCGCTGGCCGTCACCGTCCCCCCGGAGACCACAGCGCAGGAACCGGTATTGGTGGTGGCCCTACCGGCGGAGTCTGCGAACACCGGCACCCCGGCCGCCGGTTCGCCTGGCTCGGCGGAGACCTCGATCCCGGCCAGG
>JBCCFN010000230.1:0-8746 GCA_039029715.1 Actinomycetota bacterium | reverse complement strand
CGTGCACTGTCCCCGGGGGCGGGTCACGGGCGGGTCGACCGCGGTCAACACCACCATCGCGCTTCGTGGCATCCCGGCCGACTACGACCACTGGGCCGACCTCGGCAATCCGGCCTGGGCGTGGTCGGAGGTACTGCCGGCATTCAACCGGCTGGAGCGGGACCTCGACCACGGCACCGAGCCCCACCACGGCGACGCCGGCCCCATTACGATCCGCCGCTGGCAGCCGGACGAGCTGACCGTGACCCAGGCGGCTTTCCTGGACGCGGCCCGAGCGGCCGGCCACCCGTGGTGCCAGGATGTCAACGCCCCGGACGCCACCGGCGTCGGCGTGATGGCCATGAACAAGCTGGGCCGGGTCCGGATCTCGACCGCGGTCGGCTACCTGGCCCCGGCCCGGATCCGGGACAACCTCACGATCCTTTCCGACACCACGGCTCGCCGGGTCGTGGTCGATGGTGGTCGAGCGGTCGGGGTAGACGTCCTCGACGCCGACGGGACCGAGCGGCGGATCCGGGCCCGGCTGGTCGTGGCCGCCGCCGGTGCGGTCCACACCCCGGGCCTGCTGGTCCGCTCCGGGATCGGCGACCCGGCGGAACTGGCCGCCGTCGGTGTCGACCCGGTGGCGGCGGTGCCCGGGGTCGGTGCCAACCTGTCGGACCACCCGGCACTGCTGGTGGCCATGACCCCCCGCCACACCGAGCTGTGCGACCCGGCCCTCCCCCTGGTCCAGACGATCAGCCGGTTCACCACCGATGGCAGCGACCGGGACCTGGACGTCAACATCGAGCTGATCTCCACCGTGCCCCGCCGCAGCGGGCAGTCGGCGTTCGGGCTGGCCGCCAGCCTGGAGTGGGTGGAGGGCCGGGGTCGGGTCCGCCAGCGGTCGGCCGACCCGAACGAGGCGCCGATCATCGACAGCGGGTTCGGGGTCGACGATCGCGACGTGACCCGCAACGTGGCGGCGCTGCAGGTCGCCGTCGACCTGACCACTCGGCCGGCCCTGGCCCAGCTGATCGATCGGGTCGTGTTCCCCGACCCCGAGCGCAGCGGCGTCGACCAGTTGTCTGCGCTGGCCAGACGGGTCAGTGGCTCCGGCTACCACCCGGTCGGGACGGCCCGGATGGGCCCGGCCGAGGACCCAGGGGCGGTGGTCGACCAGTACGGGCGGTGTCACACCGTCGACGGGCTGGTGGTTGCCGACGCCTCGATCATGCCGACCGTGCCGCGGGCCAACACCAACCTGACCTCGATCATGATCGGCGAGATGATCGGCGAATGGATCCGGACCGAGCCGGCCCGCTACGGGCTCTGAGGCCGCCGCCGGGCCGACCAGTTCATCTCCAAGAGTTCTCCATGCCGGCTCCAAGGACGCCCGGCTCGTTTCGTCGACGATGCGGGCATGGCTACCAACAACAGCAACGACAACACCAACCGCACCACGATCAAGCGGACGGGGCGGCTCCGGGTCGCCGTGCTCGTGACCCTGGCGCTGTCGGCGCTCGGTATCGGCGGGATCGCCCCGTCGGTCGACGCCGCAACCACCGCCTATCTCCGCTCGAACGGGACCCTCGTCCTGTCCGGTGACGGCAGCAAGGAGACCTTCGACGTCTCGCCAGACGACAACGATCCGGACAACCTGCTGGTCACCGTCTATCGGGGCAGCTCGCTGGTCTCACGGTCCTCCTACCCTGAGGAGTCGATCAAGCGCATCGACGCCAGGACCAGGGGCGGCGACGACACGGTCTTCCTGATCGACCTCGACATCCCGGGCTCGGTGACCGTCGACGGGGGCAACGGCTGGAACACGGTCCAGCTCACCCGGACCATGGTCGGCGGCAAGCTGACGGTCAAGGACAGCGCCGGCCTTGCCGTGGTCCACCTCCACGACTCCTGGATGCGGGGCGGCACGCTGATCAACGGCGGCAACGATCTGCTGCAGATCTTCGCCTCGGGCACGGCGTTCAGCGGCCGGACCGACATCAAGGTCAGCGGCTCCAACGGCCGGATGAGTACCTCGTTCAGGAACAACCAGTTCAACGGCGAGACCAAGATCCTCGGCGCCAACAAGATCGACAAGGTGTCGATCACCGACGGCGGCGCCGCCGCCGGCCGGGTCACCGTCGACCTGAAGGGCGGTACCGACGAACTGCAGATCCTCGGCCACGACTTCCGAAACGTCGTCAACGTGAAGATGGGCAACGGGAACGATGTGGTCGATGTCTGGGCCAGCCGGTTCCGGCGGAGCACCACCTTCAACGGCAACGCCGGGAGGGATCAGATTCACGGCGAGGGCAACAACTTTCAGGGCCCCACCAGGGTCCTGAGCTTCGAAGTCCAGTAGGCGCCAAGCAACCAACCCCACCAACACGAAGAGGAGCGGCGCGGGGGGGACCCACACGGTGTCCCGCACGCCCGCGTTCCGCCAAACGGACCCATCGGCGGTTCGGGCGGCACCGGGGGTTGGTTGCCGGTAGCCTCTACCGCAGGAACGAACGACATGCGGCGGCATGTCGACACCTGCTCGGCGTGGCGGCGGAGAGGATACCCAGGTGGGGACCAACAGGAGGGACCGGTCCCGCCCCGTGGAGGGCGGGCCGACGGGACGAGTGCGGTCGGCAGCGATCGCAGCGGCGGTGGTCGCCGGCGCACTGATTGCATCACTGCTGACCACCGGCCCGGTTGACGCATCCGGTGCCATCGAGCCTGCCGGCGCCGACCCCGCACCCCTGCTGCGAGTGGAGACCCCGGACCGGGTCACCGGGTCCTACCTCGTCGTCATGGACGCCGTCCCCGGCACCGAGGCGACCCCCGCGTCCCGTGCGGCAGCCCAGGCCGCGCTTCGACAGGCCACCGGCGTGGCGTCGGCCGGCGGCGAGGTCCTGCACCGCTACGGTTCCGCCATCGTCGGTTTCGCCGCCGAGATGGACGCCGCCACCGTGGCCCGGGTCCGGGCCGTACCCGGCGTGGCCCTCGTCCAGGAGGACGTCACCATGGCCGCCACCGGTGCCGGCCGCCAGACCAATCCGTGGTGGGGGCTCGACCGCCTCGATCAGGCGACCCTGCCGCTCGACGGGACCTTCACCTACGACGCCTCCGGCGAGGGGGTTACGATCTACGTGGTCGATTCCGGCCTCCGGGCATCGCACCGTGAGTTGGCCGGCCGGGTGGCCGGGCGGCTGTCGTTCACGGGCAACGGGGTCGGCGACTGCGACGGGCACGGCACCCACGTCGCCGGCACCGCAGTGGCACCGACCTGGGGTGTGGCCAAGGACGCCAAGGTCTTCTCCCTCCGGGTGCTCGGCTGCGACGGCACCGGCCGGCTGTCTGACATCGTCGCCGCCGTCGACTGGGTGGTGGCCAACGCCGACGGCCCGTCTGTGGTCAACCTGAGCCTCGGTGGACGGGCCAACACGGTCATGGACCGCTCCCTGGCCGGGCTCAGACGGGCCGGAATCCTGGCGGTGGCCGCGGCCGGCAACGCAGACGTCGACGCCTGCACCGTGTCGCCGGCCCGCTCGTCAGACGTGTTGACCGTCGGCGCGTCGACCAGCCGTGACGCCCGGGCACCATTCTCCAACTGGGGCTCCTGCGTCGACCTGTTGGCCCCCGGCCAGACGATCCGCTCGCTCGGCATCACCGATGACACGGCGGTCCGGACGCTTTCTGGCACCTCGATGGCCACCCCGCACGTCGCCGCCATCGCCGCCCTTCACCTCGAGGCCGATCCGACCGCCACGCCGGACGAGCTGACCGAGGCCATCCTCGCCGGGGCCAGGCGGGGTGTGCTCTCAGACCTGAAGGGCGCACCGAGCCTGCTGTCCAGTGCCACGGTCGAAGTCGCCCCGGCACCGGACCCCGACCCCGGTCCGGCCCCGGCCGATCCGATCGTCTCGGTCGAATCGACAACGGTGACCGAGACCGACGGCAACCAGCGGATCGCCCTCCGGTTCCAGCTCGACCGCCCACCGACCAAGACCGTCCAGGTCCGCTACCAGACCGAGGCCCAAACCGCGACCCGCGGTTCGGATTACGTCCACAAGCTCGGCACGGTGGTCTTCCGGGCCGGACAGCAGGCTCGGACGGCCAACATGATCGTCAAGGGCGACCGGGTGGCCGAGGACACCGAGACCCTCCGGATCGCCCTGCGGGACCCGGAGGGGCTGAGGATCGGTGACGGCGGGACCGTCACCATCGAGGATGACGACGCCGGCGAACCCCCCGCCGACGACCCGGTCGGCGAGCCGGTCGATGATCCCGTCGGGGGCCTACCGGTTGCGTCCGTCGAGTCGATGACGGTGACCGAGACCAACCGGCCGATCATCGTCCCGATCACCATCACCCTGGACCGGCCGGCGACCAGGACGGTCCAGATCGGTTACGCCACCGAGGACGGGACGGCGACCAAGACCGATGACTATCGGCCCCGCTCGTCGGTCCTCGTCTTCCAGGCCGGGCAACAGAGCCGGACGTTCAACCTCACGATCAAGGGCGACCGCACCGCCGAGCCGACCGAGCAGCTGACCGTGGTCCTGAGCGAACCGGACGGCCTGCGGCTCGGGTCGGCCGGGACGATCTCCATCGAAGACGACGACTGACCGGCCGCGCCGGCAACCCCGGTGTGGCACGCTTGCTCGATGGAGCGAACCCGGCGGGTCACGCTGGTCGTCGTCGACCCGGACGGAACGGTTCGGGGCGTCACCAGCCCGCTGACCATCTCCCCACCGTGGTGGCAGGAGGTCGGGTCCATCGCCGCTGCGGTCCCCGGCACCACCGTGCTCCGGCTACTGGAGGGGACCCCGGATGAGACCGGCCACATGGGGGGCGAGGTCACCTATCTGGTCCAACACGACGACCGGCTCGGACCGTGCCCGCCGCTCCAGCCGTGGGCCGGCGAGCTGGTCGACCACCCGCTGCGACTGCCGTGGGCTCGACCGGGGGGACCGGCGGCCGATCTGGACTGGGTCGGATCGGTGGTCGAGGTCGTCGGACCACCCCGCCAGGACCGGACCTGGAACCTGTCTGCCATCTGGTCGATCCCGGCGGTGGTCGACGGTGACCGGACGACGGTCTGGCTCAAGTGCGTGCCGCCGTTCTTCGCCCACGAGGCAAACGTGCTCCGACTCCTCGATGACCGCCCACTCCCCCGGGTCATCGCCGCCGCCGACCACCGGATCCTGCTGGCCGAGCTCCCCGGCGAGGACGGCTATGACGCCGGCGAGGCCGAGCAACGGTCGATGGTCGAGACACTGGTTCACACCCAGGCCGCGTCCGCCGACCGGATCGATCGGCTGCTTGCGGCCGGCGTGCCGGATCATCGGGCCGAGCCGCTGACGGTGGCCCTGACCGAGCTGGTGGCCCGGTTGGCCCCGGACCGAGACGGGCTTCGTCTGCTTGTCGCCCAGCTCCCGGACCGGTTCGCCGCCGTGGCCGCAACCGGCCTCCCGGACACGATCGTCCACGGCGATCCGCACGGCGGCAACTGTCGCCGAGGTACCGATCCGCCGATCTGGTTCGACTGGGGGGACAGCACGATCGGCAATCCCCTACTCGACCTGGCCGCCACCCACCGGATGGCGGACACGACGGTCCGGCACTGGGTCGACCGATGGCGACAGGTCGTGCCCGGCGCAGACCCGACGTCAGCGTGGCTGGCGCTTGAACCGGTGGCCAGGCTCCGGGAGGCCTGGGTCTATCAGCGGTTCCTCGACAACATCGAACCGGCGGAACGGTGCTACCACCACCGAGACGTCCCTGCTGCTCTCGACCAGGCCGAGGCCGCCGTGGTCAGTTGGACAGGGTGAGGACCTGATCGTTGAGCGGCGCCCAGGGCTCTGCCGGTCTGGCGATGAAGTACCCCTGGAACAGGTCGCAGCCGAGGCGGAGCAGGTGCTCGAACTCGGCGCTGGTCTCCACCCCTTCGGCCACGGTCAAGATGTCGAGGTCCCGGCACAACGCAACCATGCTGGACACCAGCTTGGTCCGGGTCTCGGAGGTCTCGATGCCCCGCACAAGCTCCATGTCGAACTTGACGACGTCAGGGCTGACCGTTGCGAAGCTGTTGAGCCCGGAGTAGCCGGCGCCGAGATCGTCGAGGACCAGGCGGAAGCCGGCGTCACGCAGCTCCTCCAGTCGCCGGCTCGCCCCACCGTTCGCTTCCAGCGGAACCCGCTCGGTGACTTCGAGGCCGACCCGGTCGGCATACTCGAGCAACGCCGAGCTCGACCCGAGCAGACGGTCGTCGTCGAGCGACTCCGGTAGGAGGTTGACGAAGATCAGCGCGTCGTGCCGGGCGTTGCGGATCTCGGCCGCCACCAGGTCACAGACCCGGCCGTCCAGATCGCCTTGGCGGCCGAGCGCTGTCGCCGCTTCGATGACCTGCGGCGGGTTGGTCAGCTCGGGGTGGGCGGAGCGGAGCAGGGCCTCGTAGGCGAAGATGCCGCCGTGACCTGGCGAGTAGATCGGTTGGTAGGCCATGCGGAGTCCGGCAAGGGCATCGTCGAGCCGGCGGTGCAGGTCGAGCTGCTCGGGATCACCGGCTTCGTCCGGTTTCGGGGACTGCTCGGCGCCGGCTTCGATGGCGGCAACCACGCAGGCTCGGAGTTCGATGGTCGGACAGGGCTTGGTGAGCACCCGGAACACACCGGCCTCGTTCACCGCAGCGATCGTTCCCTCGACCGAGGCCTTTCCGGTCAGCAGGATCCGCCGGATCCCCGGGTAGCGATCCCGAACTGCGGCCAGGAACTCGGCGCCACCGGTGCCCGGCATGTGCTCGTCGGAGACGACGACCACGACGTCGAGTCGCTCGAGCAGTTCCATACCCTCCTTGGCCGAGTTGGCGGTCACCACGTCGAACGGTGCCGACCGCAGCGAGATGCGCAGGCCGCGGGTCATCAACGGTTCGTCGTCGACGAAGAGCACGGTCGGAAGCTGGTCGGCATCGTCACCCGTGGCGGTCCGACCCGGCGCCCGATTGGGGGTCACCGTTCCGATCGCCCGGGAACTCATGACGAGTGCCCCGTGATCCGGAACCAGTGGCGGCGGCCATCCCTCTGTTGCATCGTCAACCATCGGTCGGGCCAGAGCGGAGTTGATGGTTGCCGAGCCGGTCGGATCGGGCCGGTTACGATTTGGCTGCGATCACTCAAGAACAATCATCGGTGCGCCGACACCTCGGGCCCTGAATGGGGTCGAATGTGCGACCGCGGTCGGGGGACCTGTACGTCGGATCGGTGGGAGTCGTGTTGCGCAAGCCAATGCTCGGTCGGGTATCGCTTCGGGTTGCCATGGGCGCCCTGTTCATCGCCGGAGCGGTCACTGCCGTCGGCCCATCGGCAGGTGCGGCCACCGAGACGGCGGGCGGCTCGGCCGCAGTATCCGGCTGTGACATCGGGACCCCGGATGGCGAGTTCACCGACCAGGTGAAGCTGTCGACCGGCCACGCCCGGGTCTGGCGGCTCTACCAGGCGTTCTTCCTTCGCCAGCCGGACGGTGACGGCTTCGACTACTGGATCAAGACCCGCAACGGTGGGGCGACCCTGGCCGACATCGCCTATCAGTTCGCCCAGGGCCCGGAGTTCCAGGCCCGGTACGGCAGCCTGACCCATGCCGAGTTCGTGGACCTCGTCTACCGGAACGTGCTGTGCCGGACCCCGGACGAGGGGGGCCGCAACTACTGGACGGCCAAGCTGGAGAACGGCTCGCTGACCCGGTGGGACATGGTGATCAACTTCGCCGAGTTGCGGGAGTACCTCAACCGGACCGGCACCTGCCGCAGCATCTACCCCGAGGAGTCGGCTTCGATCGGCGACTGCAGCGAGAGCGCCCTGGTCCCGCTCGGCGGCGCCGACTACCACACCCACGGCTACCAGCAGGTCGAGGTGTCTGTCAGTCACAACGGCCGGACCGGCAGCTTCCGTGGGGTCAAGGTCGACATGACCCGGGGCCTGTTCGAGACCGGATCATCCCGCTGCTCGGTGGCGTCGATCAATGCCAACTGGCTCGTCGGCTCCCAGAAGGACGGGCCGAATCCCTCGGTGCTTGGGATCGGCGTGGTCGATGGGATCCACGTCAAGGGCTCCTCTGACCGGACTGACCGGGGCGTGCTCGGCCTCCGGTTCGACACCGACCCGACCAACGTGGTCGAGGTCTGGCCCGGTGACTCGCTGAGCGCCGACGACACCAGGCTGTCGAGCGTGCTGTTCCACAGCGGCCGGACTTCGATCGAGTCGTGGCATGCGGCAGCCGAGATGTCGCCGTACCTCCAGGAGCTGGCCCCGGAGGAGATCGTGCCGAACACCGACTGGGTGTGGGCGGCCGCCGGGGTACCGCTGATCATCGACGGCCAGATCGACAGCGACTTCTCGTCCGACTACTACGGCGACCCGTACACCTACCAGACGCTGCGGCACCCGTTCGTTGCGATGGATCAGGACACGAAGAAGTTGATCTTCGGGGCGACGGCGAACCTCGACACGTCGAATCTGATCCACTGGGCAACGACCAACGGGTATGAGGACCTGATCAAGTTCGATGGCGGGGCGTCTGCCGAGTACAACATCGGTGGCCAGGCGGTCGTTGCCGGAACGTCCCGGGACATCCCGGTCTGGCTCGGTATCGGCTGCTGACCCGCAGTTCGCCTTTGAGCGACAATCGGCACAGACCCACCTGACGCCGACGCAGCGGGCCAACCCACCCGCAAACCCACCCAAACCGCCTAACAGCGACAACCCGCGGCTCAGCCCGG
>JBCCFN010000229.1:0-8749 GCA_039029715.1 Actinomycetota bacterium | reverse complement strand
TGCACCAGTAGAGCATGATGTTGTCGAGCATCTCGTCCCGGCTGATCGCGTTCTCGGGGTGCCCGTCGCAGTCGGTCCAGGCCCAGAACTTCTCGAGGATCCAGGCCGCCTGGCCGGCCGGCGAGTCGGTTAGGCCGTAGCCGAGGGTCTGGGGCCTGGTCGCCTGCTGCTTGGAGTAGCCCGAATCCCAGTCCTGATAGTAGGCCAGCGCCGCCAGCGCCCGGGCCTCGGCATCGGTTGCCGGCTCGACGTCCGGGCCGGGACGGCCGAGCGGCATGTTCAGGTGGACCCCGACGCAGCCGCTGCCCTCGATCGCGCCGAGGGCGGTGGTCACTGCGGCGCCCCAGTCGCCGCCCTGGGCCCCGAACCGCTCGTAGCCGAGCTGGGCCATCAGCGCGACCCAGGTCTGGGCGACCTTCGGTACGCCCCAACCGGTTGCGGTCGGCTTGCCGGAGAACCCGTAGCCGGGCAGCGACGGACAGACGACGTGGAACGCGTCGGCCGGATCGCCGCCATGGGCCCGGGGGTCGGTCAACGGCTCGATCACCCTGTGGAACTCGACGATCGATCCGGGCCAGCCGTGGGTGATCAGCAACGGCAGGGCGTCCGGTTCGGGGGAGCGGGCGTGAATGAAGTGGAGGTCGAGGCCGTCGACGACATCGGTGAAATGATCGAAGCGATTGAGCGCCGCTTCCCTCGACCGCCAGTCGTACTCGTCCGCCCAGTACCGGCACACCTCCTGGACATAGGCCAGCGGCGTGCCCTGGCTCCAGTCGTCGACCGGCTCCGCCTCCGGCCAGCGGGTGGCGTGGAGCCGCCGCCGGAGATCATCCAGGGTCTCGTCGGCGATCGCGATCGTGAACGGGGTAGCCATGCCCGGCACTGCAGCAGATCGGCGGGCGCCGCTCAAGTTGTCGCACCCGGGTCGACCCCTGCCGTTCGGCTCAATCCCAGGGAGCGACCGTTCCCGATCACGAGATCCCGGCAGCTTCGATCGGTACGGTCACGAAGGTAGCGACGCAATCGGCGGGAGTTGACGTGGCACCGAAACCAGCGAGCAGACGGCAACGAGCGCCGGTCCCACCGCCGATCCACCGGCGCCGAGCGGTCAGCGGACCGGTCATCGCGGTCCCGACACCCAGACGGTCGATCCTCCGGACCCGGGACCTGGACTACGGCGCAGCGGCCAATCCGATGCCGCCAGACCGTGACGATCACTGGCGATGGACCATGGTCGACGACGAGCAGGACCGCGAGAAGCCGCCCCGATCGCCCGCCGAGGGTCCGGCGGATGATGGACCGGCGCCGGGCGCTGGACCGGTGGCGGCAGAGCGGCGTGGCCGTTCGGGCCCCTCCGACGATCTTCCGTACCACGATCCCGGCATCCGAGCCGCGGTCCGTCGCGCCCGGCGCAGCATGGCCGGTGGGGCGACGGCCACGATGCTCGCCATCGTGATCGCCATGGTCACCGCCCTGGTCGCGGTGATGGTGGTCGTCCCGGCGGCCGGAACGACCGCCGGTCTCGGGCGGCTCGGGGCATCGACCACCGCCCCCGGTCCCCAAACGCTCGGCGACGGAGAACGCGCTGCGCTGATCGCCCTGGCCAACGACGCCGTGTTCCGGGTTGCCGGTGTCGATTGTGAGGGCACCATCGTTGGCAGCGGGTTCCTGGTCGGCGAGGACGTCGTCACCAGCGCCCACCTCACCACCGGGACGACGACGGTCGCCGTCGATCGGCCCGGTGTCCGGTCCCCGGCCACCGAGGAGGTCCGTGCGGTCACCGCCAGACTGCTCGGCGCCGACCTCGCCCTGATCGACGGAGCCGGTGCGGCCGCCGTCGGCCTCGAGGTCGCCGATGGGGTTCCGGCCGTCGACGCCCCGGTCGTCATCGCTGGCCATGACGGTTCCGGCACGGTCCGGGCGACGGTTGCGGCCGTGCACCTCGTCGTTCCCGGGTCCGCCTACGGCCTCGACACCACCGTGCTCCTCCTCGACCCAGCGATCCGGCCCGGGTATTCCGGCGGGCCGGTACTCGACCGGGACGGGCGGGTCGTCGGCATCGTGAAGGGCGTGGACGAAGCGACCGGTCTCACCGTTGCCGTCGCCGCCGATGCGTTGCTGGCGCTGCAGCTCGACGCGACGACAATCGCAAATGAGCAGCCACAAGAAAGTGGCTGCAACTAGGTAAATGGTGTCCAGGTTGACTGGGTAATTCTGTCAAATAGCCCGGCAACGACTGGAGCGGGCGGACTACGATGCTCCCATTCGCCGCCCCGCCGTTTCCTCACCGCCGACCGAGCCGGTCGCCCTGCCGTTCCCGGACCCGGAACTCGCCGTCCAGGACGTTGGCCGGCGTGCAAGGAAGCGTCGGCGGGCTGCAGGGCTCGGCCGGGGACTCGGTCGGATCCTGACCGATGCCGGTAACGAGGGTGGCCCGGATGGCCCGGAACGGGCCGGCCTGCTCCAGCTGGTCGGCGGATCGTCGAGCCCCGCCGCCGACCGCATTCGCGACTTCGTGGTCGACGCCGCACTGGGGGCCATGGTCGACGGGTTCGGGCTCGACGGGGTGGTACTGGCGGCCCGGGCCGGGACCGCCACCGCTGCCACTGCGCCTGCGGATCGAAACCCGGCACCGATCGATGCCTCGACCGGCGGTACGGAGACCACAACGCCGACCTTCCTGGCGACCCGTCTCCCGCCGAGCATCTCCGCCGATTCCCGGCTGCTGTTCGAGCTGTACGGACAGCTGTGGCGGCTGCTCGATGACGACGGGCCGGCCGTGAGCAGCGATCTGGTCGGACGGCGGCTCGACGGGCCGGTGGCCCCGATCTCACAGAGCCAGATCGCGGTCGGTCGACACTGGTTGTGGGTGTGCCGGATCGACGGCGGTGACGACCCGATCGGTGCGGTCGCGGTCCGCAAGGCATCGTTCACTGCGGAAGAGGCCGAGACCCTCGGCTCGTTGATCGCCGCGGTCGTCTCGGCCTTCGGCGAGCGCGGGGCCCGACTCGAGGCCCGCGAACGCATCCGGTCCGGCACCACGACGCTGCTGAAGCCGGAAGACGACGGCGTGCGGGCCGAGGTCAGAGCGGACTGGGAGCTCGATCGGCCGGACGACGATGCGCCGGCTCCCCGGTTCAAGCCCGGCCTCCGGGTGGGAACCGGGCGGGCGGCCGAGCCGAGCCTGGCGGTGGCTCGTGCGGCGGCCAAGGCCTGTCGACCCCGGTGTGAGGTCATGTTCGCCGGCGCCTCTCCGCTGGACGACGACGAGGTCTCGATCGTGTTGCTCGTCCACCCCGAACGGGGCCTCCGCCTCGGGTTCGCGGTCGGCCCGGCGGACGATCACCGGGGCGCAGCCGAGGCCGTGTTCACCGCAGCGATCGACTGATCCCCGGTCGCCGCGCCGGCCGCCCGGTTTCGTTGCGAAAACGACGTGTCGGTGACCGGGTCCGAGGGTCGGGCCGTTGTACGATCGGCAGGTGTTTCTCCTCCGATTCGTCAAGCGAATCGCGTCCCTCGGCATCGTCCTGATCGCCATCGCCGCCGTCGCGGCGACCGCGGCGGTCGTCGTGATCCCCCAGGTCGGGACCATCGTCACCGCCCACGAGGGGACGGCGGCCGAGCTCGAGCTGACCGACCTGGCCGAGCGGTCCTCGATGTTCGCCAGCGACGGCACGTTCCTCACCGTCCTGGCCGAGGAGGAGAACCGTGAACCGATCGACCTCGACGACACGCCCCAGGAGGTCATCGACGCCATCCTCACTATCGAGGATGCGGACTTCTACGAGCACAACGGCGTCAACCTCCGCGGTACGTTCCGGGCCCTGGTCGAGAACATCAACGCCGGAGGGATCACCCAGGGCGGCTCGACGATCACCCAGCAGCTGGTCAAGATCTCGCTGCTGACCTCGGATCAGAACTTCTCTCGGAAGAGCACCGAGGCGTTCTACGCCCTCCGGCTCGAACGGCAGATGACGAAGGACGAGATCCTCGAGCGCTATCTCAACACCGTCTATTTCGGGTCTGGTGCCTACGGGATCCAGGCTGCGGCCGAGACCTACTGGGGCTATGAGGACGCCTCGAGCCTCGGGTGGCCGGAGGCGGCGCTGCTTGCCGCCGTGATCCGCAACCCGACCCAGTTCGACCCGACCCGATTCCCGGAGGCGGCCCGCAACCGTCGGGCCGTCGTACTGAACCGCCTCGTCGACACCGGGCATCTCACCGAGGACGAGGCCCGGATCTACAAGCTCGCCCCGCTCCCGGCCGAACGGCAGGAGCCGATCTCGACGAAGCCTCGGGACTACTTCGTCGAACAGGCGCTCCAGGAGCTCCTGAACGACAATCCGAGCATCCTCAAGGGCGACGTCGCCGACCGGTTCAACCTGATCTTCCGAGGCGGGCTGAAGATCTACACCACCCTCGACCCGGCGGCCCAGGAGGCGGCTGAGCGGGCAAGGGACGAGCTGCTGCCGGAGACCGAGGAGGGGTTCACGGTCGCCATCGCAACCGTCGACACCCATTCCGGTGCGGTTCGGGCCGTCGTCGGCGGTCCGGAGTTCGAGCGCGACCAGTTCAACCTGGCCACCCAGGGACTCCGCCAACCCGGCTCCTCGATGAAGACCTTCGTGCTGGCCGCCCTGTTCGAGAACGGGTATTCGCCGGGCGACATCGTCCGGGCCGACGGGCCGTGTTCGTTCGACGATCCGACCAGCCGGGACGGAAAGTACACGGTCGGTGGACGTTTCATCGGCCCCCAGAGCATCGCTGCGGTCACCCGATCGTCGAACAACTGCGCCTTCGTCCGCCTGGGCCAGGTTGTCGGGAACGAAAAGGTGGCCCAGGTCTCACGTCGACTCGGCATCACCACCCTGCCGGCCTTCGCCGGTGATCTGCTGTCGCTGCCGCTCGGCGTGACCGTGGTCCACCCGATGGAGATGGCCGGGGCCTACGCCGCCTTCGGCAACGACGGCGAGCACAACGTGCCGTGGTACATCGAGCGGGTCGAGGACCGGGATGGCAACGTCATCTACGAAAAGGGCGAGGAGTGGACCCGGGCCGTGACCGAGCCGACCGCCCGTCAGATCTCGGCGGTGCTCGAGAGCAACGTCCAGCGGGGGACCGGCCGCAACGCCCGGCTGGAGAACGGCCATGCAGCGGCAGGCAAGACGGGGACGACCAACGGCTTCGTCGACGCCTGGTTCGTCGGTTACAGCGACTACTACTCCACCGCGGTGTGGCTCGGTCACCCGGACAACGCGACCACCCGCATCCGGATCCCGGGCTGGAACAGCTTCGGTGGTGGGTTACCGGCAACGATCTGGGGGGCCTACATGAACGAGATCCACGCCGATCTCGAACCGGTGCCCTTCGACGAACCGGATCCGATTCGGGGCGGTCGGTACCTCCGGGTCCAGGGTGAGATCGACTTCTGCGACGATTTCGACGTCGAGGGGGAGACCGCCGGAACCCAGCTGATCGATGAGAATGGCGACGGGCGGCCGGACTGCATCCTGCCGATCACCGCACCGACCATCCCCGAGGACGGCGAGCTGCCACCGGGCGGGCCGCCGGCCCAGAACCCCGACCCCAACCCGGCTCCCGCCCCCCAGCCTGACCCGCCGCTTCCCCAGCCAGACCCGGAGCCCGTCCCACTGCCGACCCCCGAGCCCGAGCCGGAGCCGATCCCGCTCCCGACCATCCCCGAGCCGCCGCCCGAACCCGACGACGTCCTGCCCCAGCCGTGAGCCGGACCTGGTCCGACCATGGTGACCTCGGGTCGGACCGAATAGGGTCTAGGTCGATCCGCTCGACTGACAGACATCCAGGGGACGACCGGCTTGGCTTCTGAGGCGTACGAACAGATTCTCCACATCCAGTCGCTCGACCGGTCGATCGCCCTGCTCAGGCACCGGGCCGACAGTCACCCGGCCCGAACCGCCATCGATGCGGTCGATCGCCAGCTGGCCGCCCACGACGGTGGGACGACCGAGGTCGAGGAGCGCCGCCACGAGCTCGGGCGGACCCAGAAGCGGTTGGAGGACGAGATCGCCTCGATCGAGGACAAGCGTCGCGACATCGACGGCAAGCTCTACGGCGGCGAGATCACGGCCTCAAAGGAACTGCTGGCCCTGCAGGACGAGGCGGCGGCCCTACTCCAACGACAGACCGGCCTCGAGGATCAGGACCTCGAGATCATGGAGCAGGTCGAGGAGTTGGAGTCGACACTGGCCTCGCTGGCCGAGCAACGATCTGAGTTGACCGGGCAGCGGGCCATCCACGAGGGCGAGCTGGCGACCGCAATAGATTCGATCAACGGCGAGATCGCCGTCATCCAGGGACAGCGGGACGGCGCAGCGTCCGGCGCATCGGCGGAGCTGCTGGCCCGGTACGAGGACCTTCGGGACCAGTTCGACGGCCAGCCGGTCGCCAGACTCGTCGGAGCGAACTGCGACGGCTGCCATATTCAGCTGTCGGCGGTGGTGATCGACCAGATCGGGAAGATGCCGGAGGATGCGGTCGTGATCTGTGAAGAGTGCGGGCGGTTGTTGGTTCGCTGAGCGATGCTGATCTGGTTCGCAGTTGCCGCCCCGTTCCTGGTGGCCGAGATCTTCAAGAGCCCCATGGTCGACTACCGGATGGTCGCCCTCGGGGCGCTCCTCCCGCTGATCGAGGTGGTCATCGGCCAACCGTTCGTGCTCCACACCCTGCTCGGACCGGTGGTGGTGCTGACCGTGGTCATGCTCGGCACCATCAACCGACGACTGCTCCGTCGGCGCCTGCTCGGCATTCCGATCGGGATGTTCTTCCACCTGGTGCTCGATGCGACCTGGAGCTCGCCCCGACTGTTCTGGTGGCCGGCCTTCGGCTTCTCCCTTGCCGACGAGCCGGTACCGGAGACCACCGGCGTGGCCTGGCGCCTGCTGCTGGAGCTGGCCGGGATCGCCCTGGCGGTGTTTGCCTACCGGCGCTACGGGTTGGACCGGCCGGCGGCCCGAACCCGACTGCTGCGGACCGGTCATTTGACCGTCGAGTCAGAACTCCGGCGATCGATCGGCCGATGAGACGCTCGATGACGACGGTCGACGTGCCCGCAACCGGGCAACCGAGTGGCACCGACCAGCGGGGTCGGCCATGACCATCTTCCTCTGCCGGCACGGCCGGACCGAGGCCAACGCCTCGGGGTTGCTGCTCGGCCGGGCCGATCCCGGGCTCGACCCGGTCGGGGAGGCCCAGGCCGCCGCCATCGCCGCCGCCGTCCCGGCTCCGGCACTGGTGGTGTCGAGCCCACTCGGTCGCTGTCTGGCCACCGCCGACGCGTTCGGTCAGCCGGTCCGGATCGACGAGCGACTGATCGAGCTGGACTACGGAGACTTCGACCTGACCCCGATGTCCGAGGTGCCGGCCGAGACGTGGGCCCGGTGGCGGGCCGATGCCGACTTCCGTCCACCGGGCGGGGAGACGCTCAGCGAGCTGGCGTCCCGGGTCGGTGCGGCCCTGGATGAGCTGGCAGAGGAGGCCGCAGACCGAGACGTCGTCGTGGTCACCCACGTCTCCCCGATCAAGGCCGGCGTGGCCTGGGCCCTCGGCTGCCCGATCGACATCTCCTGGCGGTGCTATGTGGCCCAGGCCTCGATCACCGAGATAGGGGCCGGCCGGGCCGGCCCGTCGCTGCGGTCCTTCAATGCGGTTGGCCACCTGGACGGGATCGAGGCACGGTGAGTCCGGCCAGGAACCAGACCACGCTGGTTGCCAGGGCGACCGCCCCGGTGTGGTCGGTGGCGGACGGCAAGCTCCGGCCCCGGTGGCGGGGGCGGCTCCACGGGCTCGGGTTCGTCCTCAGCCTGACCGCGGCCCCGATCCTGGTCCTGGCTGCGGACTCGGTCGCCGCATCGGTCGGCCTGGCGGTCTATGCGCTCAGCCTGATGGCCCTGTTCGGGACCTCGGCGGCCTACCACCTGCTGGCTAGGACCGAGAAGACCCAACGGCTGATGCGGCGGGCCGATCACTCGATGATCTTCGTGATGATCGCCGGGACCTACACCCCGGTCTGCCTGCTGGCGCTGCCACGATCCTGGGGCATCCCGATCCTGGTCACCATCTGGGTGGCGGCCGCCAGCGGGGTCGCCATCAAGCTGCTGGCCGGGCCGTGGCTGCTGCGAATCAGCAACCTGCTCTATCTGCTGCTCGGGTGGATCGCCATCGGGGCCCTGCCGGTGATCCTCCGGTACCTGACCACCACCGAGTTCACGCTGTTGGCCATCGGGGGTGTGCTGTACACCATCGGGGCCATCCTGTTTGCGCTTCGGGTCCCGCGGTTGGTCCCGTCGACCTTCGGTTACCACGAGGTGTGGCACGGCTTCACCGTGCTGGCCGCCATGGCCCACTTCGCCATGGTGTGGTCGGTGGCCATCTGAGTCGGGCGGTCCGGCGGTCGGCGGTCCGGGTGAGCCGACCTGTAGGCGGGGTTCTGTTCACGGGGCCGTTGCCGGTTCCCGATCGGTGACCATCCATCTGTGCGGTCCACCCGGGACTACTGGGCCGGAGCCCAGGAGCGGACAACCCGTCGTCCCGTGTGACCTTGCTCCGGATGGGGTTTACCGAGCCACCCGGGTCGCCCCGGGTGCTGGTGCGCTCTTACCGCACCGTTTCACCCTTACCTGTTCCCGCCCGATCGTCGACCGGACGGGCCATCGGCGGTCTGTTCTCTGTGGCACTGTCCTGCGGGTCACCCCGACTGGCCGTTAGCCAG
>JBCCFN010000228.1:0-8799 GCA_039029715.1 Actinomycetota bacterium | reverse complement strand
CCGGCTACGCCGGAACCGGTGGGCCGGCCGCCCCCTCAGTCTTTAGCGTCGGCCCAGGTTTGGCCGAAGGCGAGGTTGACTTCGAGCGGGACCTGGAGCTCGAAGGCGCCCTTCATCTCCTCGACCACCAGCGCCGACATCTCGTCGACCTCGTCGTCTGGGACCTCCAGGATCACCTCGTCGTGGACCTGGAGCACCAGCTGGCTCGCCACTCCCCGCTCAAGCAGCGACCGATCCAGCCGGACCAGGGCGACCTTGAAGATGTCTGCCGCAAGCCCCTGGATACCGGCATTCATGGCCTGGCGCTCGCCGGCCTGCCGGAGGTTGCGGTTGTCGCTCATCAGCTCCGGAATCGAACGGCGCCGGCCGAACAGGGTCTCGGTGTAGCCCCGGTTCCTGGCCTCGGTCACCGTTTGCTCCATGTACTCCTTGACCGCCGGGAACCCGTCGAAGTAGGCGTCCAGGATGACCTGGGCCTCCCTGGTCGGGATGTTCAGCCTCTGGCCGAGCCCGTAGGCCTCCATCCCGTAGGCCAGACCGTAGGAGACCATCTTGGCCTTGCTCCGCTGCTCGACCGAGACGTCGTCGGCCGCGACGTCGAACACCCGGGCCGCCGTTGCGGCGTGGATGTCGGCCCCGGTGGTGAACGCCTCGATCAGACCGGGGTCCTCGGCCAGGTGGGCGATGCAGCGCAGCTCGATCTGGTTGTAGTCGGCGACCAGCAGCCGCCGCCCGCCGCTCGGGACGAACGCTCGCCGGAAGCTCCGGCCGAGTTCGGTCCGGACCGGGATGTTGTGGAGGTTCGGGTTCTCGCTGGACAGCCGCCCGGTCCGGGCAACCGTCTGATTGAAGGTGGCGTGGATCCGGCCGTCGTCCGCCACCGCATCGAGCAGTGACTGCCCGTAGGTCGACCGGAGCTTCTCGACCTCCCGGTACCGGAGCAGGTGGTCGATGATCGGGTGCTCGCCGACCAGCTTCTCAAGAGTGGCCTGGTCGGTCGAGTAGCCGGTCTTGGTCTTCTTCTGCGGGGTCAGCTCCAGCTTCTCGAACAGGATCTCCCGCAGCTTCTTGGTGGAGTTGACGTTGAACTCCTCCCCCGCTGCGGCCTGGATCTCCTCGGCCAGGGCCGCCGCCTCGGCCGTCATGTCCGCGTTCAGCGTCTCCAGCTCCGGCCGGTCGATCCCGACCCCGATGTGCTCCATCCGAGCCAGGACCGCGACCAGCGGGACTTCGACGTCGTCGTTGAGGGCGGTTAGGCCGTTCGCCTCGATGTCAGCGACGATCGGCGGGGCCAGGACCGCCACCGCTGCGGCGTCGAGGCCGGTCCGTTCCGCCGGGGTGACCGAGTCATCCCCGAAGTCGAGCTGCCCCTCCGGAGGCGCAACCGCCTCCGGCAACCGCCGGTCGGTGTAGCGCCGGACCAGGGCATCCAGCGGGTACGAGTTGCCGGCCGGGTCAAGCAAGTAGGCGGCCAGGGATGTATCGAGGCGAAGGCCCGGCATCGGGGTGCCGGCCCGCAGCAGGGATCGAAGGAGCGGCTTGGCGTCGTGGGCGTACATCCCCCGCCCCTCGGCCGAGAGGAGGGCCCCCAGCGGTTCGGCGACCGCCGGATCGTCGAGGTGGGACGAGTGGAGCCAGAGGACCGGAACCGATCCGTCGGCCGGGACCTCGGCCCCGACCAGGGCCAACCCGTCGAGTGTCTGGTCCGCGCCCTCTGCCGTCAGGGCGGCGGCGACCGAGACCGGCCCGTCCCCGCTCGCCAGCGCAGCGACAGCGGAGGCGGCTGCCGCAGGGTCGGTCGGGGTGTCGAGGGCGATCGCCAGGTCGGTGCCGCCGACCGCCTCCTCGGCCTCGCCGGGGGCAAAGGCGTCCTCGAGTCTGGCCAGCAGTGTGCGGAACTCCAGGAAATCGAAGAGCTTCTTCACCTCCTCGGCGTCGTAGGGCTCGATGCCGAGGAAGTCGGCGGCGGACGCCTCCAACTCAACGTCCCGCAGCAGCTCCATCACCACGGTGTTGATTCGGACCTGATCTTCGTTCCCGGCCAGGTTCTCTCGGAGTTTCGGGGTCTGCTCGTCGAGGTGCTGGTAGATCCCGTCGATCCCGCCGTACTTGTTGATCAGTTTGGCCGCCGTCTTCTCACCGACGCCGGGCACGCCCGGAAGATTGTCGGAGTTGTCCCCCCTGAGGGCGGCGTATTGGACGTACAGCTCGGGTCGGACCCCGGTCCGTTCCTCGATCCCGGCCTCGTCATAGATCGCATAGTCGCTGACGCCCCGCTTGTTGTAGACGACCTTGACATGCGGGTCCCTGACCAGCTGGAAGCTGTCCCGGTCGCCGGTGACGATCAGGACGTCCAGACCCTCGGCCTCGGCCTGGTCGGCCAGGGTGGCGAGGATGTCGTCGGCCTCGAAGCCGGCCAACTCGACCTGGGGCAGCCGGAGGGCATCGAGAACCTCACGGACCAGGCCCATCTGCTGCTTCAGGATGTCTGGAGCAGCCGAGCGGTTGGCCTTGTAGGTGTCGACCTGTTCGTGGCGGAACGTCGGCTCCGGCCGGTCGAAGGCGACGACCAGCCCATCCGGTTTGTGGTCCCGGACCAGGTTGATCAGCATCGAGGTGAAGCCGAAGACCGCATTGGTCACCTGCCCACTGGCGGTGGCCAGATCCTGGGGCAGGGCGTGGAACGCCCGGTAGGTCAGCGAGTTCCCGTCGACGAGCATCAAGGTAGGCACAACCTGAGCCTATGCGATCGCGACGACACCGGGCCCGACCTCCCGGCGGCGTCTGCCGGATGTCGGGTTCAGGGGCGAAGATCGCCGTCGATGACCTGGGCCGCAATGTCCTTCATCTGGGCTCGGGAGGTCATCGCCGTCTGCTGGAGGAACCGGAAGGCCGCCTGCTCGGCAAGCCCGAAGCGGTCCATCAGGATCCCCTTGGCCCGATCGACGGCCTTGCGGGTCTCCAGCTGGTCGACCAGCTCCTCGTTCTTGCCGGCCAGGATCTCGTTCTGGTCGGACAGGGCGACCAGATCCCGGTATCGGGCGATGGCCAACTCGATGGCCGGCACCAGCTCCTGTCGCTGGAACGGCTTGACCAGGTACTGCAGCGCACCGGCGTCCCTGGCCTGTTCGACCAGGTCCCGCTGGGAGAATGCGGTCAGGATCACCACGGCGGCCAGGCGATCGCCGACGATCTCGCGGGCTGCGGTCAGGCCGTCGACGTTCGGCATCTTGATGTCGAGGATGGCGACGTCCGGTTCGAGCCGACGGACCAGGTCGACCGCCTCAGCCCCGTCGCCGGCCTCACCGACGACCTCGTAGCCCTCCTCGGCCAGGGACTCCTTGAGGTCGAGTCGGATCACCGGCTCGTCCTCTGCGATCACCACACGAACCTGGGACATCAGCGGGCCTCGGTCAGTCGGTCGAGCAATGCATCCTGCTTTCGCTCCAGGTGCTGGAGCCGCTTGAGCTTGGCGTCCCGGTCCCGGCGGACCGCAGCGACCGCCTTTGCCGACTCCCGCTGCTCCTGGGCCGCCAGCGGGGTCTCGGAGACCAGGGCTCGGAGCCGGGAGTCCTCGGCCTCGTCCGAGACCTGGATCAGCTGCTCCTCCACGACGCCGAGTTCCTCGCGGATGCTCCGCACCTCGCGCGCAACCGCCGTCAGCCGCTTTTCGATTGAGGACCGGAACATCGGCGCTCCATGGATCGATCGGTGCCCGGGGTGGGATTCGAACCCACACGCCCTTTCGGACAGCGGATTTTGAATCCGCCGCGTCTGCCATTCCGCCACCCGGGCGAAGCACAGGACGGACCTGTGCGAAGCAGACACTCTAGCCGGTCGACGTCGCGCGTAGAGCGTTGGTCCGATCCGACCCGAGGACCGCAGAGATCACCAACCCAGATACGACTATTCGAGCCCTGAATGCAGCCGGTTCGAAACCGGTGAAACGTTCTCGGTCCCCGCCGAGTCCAAGCCTTTTGATGAGCTCGGTGATGATTGCGTTCACGTTTCCCGGCCAGGGGTCCCAGGCCCCGCAGATGGGTGAGCCCTGGATGGATCATCCGTCCTGGGAGCTGGTGGCCGAGGCCTCGGAGGCCTCCGAGCGCGATGTCGAACACCTGCTGCTCCGGGCCGACGCCGAGGAGCTGCGCCAGACCCGCAACTCCCAGTTGGCCACCTACGTGTCGAGCATGATCGTGCTCGATGCGGTGGAGCGGATCGGTATCGAGCCGGCGTTCCACGCCGGTCACAGCCTCGGTGAGTACTCGGCGCTGACCGCGGCGGGGGTCGTCAGCTTCGCCGCCGGCGTCCAGCTGGTGACCGAGCGTGGCAACGCCATGCAGGTCGCAGCCGAGGAGACGCCCGGCACGATGGCGGCGGTGCTCGGCCTCGACGACGACCTGGTCGACCAGGCCTGCCGCAGCGTCATCGGGGACGTCTGGGTCGCCAACTTCAATGCCCCGGGTCAGGTGGTGATCGCCGGAAACGCCGAGGCGATCGGCCGGGCCGGGGACGCAGCCAAGGAACTCGGGGCGAAGCGGGTCATGCCGATCAAGGTCGGCGGAGCGTTCCACACCCCGTTCATGGCGCCGGCCCAGGACCGGCTGCGCAAGGCGCTGGCCGAGACCGAACTCCGAGATGCCAACCGGCCGGTCTTCACCAACATCGATGCCGCACCCCACACCGCGGCCGCCGGCTGGTCCGGCCTGCTCGGAACCCAGCTGACCAGCCCGGTCCAATGGCGAAAGACCCTCCACGCCCTCGATCAGGCGGGAGCAACCGTCTTCCTCGAACTCGGTCCCGGCACGGTGTTGACCGGAATGGTCAAGCGAACCGTCAAGGGGGCGACCACGCTCGGGGTCAACTCACCGTCGGACGTCGACGGGCTCCTGGAGGAGCTGTCGCACGCCTCGGAAACCGGCGCGGTCGCCGACGGTGAACTGCTCTATGCGGTGGAACGGCTGATCGTCAGCCCGACCAACGGCGTGTTCGAACCGACCGCCGGGCTCGAGATCGGCTCGACCATCGACCGGGGCCAGCAGGTCGGCTCCGTCGGCGACACCCCGGTCCGCTCCGCCTTCGCCGGCTCCCTCGAAGGCCTCCTGGCCCTCGCCGGCGAGCGGGTCAACACCTCCCAGCCGCTGGCCTGGCTCCGGGCCTCGACCGTCGGCATCCCCTAGCACTCGATCACATCGATCGGCCGGCCCGGCCGATCTAGGCTCTCGGTAGCCGCCTCATCCAACCCGCTCCACAGATCGGAACAGCAATGGTCACCAACACCGCCAACGCGCCCCGTCCGATGGGCGGCCCGTGGGGTCTCAAGATCTCCGGTGTCGGCGCCGTCCTCCCAGACAAGGTCCTGACCAACGACGACTTGACCGCCATGATGGACACCAGCGACGAGTGGATCCGGGAGCGGACCGGGATCGGGCAACGCCACATCGGCGGGTCGACGTCCGGCCTGGCAACCGAAGCGGCCCGGTTGGCACTGGCAGACGCCGGGGTTGACGCGTCCGAGATCGATCAGGTGATACTGGCCACCACGAGCCCGGACCACATCTGCCCCGGCACTGCACCGGCGGTGGCCAGGGAGCTCGGCATCCTGGCCGGTGCGTTCGACCTGCAGGCCGCCTGTTCCGGCTGGGTCTATGGCCTGGTCGTTGCCAATGGGCTGCTGCTCCAGGGCATGGACAAGATCCTGGTCATCGGCGCCGAGTCGCTCGATCGGATCACCGATTACCACGACCGGGGCACGGGCATCCTGTTCGGTAACGGGGCCGGCGCAGCGGTGGTCGAGCGGGACCCGAGCGGGAGCGGTGAGCTCCTCAGCTGGGACCTCGGCTCCAATGGCAACTACGTCCACATCCTCTATGCCGAACACGGCGACGTGCTCAAGATGGATGGCAAGGAGGTCTTCCGCCAGGCGGTGACCGTGATGCAGCGTTCGGCGAATGCGGCGATGGAACAGGCCGGCTTGACCGCTGACGACATCGACCTGGTCATCCCCCACCAGGCCAACATCCGGATCGTCGAGGCGGCCTGGAAGAAGCTCGGCTTCACCATGGACAAGACGGCGATGGTGCTGGAGCGGACCGGGAACACCTCGGCCGCCTCCATCCCGCTGTCGCTCGACGACGCCCGCAATGCCGGCCGGGTCAACCCGGGGGACAACATCCTGTTCCTCGGCTTCGGCGCCGGCATGACCTGGGCCAGCGCCATCGTCCGGTGGGCCCCATGACCGGCGACGGGCCGATGTCCCGCGTGGCCTTCGTCACCGGCGGGAGCCGAGGGATCGGCCTTGCCGCGGCGAGACGACTGGCCGCCGCCGGCCACCAGGTCGCTGTCGGCTCCCGGACCGAACCGGCGGAGCTTGACGACGAGCTGACCTGGTTCGAGTGCGACATCACGGACGAGGACTCGGTCGAGCGGGCCTTCACCGCGGTCGAGGACAAGCTCGGCCCACCGACGATCCTGGTGGCGAACGCCGGGTTGACCAGGGACACCCTGGTGCTGCGGATGAAGGACGAGGACTTCACCGAGGTCGTCAACGCCAACCTCGCCGGGTCGTTCCGGGCAGCGAAGCGGGCGGTCAAGCCGATGATGAAGGCCCGCTGGGGTCGCATCATCTTCGTCTCGTCGGTCGTCGGGTCGGTCGGCCAGGCCGGGCAGGCCAACTATTCGGCGTCCAAGGCCGGCCTGGTCGGGCTCGGACGCTCGCTGGCCCGGGAGTTCGCCTCCCGAGGCATCACCGTCAACCTGGTGGCACCGGGCCCGATCAACACCGACATGCTGGCCGCCGTCGGCGAGGAGACGATGGCCGCCATGTCCGCCGCAGTGCCGGTGGGCCGGATCGGCGAGCCGGACGAGGTCGCGGCCGCCATCGAATTCCTCGCCTCCGAGGCCGCCGGCTACATCACCGGTGCCTCACTGGCCGTCGACGGCGGCCTTGGCATGGGCGGCGCATTTTAAGGGTGACCGCTCCCCGTTACCGTAGGTTCGCAATCCAGAGTTCGCAGTTGAAACAAGTTCCAGGAGGAACGACGTGAGTGACGATAATTTCGGGCGTTTCCAGAAGTGTGCGGTGGAGGTGCTCAGCGTCGAAGCCAGTCAGGTGACCATGGAGGCCAAGTTCGCCGAGGATCTCGATGCGGACAGCCTCGACCTGGTCGAGCTGGTCATGGCCCTCGAAGAGGAGTTCGACGTCTCGGTCGAGGAAGAGGAGCTCGAGGGCATCGACACGGTCAAGGGCGCCTACGACCTCGTGGTGAGCAAGCTCTGATGACCCGCACGGTCGCCGTGACAGGGCTTGGGGTGGTGGCGCCGTGCGGCATCGGCCCAGACGCCTTCTGGCACGGCCTGCTCACCAAACCGGCCGACGGCGACCGTCGGGTTCCCGACTGGGACCCGAGCCCGTGGTTCGACAACCCAAAGGAGGCCCGCCGGGCCGACCCGTTCACCCAGTACGCCCTGGCCGCCGCGGCCATGGCCCTGGAGGAGGCGGGCGAGCTGGGCGCAGACCCGGCCCGCATCGGGGTCATGATCGGCACCGGCATCGGTGGGATCTCGACCAACGAGACCCAGATCATCGTCCGTCACGAGAAGGGGGACCGCCGGGTCTCCCCGTTCCTGATCCCGATGATGATGCCGAACGCGGCTGCGGCCGCCATCTCGATGCGGCACGGGTTCCAGGGGCCGTGCGAGTCCACGGTGACCGCCTGCGCCGCCGGGACCCACTCGATCGGCAACGCGGTCGACCTGATCAAGGCCGGGCGCTGCGACGTGATGCTCGCCGGCGGCAGCGAGGCCCCCTTCTGTCCGACCTCCCTGGCCGGCTTCGGCAACATGACGGCGCTGTCGTCCACCGGCGAGTCCAGGCCGTTCGATGAGGCCCGAAACGGCTTCGTGATGTCCGAGGGCAGCGCCGTCTTGGTGCTCGAGGACCTGGAGCGGGCGACCGCCCGGGGAGCGAGCATCCTCGGCATCGTCATGGGGTCGGCCTCGACGGCAGACGCCCACCACATCACCGCTCCGGCGCCCGGCGGTTCCGGTGCCATCCGCTGCATGGAATTGGCGATGGCGGACGCCGGCATCGCAGCGGACGACGTCGTCCACATCAACGCCCACGGCACCTCGACCCAGCTGAACGACGCCGCAGAGGCCCACGCCATCGCCAAGGTCTTCGGTACCCCGGGCCCGGTGGTGACGTCGACCAAGGGCGTGACCGGTCATGCGCTCGGCGCCGCCGGGGCGCTCGAGGCCGCAGCGGTCCTGCTCGCGATCCGGAACCGGCAGATCCCACCGACGATGGGGCTGGTCAACCGCGACGCCGAGCTTCCAGACATCGATCTGGTGGTCGACGAGCCGAGGGACTGGGAGCCGGGCCCTGCGCTTTCCAACAGCTTCGGCTTCGGCGGCCACAACGGCACGCTGGTCATCGGCCCGGCCTGACCGACCGCTCCCAAGCCTGCTGACACGGCCGTACGGCGGCGCCACGCCCCGTACGGCCTGGTCGCGCCCCGATGTCAGGCGTCGGCGATCACGAAGGTCAGCTCGGCCTCACAGGCGGTTGCGCCATCGACGGCGGCCACGCCGTGCCCCTTGCCGGCCCGCGACCCGAGCCGGGTCAGTTCCACCGTGAGCTCCAGGGTCTCGCCCGGCACCACCTGGCGGCGGAACCGGACCTTCCCCGCCCCGCCGAACAGCGGTATCTTGCCGGCGAACCGGGGTTCGGACAGCACCCCGCAGGCGCCGACCTGGGCCAGCGATTCCAGCATCAGGACACCGGGGAGCGTCTGCCGG
>JBCCFN010000227.1:0-8815 GCA_039029715.1 Actinomycetota bacterium | reverse complement strand
GCCCAGGCGCAGCAGGCGTCCGGGATGGCGCCCACGTCGATGATGATCGAGGCGATCGAGGTCCCGGATCCGGCAGGGTTCGACGTCGACCGGACCCGGACGGTTGCACCCCCGACGGTCCCAAGCCCCGCCCCGCCCGCTGGACCGCGCGCCGGACCGCCCGCCGGACCGCCGTCGGTCGCCGCCCCGGTCGGCGCCCCGGCTCCGTCCCCGGTTCCCCTCACGGCCTCGGTCGCTCCGGCGCCGGCTCATCGCCCGGATCCGACCGGCGCCGCGCCGGCGGGGCAGGCCGACAGCGTGGTGGCCGGTGAGCCTGCCCGGGCACTGCCCTACCTGGCCGGGGTCGGCGCGGTGCTGGTCGTGCTGGCCGCGGTCGCCGGTTTTGTCCTCTTCGGCGGCGACGACGATGCCGACGAGGTTGCGGTCGCCGGTGGGCCCGAGGTCGCCGAGGAGGAAGCGGACCAGCCAGCGACCACCGACGCCACACCGACGACGGAAGCGGTGGCCACCACCGAGGTGCCGGCCACCGAGCCGGCCGCCCCGCCGGTCGACGGGCC
This sequence comes from Actinomycetota bacterium, assembly GCA_039029715.1. Taxonomy (GTDB): domain Bacteria; phylum Actinomycetota; class Acidimicrobiia; order Acidimicrobiales; family SZUA-35; genus JAHELU01. The sequence continues at coordinate 8,258 of JBCCFN010000227.1, read as the reverse complement.
GCTGACGGTCGGAGCGTTGCTTCCCGAGACCGGAAGCCTGGCCTCGTTGGCCGAGGTCATGTTCGCCGCCGCCGAGCTGGCCGTCGATGACATCAATGCCGCCGGCGGCGTGCTTGGGGCCGACGTCGAGTTGGTGACCGGCGACTCGAAGGACCTCGACGAGGAGCAGGTCCGGGCCGAGACCGAGCGGCTGATCCAGGCATCGGTCGATGTCATCGTCGGCCCGCTGACCACCTTCGACAGCCGGGTCATGCTCGAGGACCCGAACGCGGCCGAGCTGGCCATCATCTCTCCGACCGCGACGTCGTCCGATCTGACGACCATCGACCCGGACGGACGGTTCTTCCGGACCTCGCCGAGCGAGGTGACGATGGGCCACGTCACCGCCCAGGTCCTGATCGACAGCGGGATCGACCGGCTGGCCGTGATCCACATCGACGACGCCTACGGGCGCAACCTGTCCGAGAACCTGAGATTCCGGTACGCCCAGATGGGCGGGGTGGTGGTCGTCGACCAGTCCTATGACGCCTTCGGCGACGTGGCGCCGGTGACCGCCGAACTGATCGAGGCCGGACCGGATGGCATCGTCATCATCGGGTTCGAGGAGACGAGCGACATCCTCGGGCTCCTGCGGGAGGCCGGCATCACCCCCGGACCGGACGGCATCCCGGTGTTCGGGGTCGACGCAAACCAGCTGCTGTTCGGGGACCCGGCCGTGCTCGACGGGTACCGGGCCATCGGGTCCCGTATCGACTACCGGCCGCTCGGCCCATTCACCGATCGGCTGGCCGCCCTCGGGTTCGAACGGTTCGAGTGGTCGCCCGAGACCTACGACGCCACCGTCATCGCTGCGCTGGCCGCGGAGGTCAGCGGGGTCACCGACGGTCCCGAGCTGTCGGCTGCCATCGCCGGGGTGACCCGGGACGGTGAGAAGTGCTTCGACTTCGCCGAGTGCAAGCGGATGATCGCCGAGGGTGAGGACATCGACTACGACGGCCTCGCCGGACCGTACGAGCTGACGGACGACGGCGACCCCCGGGTCGCCAGCTACCTGCTCGTCACCTACGACGGTGGCGAGTCGCCAAACCCGGAGCTGAACCAGTACGTCTTCAGCCGCTGAGGTCGTCGGCGGTAGATTCGGCATCGTGACTGCGCACGCAACCGAACCGTTCGACATCCACGCCCTCCTCCGGTCCCACCGGTCGATCCGGGCCTTCACCGGCGAACCGCTGCCGGACGGAACCGTCGAGGAGCTGATCCGCTCCGCCCAGTCGGCCGCAACGTCGAGCAACCTCCAGGCCACCACGGTCATCCGGGTCCGAGACGAGGGCAACCGGAGCCGGATCGCCGAGGTCGCCGGGGGGCAGCGCCAGATCCTGACCGCAGGAGCGTTCCTGGTCTGGTGCGCAGACCTCCGCCGGGTCGAGCTGGCCTGCGAACTGGCCGGGGGCGCCATGACCTCGGGCATGACCGAGCAGTTCATCATCGCAACCGTCGACGTCGCTCTCGCAGCCCAGAACGCAGCGATTGCAGCCGAGGCCCAGGGGCTCGGCATCTGCTACATCGGGGCGATCCGAAACGACCCGGCCGTCGTGGCCGAGGTGTTGCAGCTGCCTCGCCACGTCTACCCGGTGTTCGGGCTGTGCATCGGCCATCCGGCCCAGGACCCGGAGGTCAAGCCCCGGCTTCCGCTCGCCGTGATCCTGAAGGACGATGCCTACGACGACGAAGACGATCAGGCGCTGATCGAGGACTACGACGAGACGCTCCGGACCTACTATCGGACCCGGACCGGTGGCACCAAGGACAGCACCTGGACCCAGGAGATGGCGCGGCTGGCCGATGGCGAGCGCCGCCCACACATGCGGGCGTTCCTGGCCGACCAGGGTTTCGAGATGCGGTAGCGCGCTATCGCCCGCCGAAGAGCCGGCCGACGCCGTCGAACGCCGCGGCCTCGACCTCGCCGAGGGCGGAGTTGGCCGAGCCACCGAGTCCGTCGAGGCCGAGCTGGTCCCGGATGTCGACGCTGACCTCGGCCAGCCCGTCATCGATCGGGATCCCGGTCCCATCCGCAACCCGGACCAGTCCGGAGAATGCGGTCACGGTAGCGACGGCATGACCGGCCGCTGCCGCCCCGATGGTTGCGATCAGTTCGGCCCGCCGATCGGCGACGTCGTCGTCTGCCCGGACCAGGGCCTCGGCGAACCGGAGCAACAGCTCACCGTTGGGCAGCCCGGACGCCGTCGCTGCGTCGTCGTCCACCGTTGCCCGGAGATCGACGTCCAGTTCGGCTTCGTCGCTGCTCGCACGGAGCAGCGTGGTGTGGGCGGTCGTTCAATAGAAGCACTCGTTCATCGCCGCCACCCGACTGGCGACCAACTCGACCTGGGGCCGGCTGAGCGGTGTGTCCCACCGCAGCTCCTCGAACCCGTTGGCCGAGTAGTTCGGCATCATGACCAACCGGAACAGGCGGTTGGTGTCTGGGACCAGACTGAGGGCCCGTGCCACGTTGGCGAACGGGGACGGGTGGATCATCCGGACATGGGCGCCGATGTGGCCGAGGCCGTCTGGAAGGGTCCGTGCCGGCTCGCCGTGGATCGGGTCCGGGAGGGGGAGCGGTGCAACCCCGACCCCCTCGGCATGGACGTCGAGCATCACGGTCGTGGCGACGAGGCCGACCAGTTCGACGTAGCGGCCCTCGCCGACGGACTGGATGGCGCCGGTGGCCCACGCCCGGTCGATCGAGCCGGCGTCGAGGGTGATCCGGTCGACGATGTCGACGATCTCCGGCCCGAGCAGCGCCGGTGGGTCCGGTAGCGTCCGCAGCCACGGCGGCGATGCCCGCTCGGCGAACAGGGCCCGGGCCCTGGCAGCGATCGCCACCCGCTCCGCGCCGGTCCACCACGTGCCGGGCTTTGCCAGCTCGGCGCACGCCTGGCCGATCGCGTCTGCGATCTCGTCGGTCACCGTGACGGCCACCGGGGACACCGTCTCGGCGATGCTGCCCTCAGGGTCACTCAGCTCGGTCATGGCAAGATCCTACGGTGCCCCGGCCGTTGGCTCCAGTGGCGCTCAGCGACCGATGGTCAGGATCGGACCGCGCTCGAACGGCGGCGCCGGACCGGCCCCGATCCGCTCGTAGACCCACGGCGGGACGGAGATGTCCGCCACGTGGAGTTCCCCGACCTCGGCGGCGTGACGAAGGCCGACCTTCGGAAGGGCGAGGGTGACGGTGGCGTCTGCGGCCACCGCGACGCCGGGGGTGGAGCCGTCGGTCACGTCGAGCCCGGAGGGCGTGTCCAACGCAACCGCGGTCGGTGCGATGGTCGGGACGGCCGCGATCAACTCGGCGATCCGGCCCCGTGGCCCACCCCGTAGCCGGTAGCCGATCAGGGCGTCGATGACCACGTCCGCCGCCGGTGGCTCGGCCAGCACTGGCAGGCCCATCCGCTCGACGATGTCGAGCTGGTGGGCCGGCACGGGTCCGAGTCGGTCACGGTCCTTGCCGAGCACCACGGTCACCGCCACCCCCCGATTGGCCAGGTGGCGGGCCGCCACCATCCCACCGCCGCCGTTGCCGCCGGAGCCGACCAGCACCGTGGCCGTGCTCGGAGCGGCGAGGTCGATCGCCGCGGTTGCCAGATGCCGGCCGGCGTTCTCCATCATCTGGATCAACTCGATGTGGAGGTCCTCGATCATGATCCGATCGACCTCGATCATCTGGGCCTCGGTCAGCCAGCCGACCTCGCCGGCGGCCACGGTCGGCCCGATCGGTCTGTGGGATCGGGGCGTCATCGTCGGCACTGTAGGTCGGGATCGGCCGTGCCGCCTCGTCGGTCTTCTCGGCCGCCGGCCGGCCGGTGGTCAGCGATGCAGCGGCAGCCGACCGGTCCGCTTGACCACCTTCATCGCCAGTTGGGACGTCAGGGTCTGCACGTGGGGGAGGGCGGCCAGGGTGTCGATGTAGAGCGTCTCGAACGAGCTCGCGTCCTCGGTCACGATCCGGAGCAGGTAGTCGGGCTGGCCCATCATCCGGAGGACCTCGACGATGTCCGGCTCGGCCGCGACCGCCGCTTCGAACTCGGCCATCGCATCCCGGGTCACGGTGGTCAGCGTCACCCAGACGATCGGTTCGTACCCGCACCCGACCCTGGCCCGATCCAGCTCGGCCCGGTAGCCGGTGATGATGCCGTCCTCCTCCAGATTGCGAACCCGCCGCAGGCAGGGCGACGGGCTGAGGCCGACCCGGTCGGCCAGCTCGTTGTTGGCCATCCGGCCATTCGCCTGCAGCTGGCACAAGATCTCTCGATCGATCTGATCCATGGCAGGAGATGCTACTACTGGGCTCTTGGGCCGCAGTATTGGCTATCCGCTCCGGTCGGTTCCAGGAGATACTGGAGCGGTCGTCGAGCCGAGGAGCAGCTGATGGATCACCGAACCCAGCCCCACTACGAAGTCGTCTGGCCCCGAGCGGCGCTCGGTGTCCAGGCCCGCCGGTCGGCCAAACGGCTCCAGGACCTGAACGGGCGCCGGGTCGCCTTCCTGTGGGACCACGTCTTCCGGGGTGACGAACTGTTCCCGGTCCTGGCCACCGAGCTGTCCGCCAGGTTCCCGGAGATCGAGGTCGTCCCCCACGAGATGTTCGGCAACACCCACGGCTCGGACGAGAAAGAGCGGATCGCCGAGCTCCCGGCGTTCCTCGTCGACCACCGGGTCGACGCCGTCGTCTCCGGGATGGGTTGTTGAGGTAGCTGCACGCCCGCCGTGTTGCGGGCATCGATCGCAGCGGAGACCGCCGGAGTTCCTTCGGTCTCGATCGTCTGCCCCGGGTTCGAGGGGCAGGCAACCGCCACCGCCAGGGGTCACGGATTCGACGGTCTACCGCTGGCGGTGACCGAGGGCCACGTCGATGCGGTCGACGCCGAGCGCCTGATCGCCGACTTCGTGACCCACACGGTCGACGCCGTGGTCGCCGGCTTGACGGCCGCAGTCGCCCGGGTCGAAGCCACTGCGGCCGCAGCCGATGAGCCGGCCGCAGCCGATGAGCCGGCCGCAGCCGATGAGTCGGACCGTGAGCCGGCGGCGCTCGACGTGGTCACCGCCGGCACCATCGACCAGGTCCACCGGTTCTTCCTCGACCGGGGCTGGAGCGACGGCCTCCCGTTCATCCCCCCGACCCGGGACCGGGTCGAGGCGTTCATCGAGGTCACCGGCCACGACCCCTGGCGGCGGCTTGGGGTGGCGACCTCGAGTGGGCGGGACCTGACGGTCTGGTCGGTCGCCGTCAATGCGGTGATGGCCGGCTGTCGCCCCGAGTACCTGCCGGTCCTGCTGGCCGCCACCGACATCCTGGCCGACCCTGGCTATGGGATGGAGCACTCGGGCAACACCACCGGGGCCGATGCGCTGCTGATCGCAAACGGCCCGATGGTCGACCAGCTCGGCTTCAATCACGGACCGGGGGCGCTCCGGGAGGGAGCGGAGGCCAACACCACGATCGGTCGTTGGCTCCGGCTCTACCTGCGCAACGTCTGCGGCTTCACCGTCGCCGAGCACGACAAGGCCACCTTCGGGAACAGTACCCGGGTGGTCCTGGCCGAGGACGAGGCAGCCCTGGCCGAGCTCGGATGGGACCCGCTGGCGGCCGACTTCGGCGTCGCACGCGGCCGTGACGCCGTCACCATGGCTCGGCTGAACTCCGGTGCCATCATCGGCAGCGTCGTCGGGTCGACCCCGGACGAGATCCTCCCGTATCTCGGCGACGGCCTGGCCCGCATCGCCGGCTGGGACCTGACCCACAACTACGGGTTGGGGAACGGCCAATTCCGCCCGCTCCTGGTCCTGTCACCGATCCTGGCCCGCATTTTCGGCCGGGCCGGGTGGACCAAGGACGAGGTGCGGCACGGGTTGTTCCGCCACGCCCGGATCCCGGCCGAGCGGTACCAGCGGCTGATCGGGGCCTGGAGCAACCTGACGCCTGGTCGACGGCGGCTCACCGATCTCGTGGCCGAGGGTGCGGTCCCGGCGGCGTTCGCCGAGTCGGATGACCCGGGCCGGCTGGTGCCGATCGTGGTCGATCCCTCCCGGTTCGTGATCGCAGTCGCCGGCGACCCAAACCGGACCAACGCCTATGCGTTCGCCAACGACGGCCCGCACGGCGACTGGACGGCCAGGGAGGTCGACCGGGCCCGATCGGACGACCTGGTCTGCCGGGTGCCATCGGACTGAGCGGGCTCCTCGTCGCCGGCCGGGCGGATCTGTTGCGGTCGTGTTTCGACACGGTCACATTTTGATCGCGACGGATGGTCAGTACCCTCCGATGTCGTGCGTTGGCACCCGGCCAAGATCCTCTGTGCAGTCGGTGTGGTCGTGCTCGGGTTCCTGTTCGTCGACGGGGCGACGAACGACCGCGAACGACAGGTGGGTTCGGTGCGGACCGACCGCCTCCAGGATCCGTCACCGACCGCATCGGCTCAGTCGGACGCCCCGGTGCTGCGGGCGCTGGAACCGCCGGCCATCGCCACCGACGACACGCCGGGTGGGGTCGAACCGCCCCTCATCGCAACCGACGGCCGCTCGGCCACTGCGCCGACCGATCCGGGGTCGTCGAGCACCGGCGTCGGGGTGTCCACCGAGACGACGGAGCGGCCGACCGCCGAGGCGGCGACCACGGTCGCCGCTCCCGACCCCACGGACGGGGCGACGGCCACACCGGCCCCCACCGAACCGTCCCCGACTACGCCATCAGCCACCGCTGCCCAGTCCTCGACCGACGCCACCGCTCGGACGACGACCACCGCTGGGCCGACGACCCAGCCGAGTGAGGCGCCGTCTGGCACGGCGCCGTCGGCGGCCGCCGGTACCGGACCGACCGGTCGGCTCTATGGCGGCTGGTGCCGATCGGGCCCCGTGGTTTCTCGAGCGCCGGCCGGTGCCGAGGTGGTCCGGGTCCAGCCCGGCGCGTCGATTCAGGACGCCATCGACGCCATCGGCGTCGGCGTGGTCGAGTTGGCGGCCGGAGTCCACACGATCATCAGTCCGATCGAGCTGCGGTCCGGCGTCGTGCTCCGCGGGGTCAACCGGCAGGCGACCATCCGGACCGGTGGGCCGATGAATCAGATGGTCGTGCTCGGCGGTGGGTTCACCGGCGGTCGGATCGCAACGGTGCAGGACGGGGCGGCGTTCGCCACCAGCCTCACCACCGATCGGCCGCTGACGCCCGGGCTCTGGCTGATCGGGGGGACCGCCGGCGGTCAGCTGGTGAGGGTGGTCTCGGTCAGCGGCACGCGGGCCGAGCTGGAGCTACCGCTGGCCCAGGACGTCGGCGGCCTCGCGGTCGCCCCGCAGAACGACCCGATCACCGGCGCCGGCCTGGAGCGGGTGACCCTGGAGCCGGGGCATCGGGTCACCGACCTGGTCATGGTCCGCTCGGCCACAGATGTCTGGGTCCGGGACGTCGAGACCCGGGGCGCCGGGGGCCAGGTCCGTTCCGCCATCTATCTCAGGCAGGCCTACCGGGTCGGGATCTACGGCAACGACATCATCACCGCCAGGGAGTTGGGAGACGGCGGTCAGGGCTACGGGATCAACATCGCGAACAACACATCGAATGCAGTGATCGAGGGCAACCGCCTCGAGCGCCTCCGCCACTCGATCCTTCTCCATGCCGGGGCGTCTGGCAACGTCGTCCGGGGCAACACCTCGACCGACGCTCGACACCCCAACTTCATCGAGGGTGGTCCGGCAGATCTGTCGTTCCACGGCATCGCCGCCGGGAACCTCGTCCAGGACAATCGCGTCGAGCGGATCCAGATCTCAGACGCCGGGCGACCCGGCCCCCACAATGCCCTGGTCGGAAACACCCTGACGAGCGGTCCGCTGACCCTCGACAACGGCGTCGACCAGCTGACCCTTCTCGGCAACGAGATGATGGGGTCGGTCGAGGCGCTCCGGGCTCGGGTCATGCCCTCGATCGCGGCCGACTCGACGGCGGGCAACCCGTCGCCGGCCCGGTCCTACTGGCGGCTCGGCTACGACCCGTTCGGCCGCTCGGGCGACACCGCCTTCGACCGCTTCGGCGATGGGATTCTGGACTGGGGGTCCGGCGACGACATCCTGGTCGACCCGTCGGTCCGCTCGATCGACCCCTGCAATCTCTGAGCCGGACGACCGCTCAGCCGCCGATCAGGGGGATCTGACCGCCGTGGTACTCGGCTGCCGCCGTCGCCGCGACCTCCGGCTCGAACCCGGCATCGATC
>JBCCFN010000226.1:0-8864 GCA_039029715.1 Actinomycetota bacterium | reverse complement strand
CGTCGATGTAGTCGGGCCAGTTGAACACCCGGACCTGGGACGAACCGCCGAGGTCGAACGAGCTCGGTCGGCCGGCATCGGTGCAGGCGGCGAGACCGAGGGCGCCGAGGGTGGCCAGGAACGTGCGTCTGTCCAGCCGGTGGCCCGGCCCGGCGGTACGGGCCAAGCCCGATGCAGACGGCCGTTGACCGATACGTCGTCCGCTCATCGGTACTCTCCGAGGCGTCGTTGGATGGCCAACAGGATGGCCAGGGCGGCCAGGACCGGAAGGATGATGGTCAGGAACGGGGTGGTGGAGACCGCCTGGGATGCCCGGTCGACCCCGTCGATGAACTGGGACCGGTTGTCTGACAGGACGCTCTCGATGCCGGTGTTCAACCCGTTGAAGGTGGCCAACCCCTCGCCCTGGTACAGCGCAACCGCACCGGCCTGATCCCCGGCCCGGGCCAGGGCGTCGATCGACCTGGCCGCATCCTCGTAGCGGGTCCACCGGACCAGGAGGGCCTGGCTGGCGGCACGCTCCCGATCGGAATCGGCCCCGGCCAGGAGCCGGTCGATGCCGGCCGCGACGTCGGTGAACAACGGCTCGAGTTCCGCGGTCCGGCCGGTTCCGCTGTCCAGGATCTCCAGGCTGAGCAGCGACTGGAGGTCGAACGCCGTCGTCTGCAGCTCCGACGTGGTTGCGATGGCGTCGTAGCCCCCGGTCGATGCGGAGTCGAGGGCCAGGGCTCGGGTCGACGGGCCGACGGTCAGATAGCCGAGCACGGTGGCGACCAGGACCGTTGCCAGGACGAGGAGCGGATTGAAGACCCGGTTGGTCCGGCGGTACAGGCCGAGCTGGACCCGGAGCAGGGCGAGCACGGTGACGACGCCGAGCCCGATCGACAGCCAGGCGAGCAACCGGCCGGTCGTCCGCTCCGATTCCAGCTGGCTCTGGCCCCGGGCGGTGACGGTGGCCACCGAATCGGCGACGTCGACCTGGATGATCCGAAGGGCCTCCCGGAGCTGGGTGTCGGCATTCGGGAGGTCGTTGGCGTTCGCCACCCGGGCCGCCTCGATCTGCCCGGAGTAGGTGTTGAGGGAGAAGCCGATCTCCTTGAGCGCGTCGTGGGCCTCCTCGTCCGGGCCGATGATGGCCGAGACCTCCTCGGTCTGGCCGCTGGCCCGACGGATGGCATCGAGGTAGAGGTTGCGGTTGACCCGATCCTCGGCACCGGTGGTACTGGTCGACAGGAACGCCGCGGTGGCCGCCGCATTGGCCTCGGCGACGCTGGCGAACAGGTCCTGGACCCCGATCAGGGCCGGTGCGGTGTTGGCCGCGGTCGTGTCGGACGCCGACCGCATCACCAGGGCCGCGATGGAGCCGACGACCGCGAACGCGGCGACCAGGATGAGGAGGATGACGTTCCACTGCCGGAGGAACGCCGGGGTCGACCTGGTCTGGGCCCGGGATCGCGGCGCCGGCCGGCCCAAGCCCCGCGACTTCAGTTCGGTCGCCGCAGCACCTGGTGCCACCGCCTCCGGCGGAGGTAACGGGGGCTGCTGGACCGCGCTCATAGAGGGTCCACCCTAGTGCCCTGACCACGGACCTTTGCGGTGTCGGCCCGGCGCCCGGCGCCGCCCGACTGCGTCCTCGCCGTCCCCCTCGCGCTCGCAGGTGAGCGGAACGCCGGTGTGCTCGCCAGCGGGGTGCCTCGCCGGTGGCGGTGGGTCACGGGCCGTCCGGGTGTCGCTCCACCGGTCGTGGCGGTCGGAACTACACTCGACCGGCAGTGGCGTCACCGAGGCAGCCCCGGATCGGGCAGGTTGGCGGGGCTCAGGGCCCGGTCGGTGGAGACGTCGTCAGCGCGCTCGAGCACTACGAGTCGTCGCTCGCCAGCTTCCGGGCCGGCCTGCTCGAGATCGAGGCCTCGCCGTCCTACCTGATGCTGACCGACCCGGCGATCGAGGGGGAGACCGCCAGGCGATACGGGGCGGCGGCCAGGGATGCCAGGGACCTGTGGCCACTGATGGACGCCGCCGGGGTCCAGCTGGCGGCGGCGAGGAACCAACTGGACAGCAAGGGCGCCTCCGGGGCCGCCGGGCGGGAGCTGCGACGGCTCCTGGAGGAGCCCTGGTACGCCGTGACCGACCTGGCGGACGGCGTCCCCCGCAGCTTGTCGACATCGCAGACGCTGGCCGAGGTCCGTCGCCGGTACCAGGCCATCCGGGCCGGCGTGACCGAGGTCGACCAGCTCTGGGTCTCGGTCCTCCCTCGGGTCGATTCGGCCCGGGGCACCCTGGATCGGCTCGAGCACGAGGCGGGCGAGCTGGAGATCGTCGAGCCGCTGATCGGTCGGGCCCGGGCGCTGGCCGAAGACTTGGCGGAGCGGCTGGTGTCGGATCCGGCAAGCGTGACCGTGGCCGACGGGGCGAACCTCGACGCCCAGGTGGCGAAGGCGGCCAAGCAGATGGCGGTGCTGCGGACCGGCCACGACCGGCTGGACGCCGACTTCGAGTCCACCGAGGAACTGCTGGCATCGCTGCGGGTGCTCCGGGCCAGGGCCGAGGCGGCCCGGGTCGAGGCCATGACCAAGATCGTCGACCCGGACGGTCTGGTCCGGGTTCCGTCGGTCGAGCTGCTCGATGGGCCGGATGGGATGGCCAAGCGTCTCGACGACCTGTTCGACGGCGCCGCCACCGCGGCCTGGACCCAGAAGCGGACCCTGCTCGACTCCTGGTTGACCACCGCTCGCAAGTTGGAGGCCCAGCTGCAGCGGGCCGAGGATGCCAACCGGACCCCGCTGGAGGCCCGTAACGAGCTCCGGGGTCGGCTGCAGGCCTATGCGGCCAAGATCGCCGCCACCGGCCGGGCCGAGGACATCGACCTGGCCGAGGTGGTCGATCGGGCTCGGGCCCAGCTCTACACCGCACCGACCGACCTGGCGGCCGCCGAGGCGGCAATCACGGAATTGGCCACCAGACTGAGACCATGATCGTCGAACCCCGGGGGCCGGTACCGCGCCCGATCCGTCGAGGCCCGGCGCATCCGCTGCGGCCCGGAGTGTCGAGGTGCGGGGAATGACCGCCTGTCTCCAGCCCGGCTGTGGCGGGATGATCGACATGGACGGCTACTGCGACGTCTGCGGGATCAAGCAGTTGCCGGAAGAGCAGGCGCCGGCGGCATCGAGTTCGTCTGTCGCTGCATCGGCGGCCCAGTCGGCGGCCGCGGTTGCTTCGGCAACCGCCGTCGACCAGGGCGGCAGCGGCGCCGGCGTGGCGGCCGACCCACCGAGCAGCCCGGTCTCGGCCCGTCCGGTCGGTACGCCGTGCGGGCGCGACGGCTGTAGCGGGACGATCGCCGCCGACAACTACTGCGACACCTGCGGGTTGGCTGCGGACAGCACCGGCGGCCCGGTTCGGGCTGCGCCGGTGTTGGCCGAACTCGACGTCGACAGCGGGGCCATTCCGTCGATCGCCGTGCCCCGGGCCCCTGACACCTCGACGCGGCTCCCCGGTGCCGGAACGGCGACCGCCCGGAGCCGGACGACCACCACCGCATCCCGGCGGACCGGGTCGACCCGGACCGGGATCGGGGTCGGTCTGGTCACCGTACCGCCGACCACGGTCGGGGATCCCGGCGCTGCGGTCATGTCCGACGAGAAGATCCAGGCCGAGATGGGGATCGTCCCCGAGGAGGACCGGTTCTGCGCAGCCTGCGGCAAACCGGTCGGTCGGGGCACCGCCGACCGACCAGGCCGGGTCAAGGGGTTCTGCGGCAGCTGCCGGACCGCGTTCGACTTCGTCACGAACGAACCGTCGCTCCAGCGGGGCGAGATCGTCGCCGGGCAGTATGAGATCGTCGGCGCCCTGGCCCACGGCGGCATGGGGTGGATCTACCTCGGCCGGGACCGGGCGGTGTCCAACCGCTGGGTGGTGCTGAAGGGTCTGCTCAATGAGGATGACCCGGACGCGGTGGCCGCCGCAGTTGCCGAACGGCGGTTCCTGGCCCAGATCGAGCACGCCAACATCGTCAACATCTACAACTTCGTGACCCATCGGGGTGCTGGCTACATCGTGATGGAGATGGTCGGCGGTGAGTCGCTCAACGCCAAACTCAAGGCTCGTCGGGAGGCCAACGGTGGCATCCCGAACCCGCTCCCGGTCGCAGACGCCATCGCCTACGTCCTCGGGGTCCTGCCGGCGCTCGGCTATCTCCACGGACGGGGCCTGGTCTACAACGACCTGAAGCCGGCGAACATCATGGCGGTCGGCGACGGGGTCAAGCTGATCGACGTCGGCGCGGTGATGCGGATCGACGATCGCCAGGCCGCAATCTTCGGCACCCAGGGATTCCAGGCCCCCGAGGTGGCGGCGGACGGACCGTCCGTGGCATCGGATCTCTACACGGTCGGGCGGACCCTGGCGGTCCTGATCATCCGGTTCGTGTTCCACGACGGCACCTACCTCCACACCTTGCCGAGCCCGGCCGAGGCCCCGCTGTTCGCTCGCTGGGAGTCCCTGTACCGGTTCCTGCTGCGGGCGACCGCCTTCCATCCAGACGATCGATTCCAGACCGCGGCGGAGATGGCGGAGCAGCTGACCGGCGTGCTCCGGGAGATCGTCGCCCTGACCGACGGCCGGTCCCGACCGAGCACCTCGACCCTGTTCGACGGCGATCAGCTGGCGGACATGCTGGTGGCAAGCGCCGAGACCTACGACGTCACCGCCGCCGACTGGCGGATCCTGCCCGGGGCGAGGGTCAACGAGGAGGACCCGGCTGCGCCGTTCCTCAGCGGTCTGCCGGAGTCGAGCCCGGCCCGAGCGGCCCAGGTCATCCGCAACGCCATGGACGCCGGTCAGGTGCCCCGATCGGACGAGGTCTACCTCCGCTACGTGTGGGAGCTGATCCAACTCCAGCACCACCGTCATGAGTCGGCAAGGACCGCCATGGCCCGGGGGCGTGGCCCAGCCCCGCCGATCGAGGCGGCCGGCGCCGATCATCCCGAGCAGATCCTCCGCCAGGTCGAGGCATCCAACCCGTGGGAGTGGCGGGTCCATTGGTACCGGGCGATCTACAACCTGCAGAACGGCATGGCTGCTGCGGCCGCCGAGGGGTTCAGCCGGGTCTGGACCGAGCTACCGGGTGAGATCGCCCCGAAGCTCGGCGTGGCCCTGGCCGCCGAGCTGGCCGGTGAGTACGAGCGGGCGCTCGAGCTCTACGACCTGGTGATCAGCACCGATGCCTCGTTCGTCTCCGCCGCCTTCGGGATGGCCCGGTGCAACTGGCAACTGTCGAACCCAGAAGGCGTCGTCGAGTCGTTCAACCGGGTCCCGACCAGCTCCGCCGCCCACTACGACGCCCAGGTGGCAGCGGCCAGGGCGCTGGTCGCCGGCGGCCCGACCGGCGAGCCTGCACTCGAGGACCTTGCGTCGGCTGCGGCCACCATCGAGCGGCTCCAACTCGATGCCGCCGAGCGAGCCGCCCTGTCCGCAGACATCTTCGAGCGGGCCCTGGCCGGCGTCCAGGCCGGACGGATCCCACCGGGAACCGGCGCCATGCTTGGACGAGAGCTGACCGAACGATCGCTCCGGGAGGGGCTGGAGCACACCTATCGGATCCAGGCCCGGCTGGCCCCAAACGCCGACGAACGGGTCCGACTCGTCGACAGGGCAAACCGGGTGCGGCCGCGGAGCCTGTTCTGATGGGGCGGGGTGGGCCGGCATGATCTGCGCCAGCTGTGGCGAGGACAATCCAGATGACGCCAAGTGGTGCGAGGCCTGCGGCCACGACCTCCTGAGCGTTCTGTCTCCGCCGTGCGTTGCCTGCGGCGAGCGGGAGGTCGGCCCAGACGGGTACTGCCTGTCCTGTGGCCACAAGCAGCCGGCGGAACGGGACCATCAGGAGTACCGGGAGGGCACGGTCGTCGCCGTCAGCGACCGGGGCCGCCGTCACCGTCAGAACGAGGATGCGGTCGCCATCGCCACCACCGCCGGCGGCGTCGCCGTCCTGGTGGTGTGCGACGGGGTCTCCACCACCGCCGGGTCGGCCAGGGCGTCACTGCGGGCCGCGGCTGCGGCCCGAGATCTGCTCGTCGCAGGGATCGATGCGGCGGACGAGGCGGGGGCGGACGTCACCGCCGACCTGCCGGAGCTGCTGACCAGGGCCGTGGCCGCGGCCCAGGTCGAGGCGTCGGCGTCTGTCGATGACCAGGAGCTGGTCTCCACGTCGGTGTTGGCCACCACCGGGCCGGCGCCAACCGATCACGGCGGTCCACCGTCGTCGACCTTCGTCGCCGTGGTGGCTACCCCCGATGACGGGGACGTCGAGTTGGCGACGGCCTGGGTCGGTGACAGCCGGGCCTACTGGCTCGGCGAGGACATGCGCCGGCTCACTCCCGTCGATCACGAGCTGCAGGGCAGCCTGATCCGATGGCTCGGTGCGGACAGCGTCGACCCGACGCCGGACATCGAGACGGTGCGGATGTCTGGGCCGGGGCGTCTGGTGGTGTGCTCGGATGGGCTGTGGCGCTATGCCGCAGAGCCTCGGGAACTGGACGAGGTCGTTCGGCGTTTGATGGAAGACGGCCGGACCGGGCTCGACCTGGCCAGCGGCCTGGTCGACTTCGCCAACGACGCCGGCGGCCACGACAACATCACCGTCGCCCTGTGGAGCAACAGTCCCGACTGGGCGCCGGGGGCCGGCGACGGCGACGGCGACGATGAGGCCGACGAGGCCGGGAACGAGGCCGCCGCGGTGGTCGGTGACGAAGCCGACGAGGCCGGGGACGAGAATGAGGAGACCGCCGACGACGGCGGCTGACAGTGAGAGGGTGCCGATGACCAGCTTCACCGCCGAGGTGTTCCAGAACGAGTTCCTGCCGGCCGGAGCCGACACCGTCGACGCCGTCGTCACGGTCCAATCGACCGGCGACGGGGTGGTCGGGACCGGCCGCACGGACGCGGTCGAGATGATCGTCATCGACACCTCCGGCTCGATGCAGGAGGAGGGCGGCCGCAAGATGCGGGCGGCCAAGGCCGCGACCCAGGCGGCGATCGACACGATCGATGACGGCGTGTACTTCGCCATCGTCGGAGGCAACGCCGGGGCCTACATGATCTACCCCCACGAGGGCCTGGCGATCTCGTCGGCCGGGACCAGGGACGAGGCCAAGAACATGGTCAATCGGGTCCAGGCCAACGGTGGGACCGCCATCGGGACCTGGCTGAAGGCGGCCGGGTACCTCGCCGGACTCCGGCCGGGGGCCATCGCCCACTGCCTGCTGCTGACCGACGGCAAGAACCAGCACGAGGAGGACTGGGTCCTGGATGGGGCGATCGCCAGTTGCGTCGGGCTGTTCCAGTGCGACGCCCGCGGCCTGGGGTCCGACTGGGATATCGACGAGATGCGGAAGATCGCAACCGCCCTGCTCGGGACCGTGGACATCATCCCGAGGCCGGAGGACATGGAGGCCGAGTTCACCCGCCTGACCGAGGCGGCGATGGGCAAGCAGATCGGCAGCGTGGCGCTCCGCCTGTGGACCCCGAAGGGCTCGGCCAGTGAGTTCGTCAAGCAGGTCGCACCGACGCTGGAGGACCTGACCCACTCCGCCCAGTCCGTCAATCCGCTGACCAACGATTACCCGCTCGGATCATGGGCCGGGGAGGAGGAGCGGGACTATCACGTCCGGATCCGGATCCCGACCGGCAACGTCGGCGACGAGCGGCTGGCGGCCCGGGTCATGCTGGTGATCGACGGCGTCGACCAGCCAGCAGCCCTGGTCCGGGCGATCTGGACCGACGACGAGCGTCTGTCGACCAGGATCAACCGGGAGGTCGCCCACTACACCGGTCAGGCCGAGCTGGCCGGGGTCATCGCCGAGGGCCTGGCGGCACGAGACGCCGGAGATCAGGCGACGGCCACGGTGAAGCTCGGCCGGGCGGTGCAGATCGCCCACCAGGCCGGGAACGGGGATACCGTGCGGTTGTTGCAGAAGGTGGTCGACGTCGATGATCCGGCAACCGGGACGGTCCGCCTCCGGCGACAGGTCGACAAGGCGGATGAAATGGCCCTCGACGTGCGGTCAACCCGCACGGTTCGGGTAAACAGGGGATAGTGGGCGGCCAGCGGAGCGCAATCATGACCGACCGGATATGCCAAAACTGTGGTTCGCCGTATGGACCGGACGACCTGTTCTGTGAGAACTGCGGCTATGACTTCGTCACCGGCTCCCTCCCGGCCTCCGACGATGGGGGCCTGGACGCCCCCAGCCCCTCGGTGACGGCCCCGGAGGTTGCGCCGTCGGTCCTCAGCGATGAGGGCGACCCATCGACCGAGGAGGGCGAGGCGGCCACCCCCGGCGAGGTCCCCCGGATCACGGTGGTCGTCGCGGTCGATCGGGCGTTCTTCGACGAGGTGGTGAACGAGGGGGAGATTGACTTCCCGGACCCGGTGCCGGCGGACAAGACGCTGGAACTGGCCGGTGCGGAGCTCCATATCGGCCGGACCAGCGACAGCCGGGCCATCCATCCGGACATCGACGTGGCCGACCTGACGAACGACCAGGCGGTCTCGAGCCGCCATGCGGTGTTGCGGGTCGGGGCAGACGGAGCCCTGAGCATCGTGGACGTCGGCTCCACCAATGGCACGTTCCTGGCTACCGTCGACTCCGAGGCGATCGCCCATGGGGTGCCGGTCGACGTGGCACCGGGGACCCCGATCTTCGTTGGTGCCTGGACCCGGCTGACCGTCTCCGACTGACCGTTTCCGGCTGCGGGGTCGACCCTTGGACGCGAAACGGCGCCGGCCCGAGGCCGGCGCCGGTTGGTCACTGCGGGGCCGAACCGACGACTTGGGCGGCCTCCGGGTGCCGCCCGCGACGCCG
>JBCCFN010000225.1:0-8910 GCA_039029715.1 Actinomycetota bacterium | reverse complement strand
GGCGCCTCGGCCTGCGCCCCCGCTGCGGCGACCGCCGGCTCGGTGGCGGCCTCGACGGCCTCGGCACCCTCGGCGGTGGCGGCCGACGCTGCGACCGGCGCCTCGGGCGGGGTTGGGGCCTCGGGGACCGCCGGCGCGCCGGGCACGTCCTCGGTGGTCTCCAACTTCTCCCTGAGGTTCTCGGTGAACTGGCCGAGGATCTTCTTCGACACGTCCTCGATCGCTCCCCGGCCGAAGCTGGCGATCTTGCCGCTCAGCCCGAGGTCGGTGTGGATCGAGACGTTGGTCTGGCCGTCCCCGATCGCTGCCATGTTGGCGGTGACCATGGCGTTGGCGTTGCCCTGGCGAGGATCCCGCCCCTCGGCCTTGAGCTTAGCCACCTTGTTGACGGCGTCCTGCTCGACAAAGGAGGCCTTGCCCTTGTAGTTGGCCGTGATCGGCCCGACCTTGATCTTGACCAGACCCCGATACTCGTCGCCCTCGATCTCGGTCAGCTGGGCACCGGGCATGCAGGGAGCGATGAACTCGAGGTCGTTGAGGATCTTCCAGGTCTCCTCGACGTTCCGGTCGATCACGAATTCGTTTGTCAGCTCCATCGCTGGAGGTCCTCCACGGTGTCGATGTCTATCGGATTCCCATTGCACGGTAGCTCGGAAACCAGCTCGGGACGCAGCCTCATGACGGTTCGGGCCCCTTCGTCACCGGTGGTCGGAAGGTCGCCCCACACCGCCGCCCCGAGCTTCACCGGTGGGCGACGGCTGCCGTCGAACGTCGCGGTCACGATCGGCCCGACGGCGGCACCGACCGCCCGCCAGGCCGAGGCCGGGACCAGCGGCTGATCCGCTAGCCCGACGACGACGGCCCGGCACCCCAGGCGACGGGCTTCGTCGACCGCCAGCGCCAGGGAGGTGGCCTGCCCCTCGGCCCAGCGGGAGTTGGACAGGACCCGCACGGCGTCCCCGCCGGCGGCCTCGCCGATCGCACCGTCCAGCTCGACCGCCCCGCTGACAACCAGCACATGGTCGAACCCGGCCTCGGCGGCAGCCTCGATCGCCCAGCTGGCCAGGGGCTTGCCCCGGAACGGGGCGACCAGCTTGTGGTCCGCTGCTCCGGCACGCCAAGGAGCCGACCCGCCGGCCGACCGATCGGCCCCGTCCTGGGACGCCAGGAACCGGCTGCCGGCACCGGCGGCCAGCACGACCCCGGCGATCACCGGCCGTCGCAGCTCAAGAGTGGATGTCGCCCGTGGTGTTGCGGAGCGATGGTGCCTGACGCCCGGACCGGAGCGCGATGATCTCGGCACAGATCGAGATCGCCGTCTCCTCCGGGGTCGCAGCCCCGAGGTCGAGTCCGATCGGGGCCAGAATCCGGGCCAGCTCCGCATCGGTGACACCCTCGTCCCGGAGCCGGCGGTTGCGATCCTCGGTCGTCCGCCGGGATCCCATCGCTCCCAGGTAGCCGACGTCGGTGGTGAGGGCGGCGATCACCGCCGGTACGTCGAACTTCGGATCGTGGGTCAGGACACAGATGGCGTCCCGCATGCCGAGCTCCGGGCCGACCTTCTCCAGCAGCCGATGGGGCCAGTCGACGACGACCTCGTCGGCAAGCGGGAACCGCTGGGTGGTTGCGAACACCGGCCGGGCATCGCAGACGGTCACCCGGTAACCGAGGATCTTGGCCACTCGGCACAGGGCGGCGGTGAAGTCGACCGCACCGAAGATCAGCATCTGCGGTGGCGGAGCGAACGACTCGACGAAGACCGCCACACCCTCCTGGCGGGCTTCCCCGTTTGGGCCGTAGTGGCGGATCCCCGTGGTGCCGGCCGACAGCTCGCCGAGGGCGTCACGGATGACGACCCGGTCGAGGTTCTCGTTGCCGAGGCCGCCCATCGGCTCCTCACCGGGCCGGACCAGCACCTTGGCCCCGACCTCGATCCCCTCCGGCGCCTCGACGATGGTGGCGAGGGCGACCGGCGATTCGGCGGCGATCGCCGTACGGAGGGTGTAGAACAGGGAGTCGGTCATCGGTCGACGGTCACCAGTCGAGCGGTTCGAGGTAGAGGTGGATGGTGCCGCCGCACGTCAGCCCGACCGCGAACGCCTCGTCGTCTGAGTACCCGAAGGTCACGATCCGACGGGAGTTCTTCTCGAGGCAATCCAGCGACTCGGTCACCACCGCGCCCTCGACACAGCCGCCGGACACCGAACCGGCGACCTCGCCGTCCTCGCTGACCGCCATGGCCGAACCGGGGAGGCGGGGCCCCGAGCCCTCGACATCGACCACCCGGGCCAGCGCAACCCGCTTGCCCTGGCGCCGCCACCGCTCCAGATCGTCGAGAATTTCCTTCATTGCTTAAGCATACCTCCGGCCCGCAACCCCGACCCAGGCCGAAGGTCCCGGACGGTCGCGCATCAGGCGTCGGGGTGCAGGAGGGCGGCCAGCGCCTCGACCCCGTCGACCAACCGAGGACCGGGCCGGACGATCAGCCCGTCGGCGTCGATGGGGTGGGTCCGACCGGCACGGATCGCCGGCAGGTCGGCAAGCTCCGGTCTGGCAACCACCTCGGCCAACTGCACCCCGGCCGCCGCCTCGTCGAAGCCACAGGGCGCGACGAGCAACACCTCGGCCCCACAGGACGCCACCGCGTCCCAGGTCGTCGCCTCCGAGCGGGCACCGGGGTGGGCGAGCAGTGGCGTACCCCCGGCGGCGGAGATCAGATCGGGGATCCAATGCCCGGGGGTGAAGGGCGGGTCCGGCCACTCCAGCAGCAACACCGCCGGCTTCGGCCGACCGGCGACCCGATCGGCAACGGCGGCCAGTCGCTCCCGGAGAGCGGTGACGACGGCCGGTTCCGGTTCGGTATCCGTCACGGCCGTCGCGCCGGACCGGACCAGCCGGTCGAGGGCCACCATCTCGGCCAGGACGCCATCGAGGGTCATCGGGTCGTAGCTGAACACGTCGGCCCGACAGCCGAGTGAGGCCACCGCGGCATCGACGTCACCGGCCGGCATGGCGCACACCCGGCACAGGTCCTGGCTGACGATCAGGTCGGGATCGAGGGTGGCCAGGCCGTCTCGGTCCAGGGTGTAGAGGTCGCGACCGGCCTCGACCGCTGCGCCGATGAAGGCGTCGATCTCCCCCGGGGCCAGCCCGGGCGGGACGATCGTGTCCGTGATCCGAGGTCGGCTGGCGGCCTCGGCCGGATACTCACACTCGAAGGTGACCCCGACCACCCGGTCGCCGTGGCCGAGGAACCACAGGACCTCGGTGGCCGAGGGGAGCAACGAGACGATCCGCTCGGCCACGGAGATCCAGGTGGCGATCCGGTCGGCGGTCCGGCCCCGTCAGGAGATGCCGGCCGCTTCCAGCGCCCGCCGGGTCAGGACCCTGGCGAGGTGGTTGCGATAGTCGACGCTTGCGTTCAGATCCCCGGACGGTGCCATCCCCTCGGCCGCCTGCTCGGCTGCGTCGGCCGCCGATGCGCCACCGGCCAGGGCCTCCTCGACCGCAGCGGCCCGGATCGGCGTCGGGTGCATGTTGACCAGGGCGACCCGGGCCGAGCCGTCTGTCTGCTGGGCAGACACGCCGACGATGGCCCAGTCCTGGGCCCGCCGGTTGAACTTCTGGAAGTTCCATCCCTGTCCGGTTGCCTTCGGGATCCGGACCTCGGTGATCATCTCGGTCGGGTCCAGGCTGGACTCCAGGAACCCGGCGAAGAGGTCCGCCCCCTCGATCACCCGCTCGGTCCCGTCTGCCTTGCGGGCAACGACGGCGCCACCCATGGCCAGCAGCACCGACGGATGGTCGGCGGCGGCGTCTGCGTGGGCCAGCGAGCCACCGATCGTGCCCCGGTGGCGGACCTGGGGGTCCCCGACCTGGGCGGTGGCGTGGGCCAACAGCGGTGCATGCTCCAACACCAGGGCATTCGTCTCGACATCTCGATGACGGGTCAGCGCCCCGATCGCCAGGTGGTCGCCGGCGTCGTTGACATACGACAGGTCGGACAGGCGGCCGATGTCGACCACCACGGCGGGATAGGCCAGCCGGAGCTTCATCATGGGGAGCAGCGAGTGCCCGCCGGCCATCAGCTTGGCTTCGTCCCCGTGCTCGCCGAGCGCAGCGAGCGCCTCCTCGGCCGATTCGGCCCGGACGTAGTCGAACGCCACCGGGATCACTGGTCACCTCCGGCGGCGGTCAGAACGGCTTTGACGATGTTGTGGTACCCGGTGCAGCGGCACAGGTTGCCCTCCAGTCCCTCCCGGACCTCGGCCTCGGTCGGGGTCGGGTTCTCATCGAGGAGTGACACCGAGGCCATGACCATGCCCGGGGTGCAGTACCCGCACTGCAGGGCGTGGCAGTTCATGAACGCCTCCTGCATCGGGTGCATCGCCTCGCCGTCAGCCAAGCCCTCGATGGTCGTCACGGCCTGGCCATCGGCCTGGACCGCAAGCACCGTGCAGGATTTGACCGCCTCACCGTTGAGATGGACCGTGCACGCCCCGCAGGACGAGGTGTCACATCCCACATTGGTTCCGGTCAGTCCGGCGATGTCCCGGATGTAGTGAACGAGGAGGGTTCTCGGCTCGACCTCACTGGTCTGGTTGGTCCCGTTGACGTCAACGGTTATCTCCACTGGGGCCCCTTTCAGGTATCGCTACCGACCGGGATTCTTGCACAGAACGCCGGAACGCACATTTTCCGCCTCCTGAATCCCCAACCGAGGAAAATCCGCGACAAGTCGCTCCTCCAGAGCGTCGGAACGGTCGTGGAGACTCAGAGCAGACGTGATGATGATGACGGGGGCGGCGTCGCCGACCAGAAGCTGATCCCAGAGTGGCGGGTTGCGGCCGATGACCAGATCGTGCTTGCCGGGCTGCTGGTGGTGTTGATCATGGCCGGCCTGATCGGCTGGAACGCCTGGCGAGGCGGGGACGAGCTGCCGGCGGCGATCAGCCCGGTCGCCACCTCGCTGTTGGAGGCGGCCCCGGTCGACGGTGACGGCAACGTCCCGGTCCTGCCCCCGGTCGGCGGCGGCGAGGATGACGGCGCAGACGACGATGGCGCAGACGACGCAGGCGACGATGGCGAGGAGCAGGCGGCCCCGGCCTCGTCGACCACGACGACCACCGCCCCGACCACGACGACGACCGCGGCACCTGCCGGTCCCTCGGTTGGTGACGTCCAGGCCGCGGTCGACCCCCTCCCCGGCGACATCACCGGGGCAACGAACGAGACGGTTGCCGTGCTCACCGGCTTCGTGGCCAACGACGCCGAGCGGCGAGAGGCCGAGGCGGCGGCCGCTGCGGTCGATGGTGTGACCGAGGTCGACAACCAGTTGGTCATCCTGGAGCCGGACGTCCTGGCCGCCGTTCGAGACCGGGGCGTGGCCGAGGCCGAGGTGGTCGGCGAAGGCACCGTGATGACGGTCCGGGGCATGATCGACAGCGAGGACGAGCGGGCCGATGTCCTGGCCGATGCGGCCGCGGTCGATGGTGTCACCGAGGTCATCGACGCCTTGGAGCTGAGCGTCACCGCCGACCTCAACGAGCTGCCCCAGGTCCAGTTCGCCTATGCGACCGATGAGATCCTTGCCGAGAGCTCCGAGGACCTGGACGCAGCCGCCGAGCTGCTGCTGGCGGCCGACGGCGTCAACGTCGAGATCCAGGGCTACACCGACGTCGAGGGAACCGAGCGGTTCAATCTGCGCCTCAGCCAGGAGCGGGCGGACGCGGTCCGGGAGCGGCTGATCGAGGCCGGAGTCGACCCGGACACGCTGACGGCCGTAGGCTACGGCGAGACCACGGAGTTCGGCCCGGATCTTGAGTCCAATCGCCTGGTGCGATTCGCACAGATCGACGGTTAGGTAAAGGACTCGCCGGCCGATTCCCTCCCGGACGGCGAACTGGCGCCCAGGCGAGTGCTCGCCTGGGCGTCAGTACTTTTGGGCCGTTGCTGGTCAGAACACCTGTCTGATCAGTGGGATCAGGACCAGGTTGATGCCGAAGACCACGACCAGGAACGAGATGTCGAACCCGCCGATCGGCGGGATCAACCGACGAACCGGGGCGAGCACCGGCTCGGTCACCCGGTGGAGCAGGTCGGCGATGGGTCGGACCGGCGAGTCGTAGCCGATCGGAAACCAGCTGAGGACCGCTCGGGCCAGAAGCACCAGCGTGAAGAGACTCAACACGGTGGTAAGTAGGTTTGCCATCCCTCCATCGTGCCGCAGCGGACCCCGTTTTGTGCAGTCAGCCCTTTCCGGCGGCCCGCGGCCGGTGACCGGGCGACCGGATCAGGGTTCGGTCGAGGATGCACCCTCGTCCTGGACGATGCGGTAGCTCTCCTCACCGGGGAACACCAGGTCGAAGTCCCGGCGGGCCCGACGCTCGATCTCCTCATCGGTGGCGAGCAACCGGAGCTCGGCCTCCAGGTCCGCCGTCTCGGCCTCCAAGCGAGCGACCTCGGCCTCGGCCTCGGCCATCTTCTGGCGTTGGGAGAACCAGGTCTTGGCCGGCAGCACCGCAAGCCCGGCAAGCACCAGCGCAGCCAGCGCGGCGACCACCAGGACCGGCAACACCACGCCGGCCAGGGACCGCTCGTCTTCCCGCGCCATCCGTCCGCCCACCGTTCAGCCCTTTCGCAACGCCGCGGCACCGGGGTACCGGGCCGCCCCTCCGAGATCGTCCTCGATCCGCAACAGCTGGTTGTACTTGGCAACCCGGTCGCTGCGGGCCGGCGCACCGGTCTTGATCTGACCACAGTTGGTCGCGACCGCCAGGTCGCTGATGGTGGTGTCCTCGGTCTCGCCGGAGCGATGCGACATCACCGCGGTGTACCCGCTGGTGGTGGCCAGGCCGACCGTGTCGAGGGTCTCTGACAGGGACCCGATCTGGTTGACCTTCACCAGGATGGAGTTGGCGATCCCGCCATCGATCCCCCGGGCCAGGCGCTCGGTGTTGGTGACGAACAGGTCGTCGCCGACCAGCTGACACCGATCGCCGATGGCCTCGGTCAGGGCGGCCCAGCCGTCCCAGTCCTCCTCGTCCATCCCGTCCTCGATCGAGATGATCGGGTACCGATCGACCAGCTCGGCCAGCAGCTCGACCATGCCGGCACCGGAGAGCTCCCGGCCCTCACCGGCGAGGCGGTAGGTCCCGGCCTCATGGAACTCGGTTGACGCCACGTCCATGGTCAGGGCGATCTCGTCACCGGGGGTCCGGCCGGCCCGCTCGATCGCCTCGAGCAACAGCTGGACCGCCTCCTCGTTCGAGCCGAGATTCGGCGCGAAGCCGCCCTCGTCACCGATCGCCGTGGACAGCGACCGCTCGGACAGGACCTTCTTCAGCGAGTGGTAGGTCTCGACCCCCCACCGGAGGCCCTCGGAGAACGACGCCGCCCCGACCGGCATGATCATGAACTCCTGGAAGTCGATGTTGTTGTCCGCATGCTCACCGCCGTTGAGCACGTTCATCATCGGGACCGGGAGTTGGTGGGCGTTTGCTCCGCCGACGTAGCGATAGAGCGGCAGCTCCAGTTCGTCTGCCGCAGCCCGAGCCACCGCCAGACTGACGCCGAGCACGGCGTTGGCACCGAGTTTGCCCTTGTTCGGCGTCCCGTCCAGGTCGAGCATGATCTGGTCGATCTCCCGCTGGGCGAAGGGGTCGGCGCCGGCCAACGCCTCCTGGATCACCGTGTTCACGTGGCCGACGGCGTTGAGCACACCCTTGCCGAGATAGCGGTCACCGCCATCGCGGAGTTCGACAGCTTCGAACTGGCCGGTGGAGGCGCCGGAAGGGACGAGGGCTCGACCTCGAGCACCGGAGGACAGGATGACCTCCACCTCGACGGTCGGGTTTCCTCTCGAGTCGAGAACTTCCCGTCCGAGGACATGCTGAATACTCACGCTTTGTGTTCCTCCTACCGCCCGCCGTGAGATCCTAGCAGCGCCAACTCTAAATCCGCCCCAGAAAACAGGGCGCTACGACTCACAGTTCCAGATACTAGTTTGGCCACGCATGGTCATGGGTGCATACCCGGTTCTCACCGCCGCCGAGCCGGTCTCCGGGCATGGGAACGGGGCCAGGTCCCTCGGCTATCGTCGGTGCCGTCCGGACGCTATCGTTCGCCACCTCTCCGGACGTATCCGACGTGGCCTCGTTGCCGTATTGGCTGGTAAGGATCAACAGTGAGCGAGACATCGCAGGTGACCCACGCAACCGGTGACGACGCCGCCGCCATCCTCACCGGGGACGGGCTCGTGGTCCACCGCCGTCCGCTGACCGTCGTGCTGAGTGCGGCCGATGGGGTCGACGCGATCGCCCCCGTCGTCACCGAGATGATCGACGAGCTGGTCGAGCAGAACCGCTGCGACTTCGCCTCGGTGGCCGGGGCGCTGCAGAACCTGGTGGTCGCCCACCAGCCTGACGGGGTGGCAGCCGTCCTCGGACTCCCCCCGGAACCGATCGGCTTCCTGTTCGACAACGCCCGGATCGTCGATGCCGATGCCACGCACCAGGGAGAGGGCCGGGCGGGTTGGACCACCGTGTTCTTGAGCGGGAGCCGCGCCACCGCCACGGCCGGGCCGCTCCAGGAGCTGCCCGCCGGCGGCGATTCCACGGGCGGTTTCGGCGGCGATTCATGGTCCCGGGTCTGGGCCGGCGCCGTCGCCGGGAGGGGCGCAGTGGTACCGCTGACGGCCATGAGCGCCCCGAGCACCGCTGCCGATCCCGAGGCCGAGGCGACGCCGGCCACCGAGCCAGAGATCGATGAGGCCGAGGTCACCACCGAGCCCGCCCCGGCGACGACCGTCGAGCCGGAGGTGACCACCGAACCCGTTCCGACCGGGGCCGACTCCGCAGACGGTCCTCAGGCGGACGAACAGGGTGACCAGGTTGGTGGGTACGTGATCGG
>JBCCFN010000224.1:0-8923 GCA_039029715.1 Actinomycetota bacterium | reverse complement strand
GCGGTTTATGATCAGATGATGCGTGGTCAACGTCGCCGCGAGACCGGTGCTTTCGGAACGAACGTAGTCGACGCCGTCGCGGGACGTCACATGCTCCATGATCACGCGAAGGCCCGGGACGCGCTTGCGCAAAGGGTCAAGAACGCGATCGATGAAAACGGCTTCGCGATCGAAGATGTCAATATCCGGGTCGGTTACCTCACCATGAACACAGAGCGGCAGACCGATCGCGGCCATCCTTTCCAGAACTGCCGTGACCCTGTCGAAATCACGGACGCCCTGGGCAGAGTTGGTTGTCGCGCCGGCCGGGTAGAGCTTCACGGCTGCGATCAGGCCTGCTTCGGCGCCGGCTGCGACATCGTCCGGGTCGGTCTCCTCTGTCAGGTAGAGGGTCATCAGCGGTTCAAAGTTCGTGCGGGCCGGCAGGACGGCGCGGATCCGGACGCGATACGCCTCGGCCTGCGCGGCCGTGACCACCGGCGGCACGAGGTTGGGCATGATGATCGCGCGGCCGATGTGATCGGCCGTCCAGCGCGTGACGCCCGCCATCACCTCGGCGTCGCGCAGGTGCAGGTGCATGTCGTCAGGGCGCCTGATCGTCAGCCGGTCTGTCAAAACAGTTCTCCGTCTCGGGTGGGCGCCTCAAGTCAGGACGGCCTTGCCGATGACGGGAGCGCGTTTTGATCCTCGGACAGCGCCGTGCACCGGGTACGCGGGCCTGCAAGAGACGTTTTGCACAGAGGTTCGGTTGCCGCAATCGCGTCGAGGACCTTGACGACATAGTCGCGGGTTTCGCGGTAAGGCGGGACGCCTTTGTGTTTTCGAACGGCGCCTTCGCCCGCATTGTAGGCAGCAAGCGCAAGGATCGCATCCCCGTTGAACTCCCTCAGGAGCCAGTCCAGATAGGCGGCGCCGCCCGCGATGTTCTGTGCCGGATCGAATGCATTATCCACGCCGAAGCGGCGCGCAGTCGCGGGAATGAGCTGCATCAGGCCCTGCGCCCCCTTATGGCTGCGGGCGCCCGGCTGTCCACGCGACTCGACTGCAATGACCGCCATGATGAGAGCCTCGGATATCCGGCTCTGCGCTGCGGAGGAGGCGATCTGTCTGCTGAACGCCGCATCGATCGCGTCCAGCGTTCCCGGGCTGATGATGCGCCTCCCCTGCGACCGGCGATCGCGCAGCGTCTGGACAGCCTTGGGCCAGCGAGACGGATCCGCGGCCGACGCCGAGGGATCGTGGATCTTCCAGAACCAGGCATGTTGTTGTTTGCGGGCTTGCCGGTTTTCGCCCGAAGGCTGTCGTGAACTGGTTTGCCCGTTCTTCCTGTTCAGACGTTTTCGCGCCCCTGCACGCGGCGGCTTTAATGTCTTTATCCGTCCGTTGCTTGAGCGAACACCGTTTTTTAGGAAACCGGCCTCTGCAGGCGATTCGGGAATCAGGGTAAATGACGCCGAAAGAATCACCGCAAGCGTGGTTGCCAAGAAGGGTCCAAGGAGCGTGTGCCTCATTCCTGCCATCTTTCGCCACTTTCTCTCCGCACTTCATGAGGTTGTGCCACGATATTTTCTAAATTGATCAGAAAATCCGGCTAACAACCAGTCGTTTACCACGTTCAATCAATTCAGTCTTTGGGTGCATTCGGTTCGGTGGTATCGCAGTTCTCGGGACGGGAGCATGACAAATGCCGGTCCGGATCCGGCCTGGGGTAGGTCCGGAAGGTTAGACTGGAAGGACTTGGGTCGGCCGGGTCCATATGAACGTCTGGAGGGTTCGAAATGCTTAACAAATTCCTGCGTGAAGAGTCGGGTGCAGTAACCATCGACTGGGTTGCCCTGACAGCTGGCATCCTGTTGCTTGGTATCGCTGTTGTCTACGGTATCTTCAATACCGGTGTTGGCAACCTTGCTACCAGCATCAACGATGCACTGACCACCGCCGTTGGTGTCGAAATCAACACGACGCCGAGCGACACGACGTTCTCCGGCACCGGTGCAACCACGACGGCCGGCACGACCACCGGCACGACGACTGGTACCACCACCGGCACCACCACTGGCACGACGACCGGCACCACGACCGGCACGACCAGCTAGGGGCGGCCGGCGGGGCCGGCATGGCCGGTTGGCCACCGGCTGCACCATCGGCCGGGGTGGCCGGCGGGGCCGGTGGGGCGTCCTCGCCGCTCGACGTGAGGGCATCGGGGGGCGGGAAGCTCTGGGTCTCCGGCGCCGGACCGCTTGGCTGGGTCGCACCGCCCGGCACCCAACCGGGGGTGTCCGACTCCTCGGTCGGCTGGTTGTCGGATTCCTCGCTCACGTTGATCTCGTTTCGCTCCACGGGGTTGGGGACCCCGGACCCTGCCTCACTGCCTATACCACCCGACCGGGTCGATCGGTTCGCAGAACCGGACCCGGCGCCCGACCATTGCAGCGATGCGGCCGAGTTCACCTGCCATCATGGCCCCCGACGGCCCGTGACGCAGCCTCGAACACGAAGGTCATCCGGCCGACCGAGACCCTGGCGCCCGAGGTCAGGGTCAGCGGGTTCCTTGGGGTGATGGGATTCCATCGCCCGGCGTTCGGATCCCAGAGGAACGACCCGTTTGTCGATCCGAGGTCGGTGTAGACCACATCCCAGCCGTCCAGCCGCAGCTCGGCGTGCTCGCGCGACACGCTCTGGGTCGCATCCTGGGTCGGGAGGGCGGTCAGACGAGACCCGCTGGCCGGCTTTGGGCTCCGCCCGATCAGGTAGGACCGGTCGAGGGCATAGGTCGCCCCGTCGGCGAAGACCATGAACCCGAGCGTCGGGCGTGGCCCGGGCTCCAGCCGGTGGGTCAGGTGGACCATCGAGATCCCGCAGACCTGACAGAACCCGGCGTCCGGATGGTTGAAGTGGCCGCGGCTGCAGCGGATCCCCATGACCTGCTCGACCGACACCTCCATCGTCGGGACCGACTCCAGCTCCTCGGAACGGGTCAGTACCGGCAGGGGTTCCCGGGTCCCGGTCGACGACGAGGCCCCCCAGTCGATCGCTTCGAACTCGGCAACCGGGAGCGGGTCGGGCTCGACCGGGACCGGCGCCGGTTCGGGGGCGGCCAGGGTCGGGTCGACGGATTGGTCGACCGGGCTGGTCGGGACCGGGCGATGCAGCACCACGCCGTCACCGGTGACGACACCGAGCACCAGATCCATGGCCGGGTGGCCCTGGACGGTCGGTGGGTCGACCAGGCCGAGCCACACCGCCGTGGCTCCCGGCAGTTCACGCTCGATCGGTACGGTGCCGGTGATCAACTCGTTGGTCTGGGTCCGGACCTGCGCACCGCCCCGGACGAACACTCGAACCCCGTCAGCGGTCGGGACCGCAGCGGCCAGGTTCACCGCCGCCGTGCCGAACCGTGGATCAGTGCGGAGGGCCTCGATCAGCGGGCCGACAGCGGGCTCGGCGCCGAGCCTGGCCGACAGCTCGGCCACCAGGTCGAGCCCGGTGGTTCCCGGGCCGCCGGCGACGACCACGCCGACACCCCATCGGGCAACCGCGCCCTGTCCCGGCACCACGTTGGCTGCGAACCCCTCCACCGCTCAGCCCTCCCCGCCGGCCTGGAGCGCAGCGGCCAGCGCAGCCGCCGTCGGGAACCGGTCCACCGGGTCCTCCAGCAGGCAGCGCCGAACCACCTCGGCCACCCCGGGGGTCAACTCGGGGTCGACCTCGGGTCGGACGGTCAGCACGTAGCGCAGTGCGTCCAGCAGGGTCTCGACCGGGAACGACGGGTAGACCCCGCGGCCGGTCAACGCCCGGTGTAGGGTGACGCCGAGGGCCCAGATGTCTGACGCCCGGGTCGCCTTCTGGCCATGGATCTGCTCCGGGGCCAGGTACTCGATCGTCCCGACCGGGCCGACACCGGTCACGGTCTGCCCGGGGTTGATGATCTGGGCCAGACCCAGATCCCCGAGCTGGGCTCGAAGCCCCCCGTTGTTGCGGGTGATCATGATGTTGCCCGGCTTGATGTCCCGGTGGGCGATCCCGGCGTCGTGGAGGGCGTGGGCCCCGAGGGCGGCATCCGCAACCGCGGTGAGCACCTCGGCACGGTCCATCGGCCGAGCCGGCGCCCCCAGCGAGCCATCCGGGTAGTAGGCCGACGCATAGAACAGCCGGCCGTCCTGATGGCCGGCGTCGTGGATCGGGACCAGGTGCGGTGAATCGACGGTGGCGTAGATCCGCAACTCGTTCGCCATCCGGGTGAAGTCCTGGTCCGATGCCTGCTGGGCCAGCGTCTTGACCGCCACGAACTCGGCATCGACCTGCTGGAGCCGGGCCGGCGGTCGCGCCAACCAGAACGTCCCGTGATTGCCCTCACCGAGCCGTTCGATGAATCGGTAGTCGGCTATGCCGTCCATATGACCATCTTTCCTGTCACAGATCCCGGTGGTAGTCAGGTGCCGCTTCGACCGAGGCTCGGGTCAGCATGGTCGACGGGTCGATCACCGGCAAGCCGAACAGCCGGTGCCGGTAGAGGGCCAGGGCCATCACCCCGCCGATCGCCACCACCAGCCCGATGACGGCGTAGGCCGCGAGGGCGGGATTGCTCCGGAGCTCGTCGAGGAAGATGGCGGTGCTCGTGACCTCGGCCACCGCAACCGACAGGGCCAGGATGACCAGGGCCCGGGGCGACATCCGGCTGGCAACCCAGGCCCCGATGGGGGCACCCCAGGCCACGACCGGCACTGCGGCGAGCCACATGCCGAACAGGTCGGCTTGTCTGGTCGGCAGCGGGGTGGCCAACGCCTCACCACCGACTGCGGTGACCAGGCCGGAGTCGGTCAGGTCGATCCACAGCTGGCCGTCCGCCAACCCCAACACGACGAAGCCGGCGACCGAGACCGCGGCCATGGTGACCACGCTGGTCGGGACGCCGATCCCGCCCCGGACCCCGAACAGGACGACGACGAACAGGTACATGAACACGTCCGACCCCGACCCGACCAGGGCCGAAGCGACCCCGCCGAGGGCTCCGGCGACCACCAACGCCACCCGCAACCGACGGCCCATGTCCGGCAGACCGGGGGCCACCCGCCGGATCGGGGTCCGCAGGCCGATCAGCACCACCCACGCCATGGCCGCCACCACCAGCGTGAACGTCACCTTTATATAAGGTCCAGGCAACGTCGACGGCCAGAACGGAGCGGTGCGGTCCCCGGCGACGAACAGCGTGGCGACGAAGGCGGCGATCCCGGTCGGGGCGCCGATGGCGACCGCAGACCAGACGACGGGCCGCCGGCCGACGATGATCGCGATCGATGCGCTTGTCATCCCAACCGCCTGAATACACAGCGAGAAGCTCCTGGCCGCCTCGGCCGGCACGTCGAGCACCTTGGTGAACACCGGGAACGCCACCGCCCCGCCGCCCTGGGGCGTGGCGCCGGCAACGAAGCTGCCGAACACCATGGTCAGGGCGGCAACGGCATGGTCGGCCACCCGGCCCCACTGTCCCCCCGCCGTGACCCCGATGACCCACACCGAGGTCACCACCGCCGAGACCCCGAACCCCCGGATGGTCCGGCGGCGGGCAAGCTCGGACCGGACCCGGGCCCCCTCGTCGAGGAAGCGCAGGTCGTCGAGGGCCGCCCCGGCCGGTTGGTCCTCAGACGAGTCGACCACCACGGAATCTCCACCGGGGCAACAGGATCCGTAACGGTCCGTTGAGCACGAACCAGATCAGCAGCCAGGTCGACAGGAAGTGGATCAGGAACGCGCCGCCCGGCACCGGACCGGAGGCCCGCAGCACCAGGTAGACGACGAGGCCCTCGGGCCCCGCGGTGATCAGCCCGAACCCGGTCGGCCAGTCCTTCTCCCACCGGTACTGCTGGATCCAGTGATAGAGCGGCTCCCACGCCACCGCACCGATGACGGCCACGGCGAACACGGCTCGGATGGTCATGCCGTAGACCTCGCCCAGTGGGGCTCCGCCGGCCGGGAGGAAGGGGGTGACCACCAGGGTCCAGGCCAGCCCGACGACCAGGACCACGACGACCCGGGTCTGGATCCGACCGAGGAGGGTCGGCGTCATCGACCGACCCCGACCGGGATGCCGGCGGCCGGAATGGGAGCCGGGCGGGGCGGACGGTTGCGGACCCAGCGCCACCACTCCGCGACCGAGCGGGACGCATTCAACGGGGTCACCGCCCCGACCGAGGCCAGATCGTCGACGATGGCCAACGCCGCGTACTGCAACCCGAGGAACGAGTCGACCCCGGCGTAGTAGCCACCGAGGGTCATCGAGCCGCTGGCGTACAGCCGACCCGGCTCGGCCCGGGTGCCGGCGACCTCGAAGGTCGGCGTGACCTCGAACCGGCCGTAGGCGCTGCGCTGGGCTCCGCCGTGGGTCAGCAGGTCGTCGAGGAGCCGGTTCTCGGTGATGTCTGACTCCAGCCCGGTGGCATCGATGACCACGTTGGCGTTCAGATTGTGTTCCTGACCGTCCGCGGCCCGGATCACGGTGGCGATCGTCTGCTCCGGTCCGGGCTCGACCCGCTGCACCGTCCCGACCCGCTGCAGGTAGAACCCCTGGTTGCGGCCCCGCTCCAGCTGCTCGAGCCAGTCCCGGCGGCGGGGCGTGTTGGTACCGCCCATCCGGCCGATCAGCTCGGCCCGGGCCGGCCCGTCCAGCTGTTCCAGCTGCTCCTTGAGCTGGCCACCCCACGCCGCCTTCGGGAAGTTGAACCCCTGGTAGGCCACCCCGTTGCCTCCGGGGCGCCGGAACGTGGCCGACTCGCCCTGGGGTCCGTCAACGTAGTTGCGGAACAGGTGGATGATCGTGGTCTGGGCGCCGTTGCGGTCCCGATCGTCGATCAGCCGCTGGAGGATCCGGGACGCCACGATCCCACTGCCCCGAACCAGCACGGTGCTCGGCCGGCGACGGAGCTCCTCATAGACCTGATCGTGGGGCTCGTAGGCGTTGACCACTCGGCTGTAGTCGCTGTAGCGCTCCCGGTAGGCCTGGAGGTCCGGCAGGAACCGGACCCCCGGATACCCGACGGCGACGTGGACGTAGCGGCTGCGGAACGCAAGCCGACGGGTCCCACCCTGATGGGTCTGGTCCGACGGGGTCAGGATGGTGACGTAGCCGCCACCGGCCCGGCGCCGAATCATCCGGACGTTGCCGAGCCGGAGCATCTGCTGCCAGCCGATGCGCTCGCATTCCCGATCGACCGAGGCGTAGACCTGCCCGGCCTTCGGGGTGTAGTAGTCGGTCAGGATCGGCTCGGTCAGGACCTGCCACAGCGGCGCGAACGTCGAGGCGAATCCGGGGGCGCTGATCGCCTCCCGCCAGGCGTAGCTGGGGAATCCCCAGATGCTGTCCATCGTCGACCCGGCGTCTGACCGGAGCCGTTCCTGGTCCGGGATCTGGGAGTTACGGGCCAGGTACCGGTAGGTCCGGGCCGGATCGGTCCCGTTCCCGAGCACGGTCAACCCTTCGGCGGGAAGACCGGACACCCGGAGGACGTGGGCCAACGCCAGCGAGCCCAGACCGCCACCGACGCTGACGATCCAGGCGTCGGTCATCGGGATGCCGGCCCGCTGGAGCA
Organism: Actinomycetota bacterium; assembly: GCA_039029715.1. Taxonomy (GTDB): domain Bacteria; phylum Actinomycetota; class Acidimicrobiia; order Acidimicrobiales; family SZUA-35; genus JAHELU01. Next base: position 1,337 of record JBCCFN010000224.1, on the reverse strand, counting down.
TGTCGTCGGTCCAGACGCTGCTCTCGATCAGCTCGTCGGTGAGGTCACCGGTGCCCGCCGTCCCGTCGCTCACCGCGGCCTCACGAATCGGCCGCCGGGAGCAGGGCCGGATCGAACAGGATGAAGCTGTCGAGCACCTCTTCCAACCCGGCGATATCCCGCTCGTCAGTCATCTGGTAGAGGATAAAGATCACCGCGTCCCGATCCGGGGTGGAGACCAGGATGTAGATGTTGAGGATTGCGTCCTCGCAGGTCTCGCCGTAGATGATGCCGTCGAACGGTCCGTCGGTGAAGTCGTCCCGCTTGACCTCGGTGCAGGTGGTGGTCGGGTCGGCGAGGCCGGTCACCAGCTCGTTGAGGAAGAACTCCGCGTCGAAGATGCCGATGCCCTGGAAGCCGGTGATGGCGACGCCGCTGATGGCCTGATTGGCAAGCGCCGCGTCGTTGTCCGGCGAGACCAGGACCTGGCCATCGGCCGGGAGCTCGTCCATCCACTCGATCGGGGCCCGGAAGGTGAAGGCACCGTTGCTGTCCTCGACCGTCCGATAGCCGGTGAACGGCGCCTCCAGTGCCGGCAGGTCCGGCAGATCAGCCAGGAAGTCGGGCCGAGGCGGGTTGGTCGGCGTCGGATCCTCGGTCGTCGTGGTGGTTGCGATCGTGGTGGTCGTCGTCTCCCGAGCCGTGGTGGTCGTCCGGTCCGTACTCGACTCGTCCCGGTCGGTCGAGCCGTCCGGACCGGTCTCGGTCAGGGTCTGGGGATCGTCGCTCGCGGTCTCGTCCCCGCCGGCGGCGAAGCCGATGATGGCCAGGGCCCCGAGGACGGCCGCCACTCCGGCGACCAACACCCCGATCAGGACCCCGCGTGATCCGGAGCCGCCGCCGGTGCCCTGGGGCGCAGCCTGGGCCGGCGGCTGGGTCGGCCCGCCGGGCGGGTTGACGTAGGCGGTCCCACCGGACGCCGGGGCCGCGAACTGCTGGGGCGCCGGCTGGTGAGCCGACGGTTGCTGTGCTGCCGGCGCTGGGGCCGCGAACTGCTGGGGCGCCGGCTGCTGCGCTGTCGATGGCGCCGACGGCTGCGGAGTCGGTCCTGCCGGCGGGGGTGAGGCGGTTGGTGGGGGGAGCTGCCTCGGGTCGGGAGCGCCCGGAGCGGACGGCGACGGCTGCTGATAGCCGGCCGGCCAGGGCTGCGCCCCCGGCGTCGGCTGTGGCGGGGGGAGCTGGCCGAGCTCGGGGGCGGTCGGCTGCTGCGACGGGACCCCCGGGGGTACGGCATCGGGCTGGGTGGTTGCGGCCCCCGGCGGTGGCACCACCTGGGTGTCCGGCTGGTTTGCAGCCGG
>JBCCFN010000223.1:0-8929 GCA_039029715.1 Actinomycetota bacterium | reverse complement strand
GCCGACGTCGAAGGCCGGGTCTCCCAGATCAAGGCCGAGATCGACAACACCGACTCGGACTGGGATCGGGAGAAGCTGCAGGAGCGCCTGGCCAAGCTGGCCGGCGGTGTTGCGGTGGTCAAGGTCGGAGCGGCCACCGAGGTGGAGCTCAAGGAAAAGAAGCACCGCATCGAGGATGCGCTGTCCGCAACCCGGGCCGCCCTCGAGGAGGGTGTGGTCGCCGGCGGTGGCACCGCCCTGCTGCGGGCCCGTCCCGCCGTGGACGCCGCCATCGGCAGCATGTCCGGTGACGAGGAGACCGGCGCCCGGTCGGTGTCCCGTGCGCTGGAGGCCCCGGCTCGGCTGATCGCAGACAACGCCGGTCTCGAAGGCGCCATCTGGGTCAAGCGGGTCGAGGAGGCCTCGGGCACCACCGGCCTGAACGCCGCCTCCGGCGAGCTGGTCGACCTGATGGATGCCGGCGTGACCGACCCGGCCAAGGTGACCAGGGCGGCGCTGCAGAATGCCGCCTCGATCGCCTCGCTGGTGCTCACCACCGAGTCCCTCGTGGCCGACAAGCCGGAGGAAGAGGCCCCCGCCATGCCGGACATGGGCGGCATGGGTGGCATGGGCGGCATGATGTAGCAACCCCTCCCAGGGGTTCGGCATCACGCCATCCAAACAACGTTGAGAAAAGCCGGGGCGATTCCGCCCCGGCTTTTCTACGCTCAGCGGCATGGACCGAACCGTTCCCCCCATACCTGCCCCGCCATGGAACCGCTGAGCGCCGGGCGCCTGGTCGGCCTCCTGGCCGGGCCGGAGCGCCGACGGGTGGTCGCGGCCATGATCCTCGGGGCCACCAGCAGGGACGACATCGCGGCCCAGGCCGGGTTGGACACCCGGGCGGTCGTCGATGCGCTCGATCGGCTGGTCGGGGCCGGTCTGGTCGAGGACGGCGAGGACGGGACGTACCTGTTGCTGGCCCAGGCGTTCGAGCGGGCGGCCAGGGCCGAGGCGCCGGCGCCGGAGCCGACCGCATTCCCGGATGAGGTCGACGATCGGCGTCGGATCCTCGATCGGGCGTTCGCCGACGGTCGGCTGGCCAGGATGCCGGCCAAGCGGAGCCACCGGCTGATCGTCCTGGACCAGCTGGTCCAGCGGTTCGAGCCCGGTCGGCGCTACACCGAGAAACAGGTCAACGCCGTCCTGGCTGCGGTCGATCCCGACACTGCGGCCCTCCGCCGGTACCTGGTCGACGAGGCCATGCTCGACCGGGCGGACGGCGAATACTGGCGGATCGGCGGCTAGTTCGACGTCGGTCTGGCGCCGTAGGTCGATTCGCCGACAGAAAAACCTCGGGCTCGGTGTCTACGTTTTGGGTTCGTGGGGACTCATAACCCTGTGATCCTGGAGTTCGAGATCTGGTACCGGGCCGAATACCCGCGGCTGGTCAACACCTTGGCCATGGTCACCGGTGATCGGGGGCTGGCCGCCGATGCTGCGGCCGAGGCCTGCACCCGAGCCCTCGCTCGATGGCACCGGGTCGGGGCGATGGACCGACCGGGTGGGTGGGTCTATCGGGTCGCGCTCAACGAAGCCAAGCGTCGGATTCGGCGAACCTCGGTGGAGCGGCAGTTGCTGCGGCAACAGGCCGGAGACACCCCGCCGACCGCACCGCCGGTCCACGGCGATCTGGACCTCTGGTCTGCGGTCGGCCGGTTGCCGGAGCGAACCAGGGAGGCGGTGGTGCTCCGGTACGTGGCCGACCTGACCGAGCCGGAGATCGCCCGGGCCCTCGGGGTCACCAGGGGCACGGTGGCCACCATGCTTCGCCGGGCCCATGGCCGGCTTGCCGAAGAACTGGGACCTGCGGTCCCCATCCCCACACAGGAGTACGCAGATGCTCACCACCGATGACCTCCAGGCAGCGGGGGAGCGGGCAGCAGCCCGCCCGGTCGACGCCATGCCGACGATCGAGGAGCTCCAGCGGGAGGTCGGCCGGCGCCGTCAGACCCAGCGGCTCGGGATCGGGGCCGGCGCCGCCACGCTGGTGATGGTCGCGGTCGGGTCGGTCATGCTGTTGCGTTCGGGCGACGAGCCGATGCAGGTGATCGCCGCCACCCCGGCCGAGTCCCCGGCCATCGCCGAGCCGGCCGCACAGACCCCGCAGGTCCAGCGAAGCCAGGGGGCGTTCGTCGCTGCTGATTCGGCGTCGGAGGCCGGGTCGGAGGCCGAGGCCGGCGACGGGGCCGAGCCCCAGGATGAGGCTGCGGCTGCGTCGGGGGTCGGTGTCGAGGTCGAAGTCGAAGGCGGGGCCGAAGGGGGCGTCGAGGTCGAGGTCGACGGCTCGCCGGGCTCCGATGGTGCCCCGGGGTTGGACGGGTCGGACGGGGGCGAGCTCGATCGCTGGATCGACGAGGAATGGTTCGAGTTGCCGCTGCCGGACGACTTCTTCGACGAGGAGCGCCTGGAGGAGCTTGGACGCTGGTTCGACGATGTCGCCAGGACATCGGTCGAGGTGTGGGTCGGCGACCGGGCCCAGCGCCGGGCCGACCGCGCCGCCCGAGCCGCGGACGAGGTCCGCAACGTGGACGGCCTCACGGTCTGGATCCGCAATGTCGGCGGCGATGACGATGACGATGACGATGGTGCCGCCCAGGTCCGGGTGTCGGCGCTGCACGACGGGGACCTCTTCATCGAGGCGACCGGGGCCCGGAGCCAGACCGATGCCCTGATCGACATCGTCGTCCGCCGGGCTGCGAAGATGCAGGCGTGGCCGGACGACGATCGGTGGCCTCGCCGGGGTGACTGGCTGCTGATCCCGCCGGACTCCGATGGCTGGGACGGATTCGAGCAGCGGTTCGAGGAACTCGAGGGGCTCGACGGGCCGGAGGAGCTGCGGAAGTGGTCCGAGCGGTTCCGGGAGGACCTGGAGAAGAAGATGGACGATCTCGGCGACCTCGACGACTGGGATGACTGGTCCGAGGACGATGATCGCCGCCAGCGCGACCCGGGGGACCGGGCCGACGATGACGATGACGATGACCGGGACGACGACTGAGCCGTCCCCGGTTCAGCCGCCGTGCAGCCTGGCGCCGGTCGGGTTGACCCTGGTGGTCGTTGTCCGCTGGACGTAGCCGGCCCCGTCGACCGAGGTGTCGGTGTTGGCGCAGCCGCCGTTGGCATGGGTCTGGTAGTTGACCCGGACCGAGGTCGGTCGATAGGTCTCACCGCTGGTGGTCACCACCTCGAGGTCCGACCACCGAACGGCGGCCGATGGGTCGTCGCAGTCGGCGAAGACCTCGCTCCACATCATCGGCGCGCTCAGGTGGTCGGCCTCGACCCAGAGGTCACGAACCACCGTGGTCTCGTCGGTCGACAGGTCGGTGATCGCCCCCCGCCACCCCCGCTCCGGTGAGCGATGGATGCGATACCGATAGCGCCGGTGGGGCTCCCAGCGGTAGTCCCGGGTGTTGATGTTGTCCGGAGCGGACGGCAGCGTCGACACCGAGCCCTCGAGCTCGCCGGCCCCGTCGTGGTAGCCGCCCCAGTTGACGCCGCAGTCACCGGGATAGGCCGGGTTGCACTGGAGCCCGAAGTGGGCCCCGCCGACCCGACCGCCGCCACGCCGCTCGAAGCTGACCTGGAGCGCCCAGAAGTACAGCTTCGACACCGTCGGCGGCTCGATCACCTCGATGGTGACCGAGGCCTCGGCCAGCGGCGTCGGTGGGACATCCCAGTAGAGGTGGAACGACGAGGCGCCGTTCCCGGACGGTGGTCGGCCGGTCGTCCGGCCGCCCGGTCCCGAACCGGACGGTCTGGCCACCAGTCGTTGCAGCATCGTTCGAAGATCCACCGCACCACCATGCCACCGACGGACCGTGCCGTGCGCTCGGGCCGGTACCCTCCAGGCAATGGATCGACCACCCCCTGACCCCGAGAAGCTGTTGGCGTTCTGGATGGAGTGGGAACGCGGCGACACCACCCCGGGCGAGATCATGAAGAACCTCAAGCACGGCGGGCTTCGGGAGATCCTGGAGTCGATGGTCAGCACGGCGTCGGACCCCGCCGAGGGCTGACCCTCGGCCGTGACCAGGCTCTCGATCGCCCAGGCCCGCCGGATCGCTCTGGGGGCGCAGGGGTTCTGTGATCCGCGCCCGGCCGGTGCGGTGACCAGCAGGCAGTTCCGACGGGCGATGGATCGGATGACGATCCTCCAGTTGGACTCGGTCAACGTGGTCTGCCGTAGCCACTTCCTGCCGATACTGGCCCGGCTCGGCCCCTACGACCGGGACAAGCTCGATCGCTACCTCTACCGGTCCGGGGAGCACTTCGAGTCGATGAGTCACGAGGCCTCGATCGTCTCCCAGCAACTCCAGCCGCTGCTCCGGCACCGCAGCCGGGGGACCCGCAAGTGGGTGACGGCCGCCGAACGGGACCTCGGCGACTACATCGACGCCGTCCTGGCCGAGGTGACCGAGCGCGGCCCCCAATCGGTCAAGACGCTCAGCGACCCGGGCGGCCGGACCGGGCCGTGGTGGGGCCACTCCAAGGGCAAGCGGGCGCTTGAGACCCTGTACGTGACCGGACGGCTTGCCGTCCGGGATCGGAACCACATGTTCGTCACCCTCTACGACCTGCCGGAGCGGGTGTTCGGTCCCGAGATCCTGGATCTCCCGGAGCCGGACCTCGACACGGTCGGCAAGGAGCTACTGCTGCTCGGTGCCCGCAGCCACGGCGTCGGCACCGCCGCCGATCTGGCCGACTACTTCCGGCTCCGGATGCCGGTGGCCCGTCCGCTGGTGGCCGAGCTGGTCGAGGAGGGTCGGCTGGAGCGGGTCGAGGTCGCCGGGTGGGACGAACCGGCCTACCTCCACCCCGAGGCCAGGCGGCCGAGAAAGGTCCGGGCCCGGGCGCTGCTCAGCCCGTTCGATCCGGTCGTGTGGTTCCGGCCACGGGCCGAGCGGCTGTTCGACTTCCGCTACCGGATCGAGATCTACGTGCCGGAGGCCGACCGGGTCCACGGCTACTACGTGCTGCCGTTCCTGCTCGACGATGCCCTGGTGGCTCGGGTCGACCTGAAGGCCGATCGCAAGGCCGGGGTGCTCCGGGTCCGCAGTGCGTTCGCCGAGGACGGCGTCGACCGGGCCAGGGTCTGCACCGAGCTCGCCGAAGCGCTGCGGGAACTCGGCACCTGGCTGGGTCTGGAGGACGTGATGGTCGAGCGACGGGGCGATCTGGCGGCCCAGCTCCGATCGACGGTCGACCGGTAGCGGCGGCCCAGGGGCGGCCAGGCGCCGACCTCCTAGACTGAGGGCGTGGACTCACCGATTCGCCAGACGGTCCCGCTCGGCCCCCAGTGGCCGACCCTGGACCCGTTCCTGTTCTGTGCCCACCACCTGGACCGGTATCCGGCTGCTGACGGATCCCTCGGGCCGGCACCGTCGCTGGCCGGCCGGACGATCGGCCAGGACTTTGCCGGGATCGACGGCTGGAACATGTACCACGGGTCGACCGTGCCCGGCTTCCCCCAGCATCCCCACCGGGGGTTCGAGACCGTGACCTATGTCCGTCGGGGGTGGTGCGACCACTCGGATTCGCTCGGGGCCCAGGCCCGGTTCGGGGAAGGGGACGTCCAGTGGATCACCGCCGGCGGCGGCATCGTCCACTCCGAGATGTTCCCCCTGTTCGACACCGACGGACCGAACACCCTCCACCTGTTCCAGATCTGGCTGAACCTCCCGGCGGCGGACAAGATGGTCGACCCCCACTTCACGATGGTGTGGGGTCGTGAGGTCCCGACCGTGACCGAGCCCGGGGTCGAGGTCACCGTGATCGCCGGCGCCATCGGCGATGCCGTCCCGCCGTCGCCCCCACCGGACTCCTGGGCCTCGGGTGATCACGACGTGGCGATCTGGCACCTGACCATCGGCCCCGGCGCATCCTGGACCCTCCCGGCCGGCCCGGCCGAGGCCAATCGGGTCCTCTACCTGTTCGAAGGCGAGGGTGTTACCATCGCCGACCAGGCGGTGGCCGCCGACACCGGCGTGGTGCTGGACCCGACCGCAGCGGTGGCGGTCGCTGCCGGCCCGGATGCCCCGGCCGAGGCGATCGTGCTGCAGGGCCGCCCGATCGGGGAGCCGGTGGCCCAGTACGGGCCGTTCGTCCTCAACGACGAGGCCGGGATCAGGCAGGCGATGCTCGACTATCAACAGACCCAGTTCGGGGGCTGGCCCTGGCCGACCGATGACCCGGTCCACGGTGACCGTCCGGTCCGGTTCGCCCGCCACGCCGACGGTCGGGTCGAGGAGCTGGCGTCATGAGCGAGGCGACGATGCGCGCGGTGCAGGTGAGCGAGACCGGTGGCCCGGAGGTCATGACCCTGGTCGAGGTCCCGGTGCCCGAACCCGGCCCGGGCCAGGTCCGGATAGCGGTGGCGGCGGCCGGTCTCAACTTCCTCGACACCTACCTGCGCAGCGGGACCTACCCGGTTCGGACCCCGATGCTGATGGGCAAGGAGTGTGCCGGCACCGTGACCGCAGTCGGCGACGGGGTCGACGGGTTCTCGGTCGGGGACCGGGTCGCAACCCCGCTGGCCGACGGGACCTATGCCGAGCAGTGCCTGGCCTCGGCCTCCGGTACCTTCCAGGTCCCGGACGGGGTCGATCTCGAGGTCGCGGCCGCGGTCGTGTTGCAGGGCCTGACCGCCGACTACCTGGTTGCCGGCACCTTCGACCTGGGACCCGGGCATCGTTGTCTGATCCACGCCGGCGCCGGTGGGGTCGGCGGTCTGTTGATCCAGATGGCGAAGACGCTCGGGGCCGAGGTGTTCACCACCGTGGGGACCGCAGCCAAGGGTGAGATCGCGGCCGAGGCCGGGGCCGACCATGTGATCGTCTACACCGAGACCGATTTCGCCGAGGCGGTCCGGGCCGAACTGGGCCCGGAGGTGGCCGGGCTCGACGTGGTGTACGACGGTGTCGGGGCCGAGACCTTCGACCGCAGTCTGTCCCTGCTCCGCCCCCGGGGGATGATGGCCCTGTTCGGTGGGTCGAGCGGGCAGGTCCCGCCGTTCGACCTGCAGCGTCTCAACGCCGGCGGCTCCCTGTTCGTGACCAGGCCGAGCCTCGGCCACTACATCGCGCCGCCCGAAGGGCAAGAGCGGGCCGATCGGCTCTTCGGGGCGGTGGCGGACGGGACCCTCCGGGTCCGCATCGGGGCCCGATTCAGCCTGGACGAGGCGGCGGACGCCCACCGGGCGCTCGAGGGTCGGGCCACGATCGGCAAGGTCGTCCTGACCCCCTGACGGCTGCGCCGCCGGTGACGCAAACCACCGGCAAAAGCCCCCGCCGACCCGGCCGGGCCATTAGTCTGAGTTCTTTCCTTTCTGGAGGATGTGGTGGCTGAGATCGACATCGGAATGGGGAAGTCGGCCCGGCGGGCCTACGGCCTCGACGAGCTGGTACTCCTCCCCGGCCGGCGGACCCGAGACGCCGACCTGGTCGATCTGTCCTGGCAGATCGACGCCTACCGGTTGGAACTGCCGTTCCTGGCAACCGCCATGGATTCGGTGACCAGCCCGGCCACCGCCATCGCCATCGGTCAGCTCGGCGGGATGGCGGTCCTCGACCTCGAGGGCATCTGGACTCGCCACGAGCATGCGGACGAGCTGCTTGCCGAACTGTCCGCCATGGACAACGAGGCGGCGCTGCCGCGCATGAAGGAGCTGTACTCGGCCCCGATCGACCCGGACCTGATCACCAAGCGGGTGGCCGAGGTCCACGAGGGCGGGGTGCTGGCGGCCGGGGCGGTCTCCCCGAAGCATGTGGCCGAGATGGCGGATCAGCTCCTCGCCGCCGAGCTGGACATGATCGTCATCCGGGGCTCGGTGATCTCGGCCGAACACGTCACCGACGGGCCGAGCCTCAACCTCAAGGAGTTCGTCCGGGAGCTGGAGACGCCGGTGATCGTCGGCGGCTGCGCCGGCTACCAGGCCGCCCTCCACCTGATGCGGACCGGAGCGGCCGGTGTCCTCGTCGGCGTCGATGGTGGCCGGACCGCATCGGCTGGCAAGGTGATCGGGGTCGGTTCCGGGATGGCCACCGCCATCGCAGACGTCAGGGCGGCCCGCATGCGGCACCTCGACGAAACCGGAATCTACGTCCACGTGATCGCCGACGGCGGGTTCTCCTCCGGCGGCCAGATCGCCAAGGCGATGGCCTGCGGCGCCGATGGCATCATGCTCGGGCAGGCCCTGGCCGCGGCCCATGAGGCCCCGGGCCGGGGGTGGCACTGGGGCACCACCGCCATCCACCCGGCCCTGCCCCAGGGGAACCGGGTCCAGGTCGATCAGATCGGCTCGATCGAGGAGCTGCTCGTCGGCCCCGCCCGGTCGGCTGACGGTCGGCTCAACATGTTCGGTGCGCTCCGCCAATCCCTGTCGACCCTCGGGTACCAGAACCTGAAGGAGCTGCAGAAGGCCGAGGTCCTGATCCGATCGAGCGCCCCGTGACCGCATCCGGCACCGCAGCGGCACCGACCCAGGTCGTCCTCGTCGTCGACTTCGGCGCCCAGTACGCCCAACTGATCGCCAGACGGGTCCGGGAGCTCAACGTCTACTCCGAGATCGTCCCCAACACGATCACCGCAGCGGATGTGGCCGAGCGGCAGCCGGCGGCCATCATCCTGTCCGGCGGTCCGGCCAGCGTCCACGTCGACGGCGCTCCCCGTCTTGATCCGGCCATCTTCGACCTCGGCGTGCCGCTGCTCGGGATCTGCTACGGGGCCCAGCTGATCGCCCACCAGCTCGGTGGCGAGGTCGGCCGGAACGACCAGGGTGAGTACGGACGGACCACCCTGACCAAGGATCAGGCCACCCCGGGCTCGCTGCTCGGGTCGGACTCGCCCGAGACCCAGACGGTGTGGATGAGCCACTTCGACGGGATCACGG
>JBCCFN010000222.1:0-8934 GCA_039029715.1 Actinomycetota bacterium | reverse complement strand
CTCGGGTCATCGGCGACCGGCGGACGCCGAGGGTCGGTTCGTGCCCGGCCTCGAACTGCGGCCGGTTCTTGCTCTGGTCATAGTAGAAGCGGCCGCAGTTCGAGGCCGGGCACGAACCGACCCTCGGCGTCCGCCGGTCGCCGATGACCCGAGCGAGTGCGGCGGCGACGACCGCGCTCCACGCCGACACCAGCGGGGCATCGCTCCGATGGTGATGCAGGGTCCAGCCATCCGGCCCCGCGGTCAGATGGAGCTGGGCCGGATTCCGTTCGAGGAGCTGGTTCACCAGCGGCGCGGCCCGGTCGACGCCGTCCGACCCGTCGTCGGCCAACAGCCGAACGATCCGGAGTAGCTGGCCGGCCAGATCGAGCAACTGCTCGGCCTGGCCGTCGCTGAGCGAGTCGACCGAGATCGGCGCCGCAGCGAACATCGACCGCAGCTCGGACGCCCCACCGTGCTCCAGCGCCAGATTGGCCAGGTCGAGCGCAACGACCAGACCCACATCGGTGGCGAGATGGTCTTGACCGACCGTGGGTTGGGTTTCTACCATCGTCACTAGCAAAACAGTATACACCAGTGACAGCCCTTATGGCAGCACTGAGTTCAGTACGGACCCCAGCCCCTGGAAGGACCGCCATGACCCCGACACCGATCGACCTGAACGCCAGCTTCGACTCGCTCGACTTCCTCCCCGACCGGGCCCCGGACCGGGCAAACGTGGCGGACGGACGAGCGCCCTGGTTCGACACCCTGGCCCGCTACCGCGACGGCGCCATCTTCATCGTCCACTACGCCGGCGACAGCCAATGGGAACGCCACCCGGACGACGAGCTGGTGATGGTGATCGAGGGCGGGACCACGATGACACTGGTCGTCGACGGGGCTGCGGTCGAGTACTCGATGACGGCGATGCAGATGATCGTCGTCCCGGCCCGGACCTGGCATCGTTTCCACACACCGGACGGAGTGAAGGTCATGACCATCACCCCGCAACCGACCGACCACCAACTCGAGGATCCGGACGAGCTGGTGTCCGGGCGGTCAGACCAGCTGGACCGTCCCGTCGCCGCCGGGGTCGGCGCCACCGTCGAGCCGGTCTCCGTCGATCCGGATGCCGTGGACTAGGGCGAAGTCGTGAGTCCGGGGGCTCCGGACCACCTGGTAGCCGTCGGCCTCCAGTGCATCGGTCACCGACCACGGCACCCCGTTGGCCACGTCGATGGCATCGCTGGTTCCGGACACCCGGGGTGCAGACACGGCGGCCAGCATGTCCATGCCATGATCGACCACGTTCAGCAGCGCCTGGGTCACGCCCATGGCGATCTGGGTTCCGCCGGGCGCCCCCAGGACCAGCCGTAACCGGTCACCGTCGAAGACCATCGTCGGGCAGATCGAACTGAACCGGGCCTTGCCCGGGGCCAGGCTGTCGGCATGACCGGGGCGGGGATCGAACACCGACATGCAGCCGTTGTACATGAACCCCAGGCCGTCGGTGATCACGCCGGACGGCATGCCGAGCGAATGGGTCATCGAGGCGGCATTGCCCTCCCGGTCGATCACCACGACGTGGGTCGTGTCCGGCGACTCGATCGCCAGCCGGCTGACCGTTGCCCGCTCACCGGCCTTGATCGAAGCCGCATGGGCGGCCGCCAGTTCGGCAGACAGCAGGCGATCGATCGGGACATCGACGACGGCCGGGTCGCCGACGAAGGCGTCCTTGTCTGCGGTTGCCCGCTTCATCGCCTCGGTCACCGTGCGGACATAGTCGACCGAGTTGTGGCCGAGCCCGGCCAGGTCGAAGTGCTCGAGCACGTTGAGCATCTCGAGCACCATCATCCCGCCACCGGGCGGGTGGTTGGTGGTGATGCGGTGGCCCCGGTAGCGACCGCGCAGGGGGTCGTTGTGAACGGTCCGGTAGTCGGCCAGGTCCTGCGCAGTGATCAGGCCACCGTTGTTCGCCATGTCCTCCACGATCCGGTCGGCGATCCGCCCGGTGTAGAACGCATCGGCCCCCTCGGCGGCGATGACCCGGAGGGTGGCGGCCAGGTCCGGGTTGCGAACGGTGTCACCGACCCGCTTCACGCTCCCGTCCGGTCGGAAGTAGAGGTCGCGGCCGCTGGCCGAGAAGCGAAGCCCCTGCTGCACATCGGCCCGACCCATCGTCGCCCCTTCCGCCCACCACCGGGCGGTGTGGGGACGGACCGTGAACCCGTTCTCGGCACACTCGATGGCGTGGCCGACGATCTCGGCCCAGTCCTTGACCCCCCAGGCGGTCTGGGCCTCGAAGTAGGCCCGCATCGACCCCGGGGTGGCGATGGCCTGATAGCCGATCTCGTTGACCTGCCCCTCCAGCAGGAACCCGAACCCGTCCCGGGTCTCCCCGATGATGAGGTCCTCCCACTGGTCTGGCCGGGTCGCCATCGGCGAGCGGGCGTGGAAGTCGATACAGCGATGGATCCCGTCACCGGGCAGGTAGACCTGCAGGCTCCCGAATCCGGCGATCCCGCACATCTGCGGATCGACCACGCCAGCCACCAACCCGGCGGCGATCGCCGCATCGACGGCGTTGCCGCCGGACCGTAGGACGGCCGCCCCGGCCTCGACGGTCTCGGGCTGGGCGGCGACCACCATCCCCCGCTCGAATCGGCTCATCTCTCCACCCCCGGCATCCCCGGCATCGGTACCGTCCGCATCATTGCAGCCGTGAGCTGCGGCGGCGAGACCTGCGCTCCGGGCCGTGGGCCGGGGGCCACCGGCCACCACTGCCGGGCCCGCTCAGCGAGCGGTGTAGCCGGCGTCGACGTGCACGATCTCGCCGGTGATGTAGCTGGCGTCGTCCGAGGCCAGGAACACGACGACCCGGGCGATCTCCTCCGGCTCGGCCAGCCGCTTCATGGGGATGGTGGCGTCGGCGAGCGCCTGCAGGTATTCGGCGGTCGGCGGGGCATCCCGTTGGGACGACAGCATCGGCGTGTTGACCTCGCCGGGCGCAACGGCGTTGACCCGGATGCCGTCCTCAACATGATCGAGGGCCAGGGCCCGGGTGAGTTGGTGGACCGCTCCCTTCGAGACGCAGTAGGCGGTCGAGCCGGCCGAGCCGACCCCGCCCCAGATCGATCCGAAATTGACGATCGCTCCCGATCGGGCCGCGGTCATGTGGCGAAGCGCGGCCCGGCAGAGGAAGAACATGCCGTCGACGTTCACCCCCATCACCCTGGCCCAGTCCCCATCGGTCGTGCCGAGCGAGTCGGCCCGGTGGATCGTGCCCGCCGCGGTGACCAGGACGTCGATCCGCCCATGGTCGGCCACCGTGGTGTCGATCACGGCGTCGCAGAACTCCGACTGGCTGACATCCCCGACCCTGGTCGACACCTCGGCTGCCCCACCCGCTCGGCACTCCCCGGCCACCCGCTCGGCACCATCGGCGTTGAGGTCGACCAGGACCAGCGTCGCGCCCCGGGCTGCGAACTCCCTGGCGGTCGCTGCCCCCATGCCAGACGCCCCGCCGGTCACGACGACGACCTTGTCTGCGAACTCGCCGGTCGGCGCGTTGGGGTCACCCTGCTCGGTCATGTCAGATCCTCCTGCGGCGACTCGATGGCCTCGAACGACATGCCGCCGTAGGTCTGCTCGGTCGGCTGCAGCTCGATGCGGTTGATGTTGACGTGTCGAGGGACGGACAGCGCGTAGTGGATGGTGTCCGCAAGCTCGGCGGCGGTGATCTCGTCGACCCCTGAGTTCTTGGCCTTCTCCCGCTCGACCGGGTCGGTGACCGCAACGTCGTAGAACTCGGTGGCGACCCGCCCGGGGGCGATCTCGGTCACCCGGACGCCGGTGCCGTGCAGCTCCATTCGCAGGTTGGTCGAGAACCGGTGGACGGCGGCTTTTGATGCGCCGTAGACCGCGGCGGCCAGGGGGTAGTGGCCGGCCATCGACCCGACGTTGACGATGTGGCCGGCCCGCCGTTCGATCATGGCCGGAAGGAAGGCCATGGTTGCGACCATCAGGGCGGTGACGTTGGTGTCGATCGTGCGGGACACGTCTGCCAGCGAGCCCTCGGCCACCGGCACGTCCATCCGGCCGAGCCCGGCGTTGTTGACCAGCACGTCAACCTCGCCGAGCGTCTCGGCCAGGGTCAACAGCGCCGCGGAGTCCGTGACGTCCAGGACATGGGTCTGACAGCCGGTGGCCGCGGCCAGTTTGGCCAACCGGTCCTGGCGACGAGCGATGGCGTGCACACCGAAGCCTTCGAGCGAGAGGCGCTCGGCCACTGCGGCCCCGATACCACTCGATGCCCCGGTGACCACCGCAACCGGGGCTCGGACCGACGTTGCCGCCTCCTCATCCGTCATGTCGACCATCCTGATTCGAGCTGCTCGGCAATCGCATCGTCCACCCTCGCAGTCTGCCCGACTCGAACCGCCAGCGGACCGGTGGGCCGCCAACCCTTGGCCGGGGCTCGGTCAGAACGCCTCGGTGGCCCGGACAACCAACCGTTCCGGCCAGTCGCCTTCGCCGTACCTGGCGATCAACTCGGCGATCTCCGGCGGACGGACATCGAGCGAAGGGACATCCTCCAGCCTGACCCACACCGCCCGATAGGTCCCCGAGCTCTGGGGGTTGTCGAGCTCCGGACCGTCGATGCGGATCTCGGTCGAAGCGACCGTTGCCTCGAAGTAGTAGTGATGCCCCGGCGTGCCGTTCAGGTACGGGGCCGACAGCTCGACCAGCAATGCGCCGACCGTGACCGGGACCCCGAGCTCCTCTCGCCCCTCCCTCGCCGCAGCCTCGGGGATCGTCTCGCCGGGCTCGATCCCGCCACCGGGTACGACCCAGTACTGGCGGCCGCCCCGATGGCGTTCGATCAGCGCAACCGAACCCTCCCGGACGGCGATCACGCCCGCTCGCCTCCGGACCGGGCCGGCAGCTCCCATCTGGCCATCGTTCACCGTCGTCAGCCTCCGATCCTGATCGGCTCCGGTGCTGATTGGATTCTGACCACCTTGCCGTCACCGGACCGGACGACCTCGGCGACGATCAGATAGTCGCCCGGCGGGAGCATGAAGCCGATCTCGGGATCGCAGCTGGCCATCGATGCGTACAGCGGCAGCTCGATGGAGTCACCGGGAGCCAGGTCAACCGGCAATCCCGGCAGCGCAAGGCCGGCCGTGGCCCCGTGGGAGACGACGTTCCCAGACGGATCCAGGATCGTCCCAAGCGCCGACCCGGTGGTGAAAGCGAGCGGACCCTCACCCACGTTGGTCACCGCCACCCCAAGCTCCAGTGACTCGATCCCGCTCGCACTGATCGACCCTGTGGGCGGAACGACCGCAACGCTGAGATCCGGGTCGCTGCGCTCCGCCGGTGGCTCCGGACAGACGTTCGCCGCCTCCGCAAGCGGATACCGGAGACGGCCGACACTCAGCACGACCTCCTCGCCGTGGCGAGCAAGGAGCTCGGCAGCCAACGCCTCCTCATCCGGCGCAAGGACCACCTCGACCCCGTCGACACCGGCCCCAATCGACAGAAACCGTCCATCGAGCTCTTGGACCAGCGAATCTGCGAGTTCGCTCCCCAGTCCCTCGCCGGCCAGGGTCGTCGTCGGCTCACCGCCGACCGGCGGACCCGCCGCCGGTGAGACCGAGCCGCACGCGGCGACCACTTGTCCAGTGAGCAGAAGAACGGCGAAGCTGGCGATCCAACGTCGCCCGGTAGGCCTCATCACAGCCAACCGTAGGACACCTCAGGCACGGCCGGGCGACCACCCGGGTTACGGTGGTTGGCGATGGTAGACGCCCTCGAACCGATCCCCGAGGACTGGGACCGAGCGATCGCAGTCGTCGCCCACCCGGACGACCTGGAGTACGGCGCTGCCTCGGCCATCGCCCGCTGGACGAGTCAGGGCAAGGACATCCGCTATGTCCTGGCGACCAGGGGCGAGGCCGGGATCGACTCGATGCCGCCGGACGTCGCCGGGCCGATTCGAACCGAGGAACAGGTCCGGTCGGCGGCCGCCGTCGGCGTCTCGGTGGTCGAGTTCCTCGAACACCCGGACGGTCTGGTCGTCAACAACGTCGAGCTGCGACGAGATCTCGCCGGCGCCATTCGGCGACACCGGCCGGAGGTGATCATCGCATCCAACTACCGAGAGCGCTGGAGCGAGACCGGTCCCTGGAATCACATCGACCATCGCGAGCTCGGCCGTGCGCTCCCGGACGCTGCCCGCGATGCAGCAAATCGTTGGCTCTTCACCGAGACCGGCGAGCCGTGGTCGGGGGTCCGATGGATCGCCTACAACGCATCGACCGCGCCAACCCACGCCGTCGACGTCACCGATCACCTCGCAGCCGGGGTGGCCTCGCTGGAGTGCCATCGGACCTACATCGAGGCACTGAACGACCCGACCTTCGATCCGGATGCCTGGCTGCGGACCGCCGCTGCCAACACCGGCCCGCTGATCGGGGTCGATCTCGCCGTCGCCTTCGAGATCGTGCCGACCTAGCGGCCTGCGGTGGATTCGCACACCCCGCTGGGAGCACCAGATCCGTCGCAGGTCAGTGAGTTCTGGCAACGGTTCATCACCCACTCTGCGCCACACCGCGACGTTCCGGAGCCCGAGGCCTGGGCGTTCGGGGACTCGGTCGAACTCGCAGACGAGCTGATTGCGCTCGTGCTGGAGGGGACGAAGCGGGCGACTGCGGGATCGGTGGCCGAGTACGAGCGCGAGGGCGAGCCGCTTCCCGACGTCGGCGACCTGGAAATCGTGACCGATGGCGCGTGCCGGCCCCGTGGCGTTCTGCGAATCAGCGAGGTGCGAATCGGCCCGCTCTCGTCGGTTGACGACCGGTTCGCCTACGACGAAGGCGAAGGAGATCGGACGAGGGCCTACTGGCTTTCCGCTCACACCGAGTTCTTCCAGCGAGTGCTTCCCGACCTCGGGATCGACGTCGATCCCGACATGGCGACGATCTTCCAGCGATTCGAGGTTCTGTACCAGGAACCGTGAGGATCAGGTCTCGGTTGCGATCAGTAGTACAGCGCCAGCGTGGGTTTCGAACGCAACGAGGACGGGATCTCGAGACCGGGATTCTCGCCAACGTCAAGGGACGACAACCGGTCCATCGATGACATCGTCGCCGGCAATTCGGTGAGGTTGTTGAACGACAGCGAGAGATCCCACAACTGGTCCAGTGAGCTCACCTCGGCCGGGATGCTGGTCAAGCCGCAGCCAGCGAGGTTGAGCTGCTCGAGCCGAGGCAGATCCAGAACCGCCCTCGGGAACTCGGACAGGGGACAGGATGCGAGGTTGAGCACCCGTAGCTCCTGAAGATTCGCGATGAATTCCGGGAGCTCGGAGAGGTTCGACCAGGAGATGTTGAGTAGTCGGAGTTGCCCGAGATCACCCAAAACCGACGGTAGCTCATCGATCGGATTTCGACCCAAGTTCAGCTCCCTCAGATGCTCGAGCTGGCCAATCTCGACCGGAATCTCATCGATTGAATTGTCCTCCAACTCGAGGCAGGTCAAGTTCGGCAACGAGAGGACCTCGGAAGGAAACGAAGTGAACTGATTGTCGCTCAGGTCGATCCGCTCGAGGGCTTCAAGCCGAGCAAACTCGTCTGGGAGTTCGACCAGCCGGTTCCCCATCAGCTGAAGCTCGGTCAGTGCCCTCAGGTCGAGCATGGCGGCCGGCACCGTTGCCAGCCCTCGACGATTGAGTTTCAAGCTCTTGCGATGGGATTCGGCCGCCCGAGCGATGGCATCATCGACCTTTTTCGACACGGCAACCACCTGTTCCATTCGACCTTGAACAAGGGATCCTATTCGCTCCGGCGAACCCGCTGCGCACCGATCCGAGTCAGGGCGGGGGTGAGGGCGAGGGGTCCGCCGAACCTAGATGTTGCACGCCGGTGCGCGCACCCAGGCGCCCTCGGCGTCGGTGTACTCGACGGCCCGCCAGTCGTCCGGCACGGAGCTGTCGATGATCAGACCCCACTCGGTTGGGGGCGAAGCGCTGGCGTAGCTCCGATGGGTTCGCACACCGTTCTCGAACTCCAACCAGCCGACGCTTCCGCTGGTGTCCCCGTCGACGCCGAATCCGTCGGTCTCGACCTCGAGCAACGTGTCGCCGGCATCATTGACCAGGCGGAGCAGCGCCGGCGAGCGATAGGCCCCTGGATCGCCGATCTCGCCGGCCGGGTCGTAGAGCGTGAAGACGACTCGGCTGCCGACAGGGAAGACAATGCACCTGTTCAGTCCCTGCGTTGCCGGCGCCGACGGTGGCAACGTGGTCGCAGACGGTGCGGGCGCTGTCGTGGTCGGCGCGCCAACCGTCGTTGTGGTCGTTGGATCTGGCTCGGCCACCACCGTCGTCGGTGGCGGTGACGGTTCGGCCGGCTGGGACGGATCGACGCCTCTGGTTGGCGTCGGTCCGAGATCGCTGGTTGACGCCCCATCGTTCGTGAAGCCATTGGTCGGGGAGGTCAACTCCTCGACCGCCGAAGGCTCGTCGGCTGCGAGCCCGGCCCCCGATGGCTGATCCGCCGGTGCCGGCTCCTCGGTCGGCGTCGATGATGGCGTGCGGCCCGATGCGTCTGGCGAACGGAGTTCGGTGCGTGCGTCGCCCCCCTCCTCGTCCCCGACCTCGCCGTCGCTCGGCGGTGGTTCGGGTCCGGGCTCCTCGATCGACGTCGGCCCGTCCTCGACGGGATCGGTGCTCACCTGCTGACTCGGGCCGACCCCACGAGCGAGCCAAACGGCCAGGGCGATGAGCACGACCGCCAGCCCGGCGAGCAGAGCGGTGCGGAGGTTGGCAATCGCTCGATGCTGGAGCTGGTAGATCGCATTGGCGTTTCGTCCTTGCAGTCGGCCGGCTTCGATCGCACTCAACTCGAGATAGAAGCGCTGCAGGATGGTCTCGCGCTGGGCCCGGGG
>JBCCFN010000221.1:0-8943 GCA_039029715.1 Actinomycetota bacterium | reverse complement strand
CGCGGTCTACACCCCGCTGTGCGTCTTCCTCGCCCTCGGCGCAGGAGCTGCGCTGCTGGCCTGACACCGGATCGGCCAGGCGGCCGACCGGTCCGCGCTCAGATTCCCTTGCCGAATCGGTGAGCTGCCTTCAACGCCGTCTCGGCCTTCAGCCCACACACCACCGCCAGGGCCAGCGGGACCCTCTTCTCGAACGGCCGGAGCCGCACGATCTCGGCCACCGTCGACAGGGCCTGGCTACGTCGACCCATCGCCGCCCGGGCCACCGCCTGCTGACCCCGGATCCGGGCCAGGCCATCGGGGTGCCGACGGAAGGCCGGATGCTTGTCGACCAGGTACTCCAGCGCCTCGTCGATCGTCCGCCACCGCTCGAAGAAGAACGAGGCCCCATGCCACCAGACCCGGACCAGCGGCTGGGGGGCGACGGCGATCGGGCAGACGTCCGCGGTCCGCAGGATCAGGTCATAGTCCTCGGCGTAGCCGCCGGGGATCTCCTCGTCGACCAGTCCGATCCGCTCGATCAGCGTGTCCTTGTGGACCAGCCAGCTGGAGGGGTGCACCTCGGTCATCCGGTCCCGGAGGAAGTCGCCGACGTTCATCTTGGCCGGGTCCGGCATCCGCGGGGTGTCGACGTCCTGATACCGGATGAGGATCCCGGTACAGGCGGCCCGGGCTGCGGGATCTGCGGCCAGCGCCGCAAACTGGGCCTGGAGCTTGCCTGGCAACCACTCGTCATCATCGTCACAGAAGGCGATCCAGGCGTTGGACGCCTTGTCGATCCCGCTGTTTCGAGCGCCGGCCAGGCCGGGCGTCCGGGCATTGGTGGTGACCAGCACCCGATGGCCGGGACCCTCGGCCTCGAGCGACCGGTCCGGCTCGGACCGGTCGAACACGATGATGACCTCGATGGCTGCGTCGTGACGCTGGGACAGCACCCCAGCCAGTGCTCGGCGGAGCAACACCGGCCGATCCCTGGTGGCGATCACGACTGAGACCGAGCGGTCCTCCAGATGGTCGGGACCGCGAGCCCCGACCGGTCGGCTCGATTGGTCGTCGAGGGACAGATCGATCATGACAGCGGTCCTCTCAGCTGGGTGGCGTCAACGGGATCGGCGGCAGGCGAGCCGGGATCGGCGGAAGTGACGGCAGGCGGGACCGGATCAGGTGTGACGGCAGGCGGGACCGGTTCACCGACGACGAGCTCGGTCGAGGTGCCGAGGAGGCGGTCAAGGGTCCGACCGAACTCGACCACGCCGGGTATGCCGCTGCCCTCGACCGGGACCGAATAGTGGTGAGGGTTGGCCACCGCCTCGTCGATGGCCGCGTGAAGTGCGGCCTCGCTGTCGACGACTTCGGCCAGGTCATGACGCCGCAGATGCTCGGCGAACCGGAGCTGATGGTCGTCCACGTGCTCGCCGTGGTTCGGGTCCCGTCCCATCACGATCGGGAACCGCCCGACCATCCGGGCGTCCATCACCGTCGACGGGCCGCCGTGGCTGACGACGGCATCGGCCCTGGCGAACCGCTCGAGCAACTCGGGGTGAGGTAGCAGCTCAACGCTCGGGCACTCGGCCGTGGCGTCGGATGTCCCCCGCTGGACCAACACGGTGACGTGGGGGTTGGCCGCGGCCCAGGCGTCGATCCAGTTGACCAGCCGGTGGAACGGATGGTGATCGGTCCCGACCGCCACGACGACGTTCGAGACCGGGAATGCGGTTCTGATTGCGGACACGGTGCGACCTCCGATCGCAGGTTTGGCCGATGTCGACTCGATCAATAGACCGGGCCCACCAGCGCACTGCCGTCATAGAGGGCCTGCTGCTCCGGCCACTGGACCAGGAACTCGGTGGCCAGTGGCGCACACAGCCGACCGGTCATCGTCCGGGAGTCGATCCGGTCGTAGACCTCGAGATAGACGGTCGGCACACCGAGGATCCGGGCGACGACGAAGAACGGCACCGCGACCCCGGCTCCGTTCGAGACGATCACGTCCGGCCGGAACCCACGGATCGTCCGGACCGCAAGCGGCGTATTCCGCAGCATGTTCCTGAGGTTCCGGGTCGTCGGATGGAAGGCCGGGATCATCGTCTCGTCCTCCAGCTTCGACCGTGCGTCCGGCAGATCGAAGGTCACCCACAACCGCTCATGCCTGGCCCACCACGGGCGAAGCTGGAGCAGCTGGGACAGGTGCCCGCCGGACGAGCTGACGAACAGCACCCGCTTCCGACCCCCGCCCCCGAGCAGGGAGACCGGACGTTTCGGCGTCGGGTCGGCGTCTGCGCCGCTGTCGTAGGTGTCGAGGACCGCCATCTCCGATGCATCGACCGGATTTTCACAAAACCTGAGTTCGGACCGACTTCTCCACCCATGAATGCAAGAACGTCGCCGGCTCGGCCGTCAAAGGTGTGTATGCATCGACGACTCAGACTCCTCACCGTCATCGCCGCACTGACCCTGGCCCTTGCCGCCTGCGCCGAAGATGGCGCGACCGACGCCGGCAGCGCCACCGGCGAGATCGGCGCCGACACCACCGTTGCGGCGGCGCCAGTGGACGACGACCAGCAGGACGACGGCTCGGAGGACGCCGCCGCATCACTGGCCAATACCGACGCCTACTGCACCGCCCTGATAAACGCCCTCGACCAGGAGGCGGTGTCGGTGTTCAACGAGGACCCGGACCTCCACCAACCCCTGATGCAGGACCTCCTCACCGCGGTCGAGGCGGCAGCCGCAACCGCTCCCGCGGATCAGGTCGAGTGGTGGACCGAGTACCGGGACCTGGCGGCGGAGATGGCCGCGGTGAGCTGGGACGACATCGAGGACTCCGGCCTCGGCGAGGAGTGGTTCGATCTCCAGTTCCGGAGCGAGACCGTATCGACATTCGCCGAGAGCAACTGCGGCTACGAGGGCTACTCGGTCGAACTGGACTTCGAGGAGGTCGAGCCCGAGATCGAAGACGTCGGCTCCCCCCAGGCCCCCGAGGACGACGTGGTGTCCTGCAACATCGTCGACGCCCAGACCTATGAGATCCGGTTCGCCAGCTCGGCAACCGTCCCGGTCAGCTACAACGGCTCGGTGCTGTTCTACCTGGCGGACGGCACCCCGACCGAGGTCGAAGGCATCTTCGGGGCCGAGTCGGTCCAACCGGGCGAGCTGGTGATCGAGCTCGACGACCCGTTCTTCGCAGACGAGATCCCGGACGTCAACGGCAGCTGCCTCGTCCAGAGCGTCCAGCGGTACCGACCGAAGGTCATGGATCCCGAGCCCGAGGACGGATGCCGGATCCTGAGCTTCGACCCGGACGTCGGCTACGAGGTCGAGGTCACGGCCCGCAACGTGCCGGAGTACGGCGGTGGCTCACTGACCACCCTGGTCCTCCGGGACGCCCGCGGGGCCCGCATCGACGAGATCGGTGTGATCAGAGACTATGCGGGCCCCGGCGAGGTCGACGTGTCGACCATCAGTTTCGATGTCACCGAGCCCGATGCCCAGTGCGCAGTGGTTGCGAAGCAGCCCTATACCCCGGACGGCGACCTGGTCTGCACCGAGCCGGACGGGACCGAGATCGACTGCTTCGACTGGTGATCGGGCGCCGCCGAGCGGCTCCCACCATCCCTGGTGGTCAGCACCAGCATCGAGGGCAGGACCGCCAGTGACGCCACCAGGGCCATGGCGATCATGACCGCAGTGAGGAAACCGTAGGAGGCGAACAGCGGCATCGGAGCCAGCGCCAGGATGGCGAAGCCGACGATGCTCGACAACGCCGAGGCGACCAGGGCGGTCCCGGTCCCTTCGCCGGCGGCCCGGACCGCAGCCGCAGCCGTTCCCCGCCGCTCCAGCTCCTCCCGGTAGCGCTCGGTGAAGTGGATGGCGAAGTCGATGCCGATGCCGATCGACACCGCCCCGATCGTTGCGGTCACCAGATTCACGGCGAAGCCGAAGACGAACATGAAGGCGTAGAGCCAGGCCACGACGATCAGGATCGGGATGATCACGATCACGGCCAGCCGGAGGGACCGCATGAAGGTGGCGGCGATCAGCAGACAGATCGCAACGGCGATCGGCAGGCTGACCTGGAGGGCCCGGGACGTGGCGTCCAGACTCTCCTGCCTGGCGATCGGGCCGCCGGTCACGGTGACCGCAGCATCGGCGTCGATCGCCTGGAGGTCGGCTTCCAGCGAGTCGACCAGTGGGGTCAACTCGTCCCGAGCGGCCACGATGTTCTCGACCTGGCGGGAGCCGGGGAGGCCGATCGAGAACCGGGTGGCGGAGCTGGGCCCGTCGACCGCCTGGTCGTCGTCTGCGAGCCAGACGCCGGAGCGGACCTGATCGGCGGTCAGCGCCACCCGATCCTCGGTGATCGGCACGCCGATGCTCCGGGCGGTGGTCAACACCGCAGCGAGCTGGGCCGAGTCGTCCGGCAGTCCGTCGCCGTCGGCATCGGTCAGCGTCACCCCGGTGATTGCGGCGATCGCCCCCTGGGCCGCCGGCTGGGCCCAGACCTCGTCGATGACCTGGAAGAGGCCGCCCTCGAGGTTGAGGTCTCCGGCGTCGGTCCTGGCGAACCGTTCGGTGTCGAGCGCCTCGAACTCGTCGACGAAGCCCTGGATCCGGGCAACCGTGGCCGGGTCGGTCAGGTCGGCCTCGATCAGGATGTCCGCCGGCTCACCGGCCTGCTCGCCCCCGTGCTCGTCCAGCTTGTCCAGCCCGACGACGAAGTCGGACTCGGCAGAGAAGAAGTCCTTCACATCGAACTCTGTCGGAACCTGGACCGCCAGGGTCCCGGCCCCGATGGTGACGGCGGCGACGATGGCCAGGACGGGAATGGGGCGACGAGCCAAGCCGGCGACCACCGCTCCGACCGCGGCGGCCCCACGGCCGACCGTTGGCTCACCGATCCCCTCGGCGCCGTTGACGGCGGCGAGCTGCCCATCGGTCGACTCGTCGGCCCGGCGGGCCAGCCGGTACGGGAGGACGATGGCGACGAGGAGGTAGACGGCGAGCAGGACGAGACCGACCGCCGGCAGGATGAAGACGCTGAACAGGACCGAGGCCATGGCCAGCTGGGCCGCCCCGATCGAGCCGAGCACGGCCCCGATCCGACGACCCCTGGTCGGGGTCGGCGACCCGACCTTGTCCTCGACCATCATGATCCCGAGCGGGGTGACGACGCCGAGCAGGATGAAGGCCGCCACCAGGGCAACCGCAGCGCCGAGGCCGAACTGGACGATCGACTCGATCCCGGCAGACGTGTTGGACAGGAACGCCGCGCTGTCGGAGGCCAGGGCCAGGACCAGGGCCCCGCCGACGGCGGCCAGCCCGGTGCCGAACGCCGCTCGGGGCCGGAGCCCGGCCGACCGCTGCTCCCGGTACCGGCCGATCGAGTGGAAGGCGAAGTCGACCCCGAACGAGATCATGGCGATCGGGACGATCAGGGTCAGGATCAGATCCTCCTTCAGGCCGAGGAGGTTGGTGATGCCATTCAGCCAGATGATCAGGGTGGCCAGTGCGCCGCCGGTGACCGCCAGGACCCAGTACGAGCGGAACGTCAGCCCGACGATGGCGAGCACCGCAGCGATGGTGAACCCGATGAACGGGCCGGCGGCCTGCCCCTCCTCCTCGGCGGTGAGGTTGACATCGATGGCGACACCCCAGGCCTGGATGCGGTCCTCGTCACCGCGGAGGGCGTCGACCACCTCGCGGGAGTAGGTCTCGCTCTCGGTTCCGGTGCCGAGCCGGACCCCGGCCCCACCGAACCCGAGCACCGTGTCGTCTGACAGGACCGGGATCAGGGTTGCCGGCGAGACCGGGCCGTCCGGACCGGTCTCGGTCTGGGCCGACAGCCCGAGCTCGACCACGCCCCGCTCGGCGATCAGCTCCGCGGCGACCGCCTTGACCGCCGCATCGTCTGCGCCGGCGAGCCCGCCTGGCAGCCGAGCGTCGATCAGATCGGCGATGGTCAGCAGGCCGAGGACATCGAGGTCCTCATCGACGTCGTAGTAGCCGAAGAGGGTCGGCCGCAGATCGGCATCGGACCGGAGCGCCTCGGCGTTGGTCAGCAGCTCGGTCAGCGGCTCGACCCGCAGAATGTCGCCGTCGCGGTCCTCGACCACGGTGAAGGTGGTGAACACGGACGAGGCGAAGCGCTCCTCGATCCGGTCCCGGGCCTCGAAGACCTCACCGGTCGGCTCCTGGGATGCCGACTCTGTCGGCTGCATGGCCAGGAACGGGATGGCCAGCAGGGCGGTGACGACCAGGACGGCGGCGATCACCACGCCCGGCCGGTCGGCGAGGCGGCCGGTCAATCGGCTGACCGCCGTCTGTTGGTTGCTGTCGGATTCGGGGTGCATCGGTCAATCCTTCCGAGGTCTTGACACTGTCTAGATTTCGTTCTTCAATTCAACAGACGCTTCTAGACAGTGTCAAGATCAAATTCGAGTAGCGTCGGTCACAGCGGCCGAACCAACCGGCCCACGGGCCTCCAAGCGCAGCGAGCGCAGCGACATGTCGAACCGCAACCAGCCATCCCAAGACCCGGCCGACGGGCGGTACCACCACGGCAACCTCCGGGAGGCCCTGCTCGACGCGGTCGGCGAGACGATCGCCGAGAAGGGGGTCGCCGGGGTCAGCCTTCGGGAAGCGGCGCGTCGGGCCGGGGTGTCACACGGCGCGCCGGCCCATCACTTCGGGGACAAGCTCGGCCTGCTCACCGCCTACAGCACCCGTGGGTTCCAGCTGTTCGGCGAGCGGATGCGGGCTGCGGCAGAGAGCGCCGCCGAACCCGGTCAACGGCTGAATGCGATCGGCGTCGAGTACCTCCGGTTCGCCCTCGAGGAACCGGCCTATTTCGAGGTGATGTTCCGCTCAGACATGCACGCCTCGGACGACGACACGTTCCAGGCGACGTCAAAGGGAGCGTTCGGCATCCTGGCAGACGTTGCCGCCGAGGCCAGCCAGGACGACTGCGATGACAACGACCCGCTGGTCCTGGCCCTCAAGTCGTGGGCCCTGGTCCATGGACTGGCATCGCTGTGGGCCGACGGGGCGATCAGCCACTTCTGGCCCGGCGACGACCTGGCCGAACTGGCCGGGCTGATCTTCGAGGACGAGTTCGGCGGGGGGTCGGACTGATCACCCTTACAGGTGGATCTTCCCATGATGGTCCGAGCCCGTCGACAGACGTAAGGACCGAGGGCCACCTATAGGCTTGTTGGAGTCAATGCGGGCCCTCACGCAGGCGACACCACCGATCCCACCGACCGAACGACTAAGAAGATCGCCGGATCGACCGTAGAGAACGTGAGGCCCCGGCGGGCCAGCGATCCCCCAAGGACCACATATATGCAGACGCAAATTTCGCAGTTGGACTACCTCGAGTCCGAGGCAATCCACATCATCCGCGAGGTGGCGGCCGAATTCGAGCGGCCCTGCCTGTTGTTCTCCGGCGGCAAGGACTCGGCGGTGGTGCTGCACGTGGCGCTCAAGGCGTTCGCTCCGGCCCCGCTGCCATTCCCGATCATGCACGTCGACACCGGCCACAACTTCCCGGAGGTCATCGAGTTCCGGGATCGGTTCGTTGCCGAGAATGGCATCCGGCTGATCGTGGCCTCGGTCCAGGAAGCGATCGATGCCGGCAAGGCGGTCGAGGAGACCGGCGTAGGCGCCACACGCAACCGTCTCCAGACCGGCGTGCTGCTCGACGCCATCGAGCAGCACACGTGCGACGCCCTCTTCGGCGGGGCCCGCCGGGACGAGGAGAAGGCCCGGGCCAAGGAGCGGGTCTACAGCTTCCGTGACGAGTTCGGCCAGTGGGACCCCAAGGGGCAACGGCCGGAGCTGTGGAACCTCTACAACGGTCGCCACCGCAAGGGTGAGCACATGCGGGTGTTCCCCATCTCCAACTGGACCGAGCT
Source organism: Actinomycetota bacterium (assembly GCA_039029715.1). Taxonomy (GTDB): domain Bacteria; phylum Actinomycetota; class Acidimicrobiia; order Acidimicrobiales; family SZUA-35; genus JAHELU01. Next base: position 1,030 of record JBCCFN010000221.1, on the reverse strand, counting down.
GGACATCTGGCACTACATCCGGGACGACAACGTCGCCATTCCTGACGTCTACTACGCCCACAATCGGCAGGTGTTCTCCCGGGACGGGATGTGGCTCGGCGTGACCGAGTTCCTCCAGCCCGAAGAGGACGAGGAAGTGGTCGACAAGCTGGTGCGGTTCCGGACCATCGGTGACGCCACCTGCACCGGTGCGGTCGAGTCATCGGCCACCTCGATCGAGCAGGTCATCGAAGAGGTCGCAGCCACCCGCCAGACCGAGCGGGGCGCAACCCGGGCCGACGATCGGGTGACCGAGGCGGCCATGGAAGACCGAAAGAAGGAGGGATACTTCTAATCATGGAGTACATCGACCGGAGGCCGATGACCGGAGTTTCGGCTGGCGCCGAAACATCCCGGGCAACGAGCGCCTCGAATGGGACATGGAGGGACCGCTAATGGATCTCCTACGACTGGCCACCGCCGGCTCGGTGGACGACGGAAAGAGCACCCTGATCGGGCGCCTGCTCTATGACTCGAAGTCGATCTTCGAGGACCAGATGGAGTCGATCGAGGCCACCAGTGAGGCCCGAGGCGACGAGCACGTCAACCTGGCGTTGCTGACAGACGGCCTGCGGGCCGAGCGGGAACAGGGCATCACGATCGACGTGGCCCATCGCTACTTCAGCACCCCCCGGCGCAAGTTCATCATCGCCGACACCCCGGGCCACATCCAGTACACCCGGAACATGGTCACCGGGGCCTCCACCGCCGACCTGGCCATCATCCTCATCGACGCCCGCAAGGGCATCGTGGAGCAGTCCCGGCGCCACTCGTTCATCGCCAGCCTGCTCCGCATCCCCCACCTCGTCCTGGCGGTCAACAAGATGGACCTGGTCGACTACGACCAGGAGGTCTTCGAGAAGATCCGGGCCGAGTACATCGAGTTCGCGAAGCGACTCGACGTCGCAGACCTGACCTTCATCCCGATGTCTGCCCTCCACGGTGACAACGTGGTCGACCGCTCGGCCAACATGGACTGGTACAAGGGCGG
>JBCCFN010000220.1:0-8975 GCA_039029715.1 Actinomycetota bacterium | reverse complement strand
GTCGAGCAGCCTGTCGTCGATCTCGCTGACCATCGGCTCCACGGTAGCGGCGGGTCGACCGCCGGGCCGGTGGGCTCCCTGGTCCCGACGGCCGACGGGCCCACTGACCGGCGGTCCGCTGGCCGGCGGCCCGCTGGCTCGCTGGGGATGCGATCGGTACGCTTGCGGCTTGGGAGCGACGGGTGGCTCACGGCGTGGCCGATCCGGCGTCCGCACTGCAGGTCGGCCCCGATCGGGGCCGGCGACACGACGAGCCCGACCGGTCAGGTCGGGGAGCAAAGGTGATCGATGGCCGACCCGTCAAAGCCCCGCAGCCCCTTCGCCCCGTGGGATCGTCGTGAGATCCCCGGTCGGTTCACGGTTGAGGAGACGGCCATCCGGGTCGGTCATTACAAGTGGGTCGAGATGCGGATCTTCGAGTTGATGGGCGGCTGGGTCGCCACCGTTCCCGAACTGGACATCAAGCTGCGGCTCGGCACCCACTGCTACCACCACGCCTTCCACTCCGAGCTGTGGCACAAGCGCCTCCCCGAGCTGCGTGAGATGAACCCCGATCGGCTGACGCTGCCGCCGAATCCCGAGATGGAGGCGTTCATCGAGGCCCTCGGCGCGCCGGAGGCCCCGGAGCTGACGATCGAGAAACTGGTCGGCCTGTACCGGGTGCTGTTGCCGCACCTGATCGCCGCCTACACCTACCACCGGAACAACACCTCGCAGATCACGGACGCGCCGACGATCCGGTCGATCAACTTCTGCCTCCAGGACGACATGGAGGAGTGGCGTGAGGGGGAGATGATCATCCAGTCCTTGCTCGAGACGCCCGAGGAGGTGGACCGGGCGGCCACCCACCAGGCGGAGTTGACCAAGTTGATGGTGGCGGCCGGCGGGGTGGTCGGCCCCGGTTCGATCGGTTCGTTCGAGATCGAGGACCCGGCAGACGTGTCGGGCTGAGCAGCAAACGGGAGAGGGACCCATGATCGTCGTACGGCCCGAGACGTACACCAAGGTCAGCTACGAGTCCGCGGCCATCGCCACCCTGGCCCAGCGAGCGCTCGAGAGTGTGGCGCCGCTGCCGGACGACCTCGACGTGACGGTCGAGGTGGAGGAGGACGCAGCGACCAACCGGGTCCGGATCACCGCGCTCGAGCCGCTGGTGTTCGGTGTCGACGGCGGGGCGCTCGAGGACTACAAGCGCCCACGGTCCCTCGGTGACCTGGCGAGCAGCATCACCTTCACCCGGCTCTTCCTCGAGGTGGTCGATCGGCAGTCCGACAGCTTCGGCGCCCCCGAGCTCGACGCCGAGATGACCCAGGCCCGGCGGATGGCCTGGGACGTCAACCTCTACGGGCGGGTCGGTCGCCACGGGTTGCGGCTCCACCAGCCGCGGTATCGCTACAACTTCCGGAACCGCCACGGCTTTAGCGATGTGGCGGACCGGGCGTTCGACCAGCTGTGGGCCGGCGATGAGCTGACCTGGGCCGAGATCGTTGCCCTCTCCGACGGGGCGCTCGACGCCGTGGTCACCTGAGCCCCCGGCGGTTCGGCCGGCCTCAGGCCAGGTCGTGCATCGAGATGCCCTCGAACAGGTCGATGTCCGGCTCTGCGGTCAGCAGCGGCACGGTGTTGGTCGCCATCTCGACCATCTGCGGCGAATCGAAGTGGGCCTTCTGGGCCTCGAGCGAGTCCCATTTCTCGACGATCAGCAGCCGCCCCGGATCGGTCACAGACGCCACGTAGTCGATGTTGCGACAGCCCGGTTGGCCGCGGCTGAGCACCACGTAACGGGCCAGGATCTCCATCAGCGCGTCCGGTTGATCGGTTCGGAACCCGAGCACGACCATGACCGGCTCCAGCTCCTCGGCCTGCTCGCTCATCGTCCTGGACCCCCATCCCGCCGTGCCGACTCAAGCGAATCGTAAACCGTGCCGAGAACAGAGCTGTACTCGTCCGCCGCGAAATCTGCGGAATTATGACGCTGCAACGTCGGTATCGGCGAATACACTTGAGAAACGCAATTAGGCCAGCCGTTGTTACCCTCGGTTGCAGCGATCGGCTACGGGGGCGTCCAGCCCCCGTCTAGACGAGAGGCAGGATTCCTTGGCTAAGGAGCGCGTCGAGCGGGACGAAGAGGATCTCGTCAGGCTGTACCTCACGGACATCGGCCAGTACCCGCTGCTGACCAAGGAAGATGAGGTCCGACTCGCCCAGGCCATCGAAGGCGGCAAGGCTGCATCCGAGGAGCTGGAAGCCGATCCCGAGCTTCCGGCCAACCGCAAGCGTGAACTCCGCCGGACCATCCGCAAGGGCCGGGAGGCCGAGCGGACCTTCGTCCAGTCAAACCTGCGGCTGGTCGTGTCGATCGCCAAGAAGTACCAGGCCTCCGGTCTACCGCTGCTGGATCTGATCCAGGAGGGCAACCTCGGTCTGATGCACGCGGTCGAGAAGTTCGACTGGCGCAAGGGATTCAAGTTCTCCACCTACGCCACGTGGTGGATCCGTCAGGCCATCACCCGCGGTATCGCCAACACCGGTCGGACCATCCGTCTGCCTGTGCATGCCGGTGACACCCTGGCCCGGCTGCAGAAGGCCCGGGCCCGGCTGGAGCTCAAGTACGGCCGTCCCGCCACCCTGACCGAGCTCGCCACCGAGGTGGAGATGCCGGAGGACAAGGTGACCGAGGCGCTGCGGTTCGCAGCGGAGCCGCTGTCGCTCTCCGAGCCACTTCGTGAGGATGGTGACGCCGAGCTCGGCGACGTGGTCGAGGACCGGTCTGCCGACTCCCCGTTCGAGGTTGCCGCCACCGCGCTGCTGCCAGACGAGATCTCACGGTTGCTCGCACCGCTCGATGAGCGGGAGCGGGAGATCCTCAAGCTGCGGTTCGGTCTGGACCGGGGTGAGCCCCGGACGCTAGAAGAGGTCGGGGAGTACTTCAACCTGACCCGTGAGCGGATCCGTCAGATCGAGGCTCGGGCCATGTCAAAGCTCCGGCACCCGTCGTCTGACACCGGCGCCCGGGACCTGCTGGCCGTCTGAGCGGCGCCACGCCCACCTCCACCCACGTCTGGTATGTGGCCTACGGGTCCAACCTGCTGCGGTCCCGTTTCCTGACTTATCTCCGCGGCGGCCCGGTGCCCGGGTCCGGTCGCATCCAGCACGGCGCCCGTGATGCCACCGACCCGATCGGGGACCAGCCGCTCGCCATCGAGTTGCCTCTGGCGTTCGGCCGATCGGTTGCCGGCTGGGGCGGGGCCGGGGTGGCCTTCGTCGATCCGGCCAGACGCCGGCCGGATGCCACGCTCGGTCGGGCGTGGCTGATCACCGCTCAGCAGTTGACGGACGTGTGGGCCCAGGAGAACGGGGGAACCGAAGGGCCGACCCTGGACGTGGCGGCGCTTGTCCGGGATGGGTCGGCGGAGCTGGCCCGGGGCTGGTACCGGCGACTGCTGACGCTCGGGGCCCTCGACGGGGCGCCGGTGGTGACGCTGACCTGCCCGGAGCTGCCGGCGCTGAACGCCGCCGGCCACGGCTACCTGGAGGTGATGGGGCGGGGGTTGATGGCATCGTGGGGGCTGGTGGCCACCGAGGCCGCAGCGTATCTGGCCGACCGGGACGGGAACCGGGGTGTGATCGACGCCGGGGAGCTGGTCGAGCTGTTGACCGCTCCGGCCGACCCGATCACCGGCGTGTCGACCCGCTCCGACGGCCCCTGAACGGCCGGTCCCGCTGCCCCGGTCGTGGGGGCGATTGGTCGAGGCCGGTCGGCGGCGAACGGCGGTTTCCGGTTCGGTGGTGCGGGCCGTCCGCCCCGATCAGTTCTCGCCGGGCGGGCCGATACCGGATCCCACGAGGTCCCGCCGATCCCCTGGCCCCGTCGCTGATCCCGGCGGCATCGGTGGGCCGTCGGGCAGGCTGTGGCCCGGGAACGGTGTGAGCCGCTGGTAGTGGTCGAGGCGGGCCCGCAACTCCCGATTGCGGAGCGTGGTCATGATGGCGACGGTCGACGCCACCCCGAGGGCGACGCCCGCCGCGCCGACGGCCAGTATCGCCAACCAGCCGATGCCGCCACTCGACCCGGTGCCGTCCGGTGGTGGAGTAGCGGCGAGCGATGGGGTGGCCGCCGCCTGGTCCGGTGAGGCGGCCGAGCCGGCGCCATCGCCGGTCGACGCCTCGACCGAGGCCAGGGCCGACCCGTCCCCGGGCTCGGCCGGCACCGCGATTGGTTGCCCGTCGGTGGTGGCCGGTGGCCCGCTCTGGTCCGGTGTGGCTGCCGTTGCGTCGCCATAGCCGTCACCCTCGCCCATGGCCTGGCCATCGCCAGCGCCCATCGCATCCCCGGCGGATGCGTCGCCGGCGCCGTCCGAATTGGCGTCGGCGGCGGGGATGGTGCTGGCCGACCCGTCCGGTCGGGGAGCGGTGGTGGTGGCCGGGGTGTCACCCGGTGGCGGGCCGACCACGTTGGCCCCCGGCCCGACGCCGACCACCTCACCCGATCCGCCGTCGAAGCGGACGTCCGAACAGCCGTAGAAGGTCTCCTGGCTGTCCGACCGCTCCCACACCGAGTAGATGATGTGGGGGCCGGACTTGTCCGGCAGGGTGATCGACCACTGGTAGTCTGCGGTGTCGTTGGCCTCGTCCCGGCCGTTCGGGTTGTTCTGGCCGTAGACGGAGAACGGTTCGGGCTCCAAGTCATCCCAGCGGAGCGATTGGGTCGGGTCGTAGCCGTCCCGGGTGATGTAGAGCCGGAACTCGCCGGGGTGGGCGGCCCAGGCGTTGTAGCGGAAGATCATCTCCTCGCCGGCGGTCAGGCTGGTGTACGGCCAGTCGGCCCGGGCCAGGTCGTAGCCGGCGTACTTCGGTTCACCGCCACTGCAGAGTTGGCCGTCCGGGATGTAGCCCCGGGTCCGGCCGGCTCCGTCCGATCGAAGCACGCCGAACCAGTCCCACAACGGCTGCTTGCCGCCGATGGCCACCGCCTCGGCGCAGGCCTGGTTGCTCGGCTGGATGTCGCCCGAGGCGTGGGTGCCGTCGATGCGGCACAGATAGGTCCGGCTGCCGGGCCGGGTCGGGGCGCCGTGGGCGTCCGCCGCCGGGGTCACGGCCAGGACCGTGAGCCCGCCGAGCACGATGATGGATGCGGCGATGATCAACCGCCGAAAACGAGCCCCGCCAGAGGCCGTGACCACGTCGACCATGGTCGCTCCTTTGCACACTCACCGCACCGGTCGCCACCCTACTACGGGCTGGGAAGCAACGGGAGCGGTCGGTCTGCCGACTCGGGACCGGGGTTCGGGCCGCCCGGTGGGGAGCGGGGGTCCGGCCCCTCGTATATTCGATGAGCGTGGAGGCCGTGCTTGGATCGCTGCAACCGCTACTCCGACCGCGGTCGGTGTTGCTGATCGGGGAGCTGCCGGGGACCGAGGAGTTCCCGGGGCTGATCGCCCGGTTGGCCCGGTCCGCCGTGGCCCAGGGGCTGGCGGTCACCGTTGGCCTTGAGGTCGCCTGCAGTGAGCAGACCCGCCTCGATCGGGCGGTGGACGCTGCCGTCGAGTCGGGTCTCGACTCGGACGAGGCGTTGCTCGGACTGGCGTTCGCCCAGAGCGGTCCGTGGTGGCGGCGGGCCGACCGGTTCCAGGACGGACGATCGAGTCGGGCCATGCTGGATCTGGTCAGCACCCTCGTCGGTCTGGCCGGGGCCGGCGGGGACGTGGCGATCGTTGCTGCTGACGGGCCGTGGGTGGCGCCCGGTTCCCCGGTGCCGCTGGAGTTGCTCGGCATCCTGGAGCAACCGAGGGATGAGGTGATGGCCACCTGCCTGCTCGACGCCATCGATCGCCGGCCGAAGGCGGTCACCCTGGCGCTGGCCGGGGTCGAGCACACCAGATGTCTTGATACCGGCGGCGAGAGCGCTGCCGGTCGGGCGGGCGGTGCCGATGGCGAGAGCGGTGCGGGTCGGGCGGACGGTGCCGGTGATGTCGGTGGTGCGGGTGGTGCCCGTGGTGCGGGCGGTGGCATCCGGTCCGCCGATGGTTTGGACGGGGCCCCGGTCTGCCGGTTCCCCGGCCCCTTCGGCCCACCCGCCCAGACCGGGCCGCCCGGTGGGCCAGACCAACCCGGGGTGCCCGGTCCCGCCGGCGATGCTACGCCGGCTGTCGAGCCCGGAGCCGCCGGTGTCGGAGCCCGACTCGGCGCCGGTCCGGGGCCCGTCCGCCCGTTCGGTCAGCTGGTCCGCGCCTGGCACCCGGAGACGATCGCTCTCCGAGGACGGGCCGGCGGAGGAACCGCCTGGCGTCTCGATGCCGACTTCGGCCTCGGCTCGGCGGCCGACGTCGCCCCCGACCCGCTACCCGAGGGCGCCCACTGGACGGACACGCCCGGTCGGGATGGCCACCACGGTTACGTGCACGTAGGGCCGGTGACGGCGTCGTACCCGGCAGGCTGAGGTTGTTTGGCGGAGGTGGACGGGAATCGAACCCGCCTACGAGGGATCGCCCCGTACGCCCGCTTTGAAGGCGGGGGAGCCCACCAGGTACTCAGACACCTCCACCACTGAATGTAGCGGTTGGCTACGCCCTCGCATCGCCGGTAGTTACCCAGATCGCTCACCGACCTGCCTCGTCGATTGATCGCCACGGACGGCTGGCGCCCCAGTGGGGGCCGCTCGACCACTCGACGTCAGGGGGCCCAGTAGCCGCCGCGGTCTGGGGTCTTCCAGAGCAGTTCGTAGACCGGCTGAGCGTCGGCGAATCCCTTGAGGGCGGCCAGCGTCGGGGCGGCGAAGCGGAACTGCTCCTGGCCCTCGGCGATCTCCCTGGTGACGAGGCTGGCCAGGATCTGACCTCCGGCCGCCATGTTGGCCACCCGGGCCGCCAGGATGACGTGACGACCGAACAGGTCCCCGGACGCATCGGCGATGGCCTCGCCGGTGTGGGCGCCCATCCGCACCCGGAGGTCGAGCTTGTCCCGTTCGATGGCCCGCTGGACGCTCGCGGCGAACCCGAGCGCCTTCGCCGCGCTGGGGAACACCATCATGAACCCGTCCCCGAGCGACTTGATCTCGTCACCGCCCCACCGGGGGAGGGTCGACCGGAAGAGCCGGTTGTGGGCCTCGAGCAGGTCGTACCACGCCGTGTCCCCGAGCGCCGCCGCCCGCTCGGTCGACGACTCGATGTCTGAGAAGACGATCGTGATCGTGTCGCCGGTCCGTTGCTGGGTGGCCAGCGGGTCGAGCGGCTGGGTGCTCATCGCATCGGCCACGACGTCGATCGAGGTCCGACGCAGCTCATCTTCGACCGCAACCGTGTCCACCCCGAGCTCGGCGATGGGCCGCCGCTCGGCGCTCTCCTTGATCTCGATCGTCAGATTGGTCTCGCCGATCGTCAGCTGACCGCCGCCGTCGAGCAGCTCGGTGCCGGTGAGGGTGACGCCATTCAGTCTGGTGCCGTTGGTCGAATCGAGATCGGTGACCTCCACCGCCTTCCCCCGCCGGCGAAGCCGGAGATGGCGACGTGACACCTCGGAGTCTGGCACGACCAGGCCCTCACACTCCCTCCCGATGACCAGCTCGTCCCGCAGCAGGAGCGTCAGCGGCTGCCGACCGGCCCGGCTCACCGTGATGATGATGTTGTCGCGGTTGCTCATGGTGCTCTCGATACGCCCGCCGTGCCACCTCGTCCCCGTTCGGAGTGTAGAGGTGACCCCGATCGCCGCACCTGCCCGCAAACCGGATGAGGACCGACCCGGCCGGACAAGCGCAGCTGCAAGCCCAGCCGAACGCTCCCGCAGATCGCTATCGCCGGCGCAGGAAGCCTCGCCGTGGTCCGAGGCGGGCCGATCGGGTCGGGTGGTCGAGTTGCCAGTGGCGGGACAGGATTGTGACCGGCGATGCCACCAACCGCACTCGAGGCAGGTCGCCCCGGTCCAGCATGGTCACCACCTCGGGCACGTCGCCGATGGGCGCCGCCACATACGAGGAGGTGCCATCGACCAAGCCGATGACCACCACCTGGGGCGCAACCACCACGACGTCGGCCCGCCAGCCTGGCCCGGTCCAGCCGACCGCCAGCGCCCGGTAGGGCAGCAGCGCAGTACCCTCCGCTGCGCTGCCGCCCCGAACGTGTGCCCTGTCGCCTCGAACGTCCGGCCCGTCTGCCCTGCGGGGTCGGCCCGCCGGAGCGTCCCGGCCGGCCAGCGCATCCTGGCCCGTCTCTGCGGCCCCGCCGGCCGCCGGTGCCGGATCGACCGGGACGAGGTCCTCGACCCGGGGCCGGCCATGCGGTCGGACCCGCCCCTCGATCGGGAGTTGGCGACCGAGCAGGGCGATCTCTTGCTGGGCCCATCGATCGACCAGTTCGATGTCGGCCCGGCCGAACCGGATCGGCGGCGACCGCAGCACGGCCAACCCTCGCCGGGCGGACAGGAGCGACCCGGTCGCCGTCAGGCGGGCCCGAGGGTCGGCCGGGTCCACACCGATGTGGCTCCGGTCGTAGAGCTCGATGACCGACCGAAAGTCGAGCGCCGCACCGTCGACGGTGGTGACTTCGGCCTGCAGCACCGCCTGCTCGAACCGGTCGCGCAGATGGCCGTCACCTGGGGGACGCTCGACGCGGTCCACGATGCCCTCCCGGGTCGCTCCGATCGGCACGGTTGGGGATCAGCAGTCGATCAGGCCGCGACTGACCTCGGGCATGTTCGCCGGGTCGGCTTGCGCCTGACTGGTCAGCCCGACGCCGACGCCGTCGACCATCAGCTCGACGGTACCGAACAGCACGCCCTCGGTCCCGGCCGGTATCAGGGTCACGTATGACACGAACCCGTCGCAGGTCACCACGCCCTGCGGCGGGGCGGCGATGCTCGGGGCGAACGAACAGTCGGCATCGTTGAGCGGGGCGTTCGACACGAAGTCGAAGCCGGCCGGCAGCATGATCGAGTTGCCCGGACACAGTTCGAGCGTCGAGTCGAGGCCGCCGTAGACCACG
>JBCCFN010000219.1:0-9048 GCA_039029715.1 Actinomycetota bacterium | reverse complement strand
TTCATCCAGAACATCACCGGTTTCATGGTCGGTCGGGACTTCGAGGCGGACGGCATCATCAAGAAGGGCTCGCAGCTGATCAATGCGGTCTCCAACTCCGAGGTGCCCCACCTCACGGTGACGATCGGCTCGTCCTACGGGGCCGGGACCTACGGCATGTCCGGTCGGGCGTTCAACAACCGGTTCACGTTCCTGTGGCCGACGGCCAAGATCGCCGTGAGGTGGGGCACCTCGGAGTTGGAGACCGCATTGATCAGCTGCGAGCCCTTCTTGATGATGCCGTCCGCCTCGAAGTCCCGACCGACCATGAAACCGGTGATGTTCTGGATGAACCACAGCGGTACGTCGATCTGGTTGGCCAGTTGGATGAAGTGGGCCGCCTTCTGGGCCGAGTCCGGGTAGAGCACACCGTTGTTGCCGAGGATGCCGACCGGGAAGCCGTGGATCGAGGCGAAGCCACAGACCATGGTCGGGCCCCAGCGGGGCTTGAACTCCTCGAACCGGGAGCCATCGACGACCCGGGCCACCACGTCCCGGACGTCGACCGGCTGGCGGAGGTCCTGGCTGACCAGGCCCAGCAGCTCCTCTGGATCGTGGACCGGCGGTTCGGGGTCGAACCGGGGTCCGGGGGCCGGCTTGCGCCAGTTCAGGTGGGACACGACCTCCCGGCAGATCCGGACGGCGTCGAGGTCGTCCTCGGCGAAGTAGTCGCCGGAGCCGGAGACCTCGGTGTGGAGTCGGGCACCGCCGAGGGTCTCGTCATCGCTCTCCTCCCCCGTGGCCATCTTGACCAGTGGCGGGCCGGCCAGGAACATCTTCGACTGCTCCTTGACCATGATCGTGTAGTCGGACATGCCGGGCTGGTAGGCGCCTCCGGCGGTCGATGACCCGAACACGACGCAGACGGTTGGAATCCGCATCTTCGACAGCTCGATCATCTCGTAGAAGAACCGGCCGCTCTCGGCGAAGTGGGTCGTCTCCACCCGCCGCCCGGTGCCACCGGTCTCGACCCGGAGGTCCGCACCGGCAGACTCCACGAAGCTGACGTAGGGCATCCGGTTGTCCCTGGCGATCTCCAGCGCCCGCTCCCACTTCTTGGCCGCATACGGGGTCAGGGCGCCGGCCAGCACCGACGGGTCGTTGCCGAGGATCACGCACTCGACGCCAGCGACGACACCGATCCCGACCACCATGCCGCCGCCCATGGCGTAGTCGGATTCGTAGGCGGCGAGCGGCGAGATCTCCAGGAACGGGCTGTCCCGGTCCAGGAACGCCGCAATCCGCTCCCGGATCGGGAGCTTGCCTCGTGACCGCAGCCGGTCCATGCGTTTTGGGCCGCCGCCGGCCTCGGCCTGGTCGAGCAGCTCGTCGATGACGGCCAGCTGTTCCAGCATGTCCGACCGGTTCCTGGCGAACTGGGCGCTGCCGGGATCGACCGCCGAGGCGAGCGGCGGGGCCAGGAGCGAGCGAACCATCCCGGGATCGTAGAACCGACCCCTGAAGGGCGCCAGTTGCCGACCCGGCGTCTCCCCGGCCCGGTCACGCCTCCTTGACGATGGTGTCTCCGAGCTTGTCCCACGGCGTCTGACGCCGGCGATCGACGAACAGCATGATCAGCCCGACGATCGACAGCAGGCTGAACACGACGGCGGCGATCAGTGGGACGATCCGGAGCAGGTTGTAGGCGATCAGCAGCACCATGCGCCTGGCAGACGGGCCGAAGCCAGGGCGGCTCCCGTCCGCCATGGTGACCGTGATGCCGAGGGCCGCCTTGCCGATCGTGGCGCCCCTGGTGGCCACCATGACCACCTCGTAGGCCACGACCAGGAGACCGGCCAGCAGCTGGGTGAGGTAGCTGTCGACGTTGGTGGTGTCCAGCCCGACGTCTGAGAAGATGGCGAACGGGATGGCGACCACCAACCCGAGGACGAGCCAGACCACGCCATCGATGATCCTGGCCAGGATGCGCTTGATCGGCTCGGCCAGCGCAGCCCGCTCCGCCGCTGGCCCGGACACTGCGCCGCCGGGGATCGGTTGGGCGTCGCCCTGCCACATCTCGCCGTTCCAGTAGCGCTGGGTGCCGGGCGGATCGCCCTGGGCGTAGTACCAGCCCGGCGGCTGCATCTGTCCGTCTGCCATCCCCGATCACCTCTCCCGCTGTCATTCGTTGAACGATCTGGTGGTGGGCCCGGGCTAGAGGGTACCGGTCCGACCTCGGGCGCAGGCCTCGGATCTCGAGACGCCTGGCCGGGATCGCCCCGATCGGCGGCCCGACCTACGCTGAACCCATGCCAATCCCGACCGACCTCGTCGGCACCACGATCGGACCGGTCCCCCACGAGGTCGACGAGCGGTGGACGATGGCGTACGCCGCTGCGCTCGGCGCAGTCGACGGGTGCTATCTCGACACCACGAGGCCCAGCGGGATCGTGGCCCACCCCCTCTTCGTCGTCTGCCCGGAGTGGGAGGTGATCGTCAGGTCCCGGGACGCATCGAGTCAGGCCGGGCTGACCGAGGCCGAGATCCGGACGAGCGTCCACGCCGGGCACGACGTGACGATCCACCGCCTGGTCCGGCCCGGCGACCGGCTGGCAACGACGTTGGAGACCGTCGGCGTGACCGACATCCGTCCGGGTGCGCTGACCACCACACGCCTCCGCACGGTCGATCAGGCCGGCCAGGCGGTTGCGACCACCACCCAGACCGGCATCAACCTCGGTATCCCGTCCGCCGGACCGGACCGGCCGGACCCGTCGCCGCCGCAACCGATCGACGGCACCGAGCGACGAGGTACGCCGCGGCTCGATCGGATCGATCTGCCGGCGAATGCGGCCCACACCTATACCGAGTGCGCCCGGATCTGGAACCCGATCCACACCGACCGGGCGGTGGCGCTCGCCGCCGGGCTGCCGGACATCATCCTCCACGGCACCGCAAACCTGGCCCATGGGGTCTCGGTCGTGATCGGCCAGCACGCGGATGGCCGTCCCGAGCTGGTCCGCCGGATCGCCGGCCGGTTTGCGGCCATGGTCAGGCTGCCGTCGACGATCACCGTCGCCACCTGGCCGGCCAACCGGACCGGTCCGGGCCGCCGGACCGTCCCGTTCGAGGTCCGAAACCAGGCAGGTGAGCCGGCGGTCGCCGACGGGCTCGTCGTCCTCGGCCAACCAGACTGAGCGGCGCCAGCCCGGTCGCCCGCTGGCGCCCGGCCGTCGACGAGACGAGGATGGGCGGATGGAACCAGGATCCGACCAGTGGCTGGCCCAGCACGTGGAGGACGTGATCGACCCCGATCGGCCGATCATCGATCCCCACCATCATCTGTGGCCGGCCGACGGGGCCCTCCCCTACGGCTTGACCGAGCTCCACGGTGACACCGAGGACGGCCATCGGATCCAGGGCACCGTGTTCGTCGAATGCGGCGCCGCCTACCGGACCGACGGTCCGGACCACCTCCGGCCGGTCGGTGAGACGGCCTTCGTCGCCGAGCAGGCCGAGCGGTCGGACCAGGCCGACGGCGCGCCCATCCTTGGCATCGTCGGTCGGGCCGACCTTCGGCTCGACGGGCTCGATGAGGTGCTCGATGCCCACGCCGAAGCCGGCCGGGGTCGGTTTCGGGGTATCAGGCATGCGCTGGCGAGGGCGCCCGAGCCCGATGTGATGCGGATACCCGGGCGAGCGCCGGCCGGCCTGGCCCAGGATCCGGCGTTCCGGGCCGGGGTGGTCAGGCTCGGCCAGCGAGGCCTGGTCTACGACAGCTGGCACTACCACCACCAGATCGACGACTTCACCGAGCTGGCGGCCGCCACCCCCGAGACCACGATGGTGCTGGACCACGTCGGCACCCCGATCGGGGTCGGCCGCTACGCCGGGCAGCGGGACGAGGTCTTCGCCGACTGGTCGGCCGCCATCGATCGGGCCGCGACCAGGCCGAACATCGTGGTCAAGCTCGGTGGTCTCGCCATGCCAGACAACGGGTTCGGCTGGGATCGTCGGGACCGGCCGGCGACGTCTGAGGAACTGGTGGCAGCCCAGGCCCGCTACTACCACCACGTGATCGAACGATTCGGCCCGGACCGCTGCATGTTCGAGAGCAACTTCCCGGTCGACCGCTGGTCGTTGTCCTACCGGACGTTCTGGAACTCCTGCAAGCGGCTGGCCGTCCAGTACTCGCCGGCCGAACAGGACCGGATGTTCCGCGGCACCGCGGCCGAGGTCTACGGCTTGGCGGTCCCGGCCGACTGATCCGGCCCGCCCCGGCCCGGCCCGAGCCCGAGGATGGGCGGGACCGACCGGTGGTGATCTGCGATGGCGTCGGCCCCGGCCGCAACCAGGCGGTCGGACAGGGCCGGCCCGGCGTGGCCGCCGCCGACGTAGCCGACCACCGCCATGCCGGCCGCGACCGCCGCTTCCACCCCGTGGGGGCTGTCCTCGATCACGACGCACCGATCCGGCCGATGTCCCATCGCCGCCGCGGCATGGAGGAACAGGTCCGGCGCCGGTTTGCCCCGGTCGACCATCGTGGCCGAGAACAGCGAGCCCGGGTCGAACCATCGATCGAGTCCGGTCAACCGGAGCGACAGGGCGATCCGGTCCGGGTCGCTGCTGGAGGCGACGCAGCGCGGCCCGGTGATCGATCCGAGCAGTTCGACGATGCCAGGCGTCGGCTCCAGCTCGGTCGGGAACGCGGCCAGGGCCTCGGATTGCATCCGCTGGTTCAGCTCCTCGGGAACCGACCGGCCGAACCGTCGCTCCAGCTCGGTCATCATCGAGCCGTAGCTCAGCCCGACGAAGGACGCCGCGATCTCGGCCGGGGTCAGCGGGAACCCGGCCTCGGTGAGGAGGCGAGACTCGATCTGGACGGCGATCCGTTCGCTGTCGACCAGCACGCCGTCGCAGTCGAAGATGATCAGATCATGGTCCACCGGCCGACCCTACCCGCAGGTGGTGGCTCGATCTGCGTCGCCGGGCGGTCCTGCCGTACCCTCGACACGACCCGCCGGACCCCGGCGACCGACCGAGGAGGCAACCCCGTGACCGATCGACCGTTCCGTGTCCTTGGCCTGCAACAGATCGCCATCGGCGGTGCCGAGCTGGGCCCGCTCCGGCATCTGTGGAACGATCTGCTCGGCGTCCGGACGGCCGGCAGCTACACCGGGGAGTCGGAGAACGTCATCGAGGACATCCTGGAGGTGGGAACCGGGGCGGCGACGGTGGAGATCGATCTGATGCAGCCGTTCGACCCCGACAGGCGCCCCCGGGTCGACAGTCCGCCGCTGAACCACATCGGCCTCTGGATCGACGACCTTCCGGCCGCGGTCGCGTGGCTGAGCGAGAACGGGGTCCGGTTCACCCCCGGCGGCATCCGGCCCGGGGCGGCGGGCCACGACATCTGTTTCATCCACCCCAAAGGCAACGACCAGTCGCCGAACAGCGGCCAGGGGGTCCTGATCGAGCTGGTCCAGGCCACCCCGGAGATCGTGGCTGCACTCGGCTGAGCGCGCCACCCGGCCCGGGCGCCGATCAGTCGAGCGGTATGGTCAGCCCCCGGGCCACCATGGCCAGCATCGCCTCGGCGTTGCCGACCGCATCGTCGAGGGCGTTGTGGGTGTGCTCGGTGACCACGAAGCTCCGCCATCCCGAATCGTCCTCGGCATCGCCGAGATGACCGGCCCACAGGTCACCGATGCGGCGGGCGGAGTGACCGAACGGGTTGCCGGCCGGGTCGAACCGGTGGCAGTAGTGGCTGACGAAGGCGGCATCGAAACCCGGGTTGTCCGAGACGAATACCGGTGGCCCGACCGAGGTGGCGTCCAGGAACGCCCGGAGCTCGGCCACCGCTTCACGGGGGGACGAGCCCTCCGTGACCAGTCGGTCCCGGTCGAGGCCGGACACGGCCAGAGCGTCCGGTTGCCAACGTTCCGAGATCGGTGCCAGCTCTCGGTAGAACCGGTCGACCAGGGGGTCCCGGACGGCCACCACCCCGATCGACAACATGGAGTAGGGCCCAGGGATCGGGCCGTCCGCTTCGATGTCCACCGAGAACCAGGTCACGCCGCAACGCTAGGGCTGGCGCCGGCTGGCGGCAACGGCCGGTCAGGGTCTGGTTGCCCGGACCGTTGCGGCATGGAGACCGGGGCCGGTCTCATGGGTCTGCTCGATCGTCACGTCGGTCAGACCGGCTTCGGTCAGCTGGTCGATGTAGTGCTGGCGCTGGAGCGCGCCGGCTCCGCATTCGGCCCACGCATCGCCGTCGGCCGGGGCGACGTGGCCGTCGTCGGCAACCACGTCCGACACCGCAACCCGGCCGCCGGGCCGAAGGACCCGAGCGATCTCGGCGAATACCGGACGCTTGTCCGGCGCCAGGTTGAGCACACAGTTCGAGATCACCACGTCGACCGAGCCGTCCGGCAGGGGGACCTCCTCGATCGAGCCGTTGAGGAACTCGACGTTGTCGACCCCGGCATCCGCCGCGTTGGCCCGGGCGATCTCGATCATCTCCTGCAGGAAATCGACGCCGTAGGCCATCCCGTCCGGAGCGACCCGGCGGGCGGACAGGATCACGTCGAGACCGCCACCGGAGCCGAGGTCGAGCACCGTCTCACCCGGCTGCAGGTCGGCCAGCAGGAACGGGTTGCCGCACCCCATCGACAACTCGGCCGCCGGTCGGTCCGCATCGGCGAGCGTGTCCCGGTAGAGGCTGGCCCCCCACCGGTCGTCACCGTCGGACCCGCCGCGCTCACCGCGTGACGCTGCCCGGTAGTACTCCTGGACCTGGTCCCGGATGGCGCCCGCGGCTTGATCGGTGCGTTGGTCGCTGCTTGGTTCGGTTGTCACTTTCACGGCTCCTTGGCTTCGATGAATGCGGGATCGATGCGACCCATCACGACCTCCGCCGCAGAGGGGAACCGCTCGAAGCAGGCCTGGTTGACCCGCCATCGGCTGGACGTCCCGACTCGGTCGACCAGGACGAACCCCACCGCGGCCAGCTTGGCCAGGTGGTGGGAGATCGTCGATTGCCCGACGTCGAGCCGCTCGGTCAGCTCCCCCACCGTCAGCGGACGATCCTCGCTGGCCAGCAGATGGAGGATCAGGACCCGGGTCGGCTCGCCGAGGGCGGCGAACCAGCCGGCCCACTCCTCGGCGGTTGCCCTGGCGAGCGGCCGGGCGGTCCCGGTGACCGTGCCTGCGCTCGTTGCGGTCGTAGCGGATGAATCCATCGATCATCGACGATAGTCGATTAATTGATCGGCGGGCAACCGGGAGCCGCGGCGCCCGGCCATTCAGCCCGCGGTCGAGTTGGCCCGGTGGAGCCCGTCCAGGATGAGGTCGAGCACGAACCCGAACTCGTCCCCGTGGTCCTCGCCGTCGAGATGGGCCCGGACGTGGTCGGCCAGATGGCGCAGGTGGCCGTCGTCGAGGCCGTCGAGGAACTGGCCAGCGACCACCGCCAGGTCCTGACCGGCCAGCCCGTTGCGGTAGCTCAGCTCCTGGATGGTGAATCCGACCAGGTGCATCGTGATGGCGTGATAGCCCCGGTAGATCAGGTCAGGGCGAAGCCCGGCCTCGGTCAGGACCCGGAGCAGGGCGTCCATGTAGGCGACCCGGGCCGGACCGGGCCGGCGGCGGCTCCATTCGCCGGCCGCCCACGGGTGGGCGAGCAGGGCCGCGTGGGCCTCGGCCGAGGTGGTCCGAATGGCCTCCCGCCAGTCGTCAACGATTCGCGGTGGCTGCAGCTCGGCACAGACCGCATCGACCATGCCGTCGAGCATCTCGTCCTTGTTGGCCACGTGGCGATAGAGCGACATCGCACCGACCCCGAGCCGCTCCGACAGCTTTCGCATCGACAGGGCCTCCACGCCCTCCGCATCGGCGAATGCGATCGCTTCGGCCAGGATCCGGTCTCGAGTGAGGGCAGGCATGACGACTTTCACAGGCGGATGGTTGACGACGCGTACGTCGTACGCATAGGGTACAACGTACGCAGAGTGTACACCGTACGCACACCGCAGACACGGGCAGGAGCAGCGCGATGGAGACCACCAGGGGCAATGACGGGCAGGAACTGGGGAGCGAGCCGGCAGACCGATCGGCCGGGGAGGTGCCGGCGACCATGCGGGCGGTGCAGCGTGCTCGCTACGGCGGGGCCGAGGTGCTCGAGGTGACCGAGGTCGAGGTGCCGCCGGTCGAGTCCGGCACGGTACTGGTCGAGGTCGAGGCGGCGTCGGTCAACCCGCTCGACTGGCACCGGATGACCGGCACGCCCTGGTTGGTTCGGATCGGCGACGGGCTGCGGCGGCCGGGAAGCCCCGGGCTTGGTGCCGACCTGGCCGGAACGGTCGTGGCGGTCGGCCCGGACGTGGCCGGCCTGCGACCGGGGGACGAGGTCGTCGGCATGGGCGACGGGACGTTTGCCCAGTACGTCAGGGTCCCGGCCGACCGGGTGGTGCCGAAACCGTCCGCAGTCGGCTTCGACGAGGCGGCCGGCATGGGCGTCGCCGCCCTCACGGCCCTGCAGGGGCTTCGGGACAAGGCCGAGGTGACGGCGGGGCAGACCGTGCTGATCAACGGCGCCGCCGGAGGGGTCGGTACCGCTGCGGTCCAGCTGGCCCGATGGCTGGGCGCCGAGGTGACCGGGGTCTGCAGTACTCGGAACGTCGAGCTGGTCCGGTCCCTCGGGGCCGCAAGGGTGATCGACTACACCGCCGAAGACCTGGCCACGATCCCCGAGCGATTCGACGTCATGTTCGACAACCAGGGCAACCACTCCCCCGCCACCTGCCGCCGCCTGCTCAGCGATGACGGGACCTACCTGGCCGTCGGCGGACCGAAGCACAACCGGGTACTCGGCCCAATGGGCCGGATGCTCAGCGCGGCGATCCGGTTCCGGTTCGCCTCCCAGCGGGCCAGGATGTTCATCGCCCAGGCCAACCGACCGGACCTGGAAACGCTGGCCGGGCTGCTCGGCAGCGGTGAGCTCCGGACCGTGGTCGACACGGTCTACCCGATGGGCCGAATCCGGGAGGCCATCGACCACCTGGCCACCGG
>JBCCFN010000218.1:0-9048 GCA_039029715.1 Actinomycetota bacterium | reverse complement strand
TAGGCATGCTCCCATTCCTCGATCTGTTCTTCTCGCGAGAGTGGGGATGGTGGTTTGACGGTGTTGAAGATGGCGAGGAAGCGGTCGAGGTCGAAGGGTTCCTGGCCGGCAGCCAACCCGTCAGCCTTCGCTTTGGCGAAGTCCGCTGCTTCTCGCGCTTCCCATTCCCGCATGGATGCCTCGGCTTCTTCGGGGGTCAGGCCTCTCCGGAGGGTCCCGTCGTCGCGTTGGTTTGTCACGATGCGTCTCCGTTCAGCCGCCGTCGTACATTTCGGCCTCTTCCATCGCTCTGGCGAATTCCTCGATCGTCATGCACCGCTGGGTGCGTCGGTAGTAGGCATGCTCCCATTCCTCGATCTGTTCTTCTCGCGAGAGTGGGGATGGTGGTTTGACGGTGTTGAAGATGGCGAGGAAGCGGTCGAGGTCGAAGGGTTCCTGGCCGGCAGCCAACCCCTCCGCCTTCGCCTGCTCGAATGCGGCATCGTGCCGGCGCCGGATCTCGGCCATCATCGCCTGAGCGTCCTCTTTGCTCATCGGCGTCAGCTCCGGCTCATTGTCTTCTGTCACCCTGCGCTCCTTGCCACGCCGCTCAGTCTAGCGATGGCCGCTTTTGGGAATGATCGTCCACGGCGTCGGCCCAGGTGATGCCGATATAGGGTTCGAGCGCCACTCGGACTTCGATCGCATAGCTGGGTTCCAGACGTGCGGTGAACCGCTCGATGAACTCCCGGTCGATCGGCGTGGTGCGGAGTCGTTCGATGTCGGACTCGGTCGGTGACACGGCGTCGTTCCATCGTGCGACGTCGAAGACGCTGAGTTCTCCGTGCCGTACGTCCGCAGCGTGGATCTTCCTGCCAGCTCTGTCGGTCGTCAGCAGACGGTAGGTGCCGAGCTCCGGATGCTGCTGGAAGAGCTGGGCCACCCGATCTCGTTGATTGCGTACTAGAAGGAATCCCTCGTCGGCGATGACATGGAACGGTGGGATCGGGTCGGCGCCACCTGGCGGTCTCATCAGCACGCCGACAAGCGACACCTCTAGCGGCGCGTCGACGTCGTAGACGTGCAGGCGCCGGCCGGATTGTTCGGCCAGGCGCCGGAGCGCCGTCACATCTCTCGACCGTCCAAGGCGCTGGTCGACCAGGAACGAGATCGGCTGGCCATCCGGTCGTTGCCGGGCCGCCAGTTCGTTGCGGAGACGTTCGGCCAGGATCGACGACTCCTCGTGGACCTGGTTCGAGTTGAGCGGGAGATCGGCATCGGCGGCGCGGAGGTCGACCTTGAAGTTGTCGGGGTTGATCGCCCGGTGGGGCAGGTCCGCCGTGGCCTCGATGGCCGGCTCCAACTCGGGGATGTTGCCCCTGATCGCCCGGGTCTTGCCGGCCGCAGTGTTGCCCCGCATGGCGTAGATGGCCGGCTCACCACCGACGGCGGCATCGAAGATGACCGCCTGGGCGACGGCCTCGTCGATCAGTCGGTCGTGCAACGCCCGGCGCTCGGCGGTCCAGTTGTTCGGGTTCAGCAGGAACGCCCGACGGGCGGGACCGGTCGGGAGGTCGCCGACGGTGTGGACCGATGTGGTGGTCCCCTGGCCGGTGCCCAGGTTGGTCCGCAGCGCCTCGACCGACACCGTCCCGTTCGAGATGGCAACCGCCAGCTCGGCGTCGTCGATCCCGTCCAGCTCAGGCCGATTCCTGATCGCCTGGTTTGCGGCGAAAGGGATGCCGTACTCCGCCGCGCCCAGGACCCCGAGGATGGCGAGCTGGCGACGCTTCTCGGCCGCCGGCAGGTCGCTGTCGATGACCTGCCACGCCTGCCCGGCGTTCAGCCCGACCTCCAGCGCCTCGGTTGCCCGGTTGGCATAGATCAGCGCCCCGGCCACGTTGCCTGACATCGGGATCCCTCGCCGGGCCGCGGTGTAGGAGCCGACGCTGATGGCGGTCAGGAACCCTTCACCGAGCGTGAAGTAGGCGCCGACCGCTTGCCCGTCGTCCCAGTCCCCGCCGTGGCTGACGTGGTCGTACAGCTGGTTGGCCCCGGACGCCAGCTCGTAGGCCGCAACCGACCCGACCAGCACCGACCCGGTGGTCCCCAACGCTGCCGCAGCGCCGGCCCCGACCACCGGCGTGGCCAACCCGCCGCTGCCGACGACCATCAGGACGCCACCGACGATGACGGCACCGGTGATCACCCAGTCGAGGTACTTCTCGCTGAACGTGTCCGGGTAGTTCTCGGTCACCCGGTGGACGAGCTCGTACCGGTCGCCCTCGGCCGGCGAGACGAACACCGATGCCGTCGGGGTCGTCCCTCTGATCCCGGGGTAGGTGACCCGAGCCGGTGGCAACTCGTTGTGTCGATACCAGTCGTCCGGATCGCGGTAGCTCTTGCCGTTCAGGTCGACCACGACGGGTCTGCCGTCGCGGATCGTCTCGAACAGCAGCAGCTCGACGTGGCGGTCGGGGGTCCGGAGGTGGATGGGGATCAGCGCCAGCCCGACCTCGGGATCGACGCCGCCGATCTCCTCGACGATGCGGTCGACCAGGTCATCCCCGCCGCCGTTGCGGTCAAGCCCGAGGGCGGTCCGGACGTACGCCTCGGAGTAGCCGGCAGCAGCAGGATCGAGCGCGGCCAGGGCCCGGCTGATCTCCGTCTCCGGCCCGAACGAGGCGAACGCCCGCCGTGCGAACGCGTCGTTGATGACGTCGTTGTGGATCGGGTCGGCCGCTTCGAAGGTCTCGACCGTCCAGCCGTTGGCGACGATGTGGGCGACGTAGGCCAGCCGCTCCTCATCGGTGATGTCGAGGCCGAGCCCAAGGTGGGCCTGGCCCATCTGCGATGCGGCGATGGCCCGCAGGTTGTCGAGGGCCGCCAGCGACAGGTCGGGGTCGGTCCGCTCGGCCAACCAGGCCAGGTACTCGCCGTTGACCTCGGGGTGCTCCCACCCGCTGTCCCGGCCCCGGAAGTCGTCAGCGTTCCATCCCCGCTCGATGGCCATTGCGGTGAACTGGGCCCGGAGGGAGACGGTCGACCGGTCGTTGAGGCCGATCAGATCCTGGAACTGACCGGTAGCAGCCAGCGCCCGGAGCCGGGCCTCAACCGCTACCGGGAGCTGCCGTCCGTGGGCGGCGCGGTGGTAGATCCTGGCCTGCTCCACCACCAGGTCGGCGGCTACTGCGGCACCGCGGTCTGCGAAGTCGGCGGCGGTCCAGAACCGGTGGCCGCCATCGGCGGTTCGAACGCCGTGGATGGCCAGGTGGAGGACCTGGGATCGGGTGGCAGCGTCGATGTCGACCGGATCGCTGGCCAGAGCGGCCACCGCGGCCGGATGCTCGAACAGTTCGGTCAGCCGCCGCCGGTGTTCGGCCTGGGCCTCGGCCCGACCCGGATGGGCGGCGATCGCCGTGGCCCGGGCCAGCTCCCGACCGAGTACCGACGGCCGGCCGAGGGTGGCGTACGCACCGGTTGCGGCGGTCGACTGAGTCATCAGGACGAAGCCCTCACCGCCCGGCTCAAACGCACCGCCGTCGCCGGAATGGTCGGACAGGGACCGCAACGCCCCGGCCGCCAGTTCCGATCGGTAGGACAACGTGTCGACACCGAGGTACCGATCGAAGGTGGTGTCCAGGCCGAGGCTGGCGGCGAACAGCGCCGCCCGTTCCCCGTCCATGGCGTTGATGAACGCCGCCTCTTCGCCGGCCACCAACTCCAACGCCTCACCGGCCAGCAGGGACGCGACGAACGCCCCGTTGCCGGCCTCGACCGGGTCCAAGTTCGCACCGGTGAGCTCCAGCCGAATGGCCTGCTCGGTCAGCGATCCGGCGAGCGCATCGGTCAGGTCCGGCGAGAACCCCTGGTTGGACAGCATGCGGAGTTCGGCGAGATCGGCAGCCCGGTAGACGTCGATGCGCCCGTCCCGATCCATGGCCCCGGTATCGAACGATGCCGCCACCTTGGCCCCGATGAACCCGTCGACCAGGACCTGGCGGTCGAGCGGACTGAGGGGCCCCAGCAGTGACGCCCCGTCGTAGACCTCCTGCAGGTCGCGGGCGGCAAGCGACCGATCGACCACCCAGGCCGTGATGGCGTGGTGCCGGATGATCGTGGACGCAGACGTCCGGTCGGTCGGGCCCTCGGCGGCGCCGGTCAGGGCAATGGTCCGGAGCCAGGCGTCGGTGGCCCGGAGCCGCTGGTCCCCATCCCGATCGTGGTCGTTGGCGTCGTCGAGGGCCCGCAGCTCCCGGCCGTTCGCCGAGTGGCTATAGAACCGGCCGGCCAGTGCGATGTCCTCGAGCGCAGCGTCCAGCCGTTCCCCCTGGTAGCCGTCGGCGGTCAGCCGCTGCTCGATGTCGGCCAACCGGTAGGGGCGGGCGATGGCGGCGAATTGCGCCGCGAGGTCCCCTTCGATCACATCGTGCCCGAAGATCTGGGCGAAGTATCTGGCCACGGTCAGCGACGCTCGGGTGTGCGGGTCGAGTGCTTCGATGACGCTGCGGTCCTCGACGCTTCGGAGGCCATCGCTGCCGGTGAGGGCCATGATGATCCGCTCGACGAAGCCGTTGTTCGCAGTGGCGACCTCGACCAGGGCCACGAAGCGGTCCTCGGCGGTGACGATCGGCAGCGCACCGGCGGCGGCAGACATGGCGGCGACGACCCGCCGCCGTGCGGCCGAGAGCTGGTCGGACGTGGCGGTCAGCGCCCTGACATGGCCCCGACCCCGGTCGACGAAGTGCCAGAGATCATCGGTGTCGGCCCCCACCTCTGCGGTGGCTGTTCCTAGCGGTCCCGGCGCAGCGGGCGCGGGCGCGGCCATCACACCCCTTTCGATCGAGCGGCAAACGGGACGTGGCGGCGGGCGCCGTCCGAGCACTGGACCTCAAGGTAGAGACGCCATCTGCGATGATCGATGGGGACGAGTCCCCCGGACCGTCAGACGTCAGCGTCGTCCGGGTCGACGTCGATCGGGCCGGTGTTGACACCGGCCCGATCGAGGATGGCCAACACCGCACTGTGGCCGCTGCGGCCGGCCAGTTCGGCCGGGGTCAGGCCGGAGCGCCCGACCGGCCGATCGAGGTCGAGCCCGAGGCGGACGAGGAAGTCCATCCGAGCCGGCAGACCCCGATGAGCTGCGACCTCCAGCTCGTCGTAGAGCAGCTCCGCCGGCGAGGTGAGACGGGCCCCGAACCGCTGGTACCACGGGCCGTCGATGTCGGTGCCCAGGCCGAACTCGACCAGCAGCTCGAGGTGGCTCGGGTCGTCCCGTGGACTTCCGGCCAGCCCGCAGTTGTAGAGCGCCTGGCCGTCGTTCGGGTCGGCGCCGGCCTCAAGGAGCAGTCGAGCCAGTGCGAAGCCGGCCGGGTGCGGTGGCTGATCCTGCTCGCCATGACCGAAGGCACCGGCCAATGCGGTGAACGGTGGCACCAGACCGCGCCAGAGGAACCCGGCATTCGGGTCTGCGCCGGCCCCGAGCAGGACCCGTGCGGTGTCCATGGTCGACAGCGACCGGTCCGGCGCGTCGATGCGGGAGTAGGCGCAGTACAGGATCGGCTCCCAGTCGTTCGGGCCGCACCGCTCGGCGGCCAGGCTCGGGTCGGCCTCGATCTGCGCCGCCAGTCCTTCGTGGTTGCCGGCGGTGGCCATGGCCGCAAGGGACGCGCCGGCCAGGGTCGGATCTTCGTCGAGCATCTGCCGGGCGGCCGCCAGTCGGGCGTGTATGTCGGTTTCGGCATAGGACACGCAGCCGAGGGCCGCGAACCGGTCGGCGCCCTCGGCCGGGTCCCGGTCGGCGGGATCGGGACGGGCGAACCGGTCGAGCAACCGGAGATGGTCTCGGAGCCGGTTCCAGCTCCGGAACCCGTACAGCCGGGCCACGATCAGTTGGGCGTCCGATCGCTTGAAGCCGCCCGGAGCGGCCGCCTCGGCGCTGCCGATCCGGGGGTGGAACTCGTCGACCATGGCGAGCGCACCCTCGTCGCCGGCACGGATCAGATCCTGGACGAGCTTCGCCTGGTTCCTGAGATGCTCAAGCGAAGCATTCTCGGGCAAGGGTATGGACGGCATCGGGGCCCCTTTCGTCGTGCCCGATGTCCGCACCACGGGCCCGAAAGAGGTAGTCGAGACACACGGATGATGACTGCTCAGGTGGGCTTCGCCCTGCCCGCGGACCGGTAGCGACCTGACTCGCTGAACAGAGCCTAGGCGCTCGGGACGTCGCAGGCGATGGGAGTGCGGTGTCCGCGCCCAGCTCGGTCAGGTCCAGGGATCGAGCAGGTCGAGGTCGTCGAATCGCTCGAAGTCTTTGAGGTCCCGGGTCACGACGGTCATCTTGTGGATCAGTGCAGTTGCGCCGATCAAGGCGTCACGGAACGGGGCTGGGTCCGGCACGTGCAACGATGCGGCTCGGCGGGCGACGTGTGCATCGACGTCGAGAACTCGGTTCTTGAACGCAGCGGTCACGCTGTGGTCCAGCCATTCACGTAAGACCGCACCCTGGTCCGGGTCGGAGCGCTCCATCAGCAGCACCCCGTGCTCCAGTTCATGGATCGTGATTGCGGAGATGAAGAGTTCGGCCGAGGAGACTTGCTTGGCCCAGGCAGCGACGCCGGGGTTGGCTTTGTTGCTCCGGACCTTCCGGAGCTCCGATACAACGTTGGTGTCGAGAACGAACATCACTCGAACGCGGCCGGCGTCGCCACCTCAATGCTCTTGGACACCCGGAACTCGATGTCGGCGACGCCGGCCGGTTCAGCGAGCAGATCGAGCGCGCGATCAGGACCGATGAGTTCCTCGTAGGCGTCGAAGGTCAACAGCACGTGGGCCGGTCGGCCTCGGTCGGTGATGTAGACCGGGCCGTGCTCGGCTGCCTTCTTGGCGCCACTGGTGTCTTGGTTGAACTCCCGGCTGCTCATTTGGTTCACCATGCAACCTCCATGTAGCTACGTCACTACATTATCAGCCGCCGATGGGATGCTGCAACTGCTGCGAGCTCACCGCTTCTCTGGAGAAACGATTCTGCCGGCGCTCGCCGCTCGTTTGTTGATTTCCCGAGCGAGCCGATCGCTCTCGGTGTGGGTCTTGGTCCAAACCGCCCAGTTCGATTTCTGGATGGCGGTTGCCGTGACGGGCCAGCCGTTCCGGCGGTAGATGGCGAGGCCGTGGTAGCCGGGCACGGCGTTCTCGACATCGGTCCACTCGATGGTCCAGGAGCGCCATGCGTTCACGACGCTCAGGGTGTGGTCGGACAGCACGACGCGCGATCGAAACGCAGCTCGAAGGAAGCTGACTGCTGGTAGCAGTCCGGCAAAGAGCAGGCAGGTCCCGGCTGCCAGCTGGCCTCCTGATCGGTCGAGGAGTCCTTCGATGACAACTGCAACCCCCAGCAGTCCGAGGATGCCGCCGGTGATGGCTCCTCCGATTTGGGCGGCTTTGAGCGAAGGGTGCGGGCGCCATGTTTGCTCGGTCAACGTCAACGACTCCAGTCGGGCTGTCATCGGGGGTGGTCTGCGGGCGATATCAGAGCGTGCATCCTCCGTCGACACTTCGTGTTGGCGCTCCAGCTTCGAACGGATCTGAACCAGGTGTGGTGGGCGACTCGTGCCCGGGGACGGCTACCTACGCAAGCTTGGGCTCGGATGAGATGGAGCGCTTGGCGATGACCGTCTCGGAGGTTGGTTCAATCTCTACGGGTCGGTCGTTGGCCCGGGTTTGGCGCCGGCGATCGATCCCTCACCGACGCCAGATAGGCCGCAACGGCGAAGGAGAGCTCGGGTCCGAGGACCGGGTCGACGGTGCCGTCGGCGTCGACGATGCGGGGGAGCAGTCCCCGAATGATCTCGGTGCAGACGGTGGCGACCTGTGTGACCCCGATGGTCGGTGGTGGTTCGGCCCCCTGCATCACCGCCTCGATCTGGGATTGGCAGGCGTCACGCATGCGTGCGCCGGCCGCGGCGAGCGGTCCGGCGGCGGCTTGCCCCGAGAACAGGGTTGCGAACACCGGGCGGCGGGCGGCGAGCTCGAGGATCTCCCCGATCACGTGCCCGACCATCGTCTGCAGGCTCCCGTTGCCGTCGAGTAGTTCCTGGTGGGCGGTCGCCAGCCCCTCGAACGCCTGACCGAGCTCGCGGGTCAGGTCGGCTTCGACCGCGTCGAGGAGTCCTTCCTTGCTGGTGAAGAACTGGTAGACGCTTCCCTTCGGTACTCCGGCTGACGCTGCGATGCTGCGAACGCTCGCCCGGTCATAGCCTTCCTCGGCGAACGCCACCTCGGCCGCGTCGAGCAACCGCCGGACGACGCGGCGGCTTCGCTCCTGCTGAGGGGCTCTTGCGATCCCTGATGAGCCGACGGACACGCGACGAGTCTAGCGGCAGGTTGCAAACATGACCGCTCGGTCGTATTCTTCGACTATGAACGTGTCCGATCGTTCACATTACGAGCCGGAGCTGTACCTCCCCCGTCGACGGGCGTGGCAGGGGGTCTTCCTCGTGCTGAACCTGATTCCGCTCGTGTCGGCATCCCTTGCGCTGGCCGTCGGGATCGATCGGTTCGTCGACGCCGATGGGGTCGACGTGGCTCTCGACAGCACCTACCGGTACTTCGGCGGGATCTATCTGGGCGTCGCCCTGCTCGGGTTGTGGACGATCGTGCAGATCGAGCGGCGGGCGTCGGCGCTTGTCTTCGTCACTGCGGCCATCTTCCTCGGTGGCATCGGGCGGTTGATCTCGATTGCCGACCACGGTGCCCCCTCCATCGTCACGTGGTTCGTCCTGATCATCGAGCTCGGCGCGGTCGTGCTCGCACTCTTGGGCCTATGCGGCGCTTGCACCCTACATATTGACGGTCAGGCGCAACGCAGTTGCGTTTTACCTGTCGCTGCTGTTGCAGGAAAAGCAGTGACAACCATAGAGGGCTTGGGTTCGCCGCAAGAAATGCACCCTCTTCAGAAGCGATGGGCTGAACTGGGCGTGCCGCAGTGTGGGTATTGTCAATCCGGCCAGATAATGTCGGCAGCCGCTTTACTAAGCAAGGGTTTTCTTTCCGGACACCACCGGAAGTCCG
>JBCCFN010000217.1:0-9054 GCA_039029715.1 Actinomycetota bacterium | reverse complement strand
GGGGCCGAGACCACCTCTTCAGGAAGACGGTTTCAGAGGTTAATCGGACGGTAGGCAAATGAGAACCGGGCATAATTACAGTTCGGATAGAGTTTCGGAGCCAAACGTAGGGACCGATCCTGGCCCCGGAGATTACCCGGGGGAAGAATACGGTAGAAATCCTCAACCCGTAGCTTGGAAAGGCCGTGGCACATCGTATATAGCAAAATCATGACCAAGTCGGCGCGGAGCCGACGTGTAGCTAACGACTGAATGCCGAAACGATGTAACCTCTCTTCGTAAGGCAAATCGGCCAAGCCCGGCACCGTCCTAGTCACTCATCGCATCGTTGCGTTCAGGCCCGATCAGCCCGCCGCCGCCTCCAGATAGGAGGTGTCGATGAAGCTGCTGAAGTCGTCGAGTGCCGACGGGATTTCGCCGAGCTCGACGAAGGTCTCCAGCTGCTCCCGCATGTTCTGCTCGACGGTGCCGCCCATCCAGGCGTCGCTCAGCTGCTCATCGATGGTCGGGAACGAGAACCAGACGTCCCCGCCGAGGAAGTTGCCGACGTCCTCCATACCGGCGGCCATGGCGATCACCGGATTCTGGGTTTCCGGATCGGCCAGCCAGGCCTGGTTGAACTGCTCGGTGGCAGCCAGGAAGTCGGTGACGACCTGCGGGTGGGCCTCGCCGAAGCTGGTGGGGATCGACACGATGTCGTAGGTGGCGATCCCGATGTCCGACTCCTGCTCGGCGCCGGTCATGATCAGCTCGCCGCCGGCGTCGAGCATCTGGACGACCGAGCCGCCGAAGGCGCAGCCGACCTGGATCTCGCCGGCCTCGAAGGCGGCGGCGGTTGCGGCCCCACCTTCGGCCGGGATGACGTTCAAGCCGTCGATGTCGACGCCCAGGAAGTCCATCATCGACAGCATCTTGAAGTGGGTCACGTTGCCGATCGGGGTGACGACGGTTGCCCCGTCGAGCACCTCGGCCGCGTTGTCCCGGGTCACCCCGAGGTCGCCCTGGGCCACGCAGTTGTCGGCCTCGGCGTAGGAGACCGCGATGCCGACCAGCTTGAGGTCTGCGCCGTTGTTGGTGGTGTTGGCGAACGGCGTGAGGCCCTGCGAGTACGAGATGTCGATGTCGCCGGCCAGCATGGCCTCGCTCATCTCACCGCCGGAGTTGAACGGGATCCAGTTGACCGGGACCCCGACCGCATCGGAGAAGCTGCCGTCCTCCTGGCCGAACTGGTTCGGCGTCGGCCACTGAGCGAAGTAGGCGACGTTGAGCTCACTCAGCTCCTCCATCGCCCCTTCGTCGTCCTCCATCGCCTCGCCGTCAGAGCTCTCCTCGGCCGCCTCCGATGCGCTTGCGCTATCGGATGATGCCTCGGTGTCATCGTCGCTCCCGCAGGCGGCGGCCAGAAGGCTGAGCGCCGCAAGCAGCATGAGCAGTTTCTTCAACATTGTTCAGGTTTCTCCCCGTGGTTTTTGTCTCGACCCGAGAACGGGCCGGCCAGTGATCCTAGCTCTGTCGTCGTGACCCGCTGGGTGCGGTCACGGATTGGCCGCTATCCAAGCGGCGGTCTGGTGTAAGACGGCGTCAAGACGCTCGGTGAGGTCGTCCAGTACGCCGTCGTCAGCGATCAGTGGTGGCGACACGACCAGCATGGTCGCGCCCCGGTCATCGGGCCGGATGAGTAGCCCCGCGTCGCGGAGGAAGCCGGCCAGTCCGCCGCCGAGCAGGCCGGCGGACTGGCCGTCAGACAGTTCGACGCCCGCCTCCCGGTCAGCCATCAGTTCAAGTGCGTAGAAGTAGCCGAGGCCGCGGATCTCCTTGACGCAGCCGTGCCGCTCGGCCAGGCCGTCCATTCGGGCCCGGAAGCCGGCCTCGTTTGCCAGCACGTGGTCGTTGATCCCCTCGTCACGCATCGCCCGCATGTTGGCCACCGCCACCGCGGTGGCCACCGGGTGGCCGCCGAAGGTCGATCCGTGCATGTACATCCCCATCGGGGAGTCCCAGAGGGCCTCGATCAGGGGGCGGCGGACCACGATGCCGCCGAGCGGCTGATAGGCGCTGGTCACGCCCTTGGCGAAGGTGAGGATGTCCGGGACGACGTCCAAGCGCTCGCTGGTGAACCAGTGGCCGAACCGGCCGAACCCGCAGATCACCTCGTCTGCGACGAGCAACACGCCGTAGCGGTCACAGATCCGGCGTAGCTCTTGCCAGTAGCCGGCCGGCGGGACCAGGCCGCCCCGGCCGTTCTGGATCGGCTCGGCGAACACGGCGGCAACCGTCTCCGGCCCCTCGGCCAGGATCATGTCCTCGACCGCCCTGGCCGACGCCAGCTCCTCTGCGGTGTCACCCAGGGTGTTGCGGACGTGGCGTGACCCCTCGGACAGCATGGGGAGGAACGGGTTGCGGAACTTCGGGACCCCGGTCAGCGACAGACCGCCGAGGGTGGTGCCGTGGTAGGACCACTCCCGGGAGATCACCTTGTAGCGGCTGTCCTCGCCCCGGGCGACGTGGACGTTCCGGCACATCTTCAGCGCGGCCTCGACCGCCTCGGACCCGGAGCTGACGAAGAACACCGCGTCCAGGTCCCCGGGCGCGACCTCGGCGATCATCGACGCCGCCTCGATCGCCGGCGGGTTGCCCCAGCCCCAGGTCGGGTAGAAGCCGAGTCGTTCCATCTGCTTGGCCGCAGCGGCGGCCAGGTCGGCCCGACCGTGGCCGAGGTTGGTGCAGAACAACCCGGCCAGGCCATCGAGGTAGCGGTTGCCCTCGGTGTCGAAGACATAGCAGCCTTCGCCCCGCTCGATGATGCCGAGCAGCTCGCTCTGCCAGGCAGCCCCCTTGGTGAAGTGAGGGACGAAGTGTTGTTGGGCCTGGACCCGATGGTCGGACCCGTGTTCGAACGGTGGCATGCCTGGCCTCCCCCTGCCGTGTGTTCCATCTCGTTAGGCGATCTAGCGTAGTAGCTTGGTGTCCTAACGTCGAGAGGCTTCCCCGTGGTTCGCGGTCGGGCTCCTCTACCCTCGATCCGGTGACGACACTGCAGATGATCGGTGGGGGAAAAATGGGCCAGGCCCTGCTCCAGGGCCTGATCGACGGGGGTTGGGCCCCGGCGACCGACCTGGCGGTGGTCGAGATCGCACCGGCGCTCCGGGATGATCTGGCTGACCGGTTCCCCGGCGTGCTGGTCATCGACCGGCCCCTCGATGCGGTCGATGCGGTGGTTGCGGTCAAGCCCCATCTGGTGGTCGAGGTCTGCCGGGGGCTCCGCAACCCGACCAGGGTCCTGTCGGTGGCGGCCGGCATCACCATCGCCGCGCTTGAGGACGTGCTGTCCGCCGGGACATCGGTGGTTCGGGCCATGCCGAACACCCCCGCCCTCGTCGGAGCTGGCGCCGCCGCCCTGGCCGGTGGTACCGACGCAACCGCCGACGATGTCGAGTGGGCGTCCGGCATCCTCGGCTCGGTCGGGGAGGCCGTGGTGGTGGCCGAGCACCTGCTCGACGCGGTCACCGGCCTGTCCGGGTCCGGCCCGGCGTACCTGTTCCTGGTCGCCGAAGCACTGACCGACGCCGGGGTCTCGATGGGGCTGTCCCGGGACGTGGCCGACCGGCTGGCCCGCCAGACGATCTACGGCGCCGGACGGATGATGGTGGAGACCGGGACCTCGCCGGTCGAGCTCCGGGCCGGGGTGACCACACCGGCGGGGACCACTGCGGCCGGTCTGGCGGCGCTGGAGGCCAACGGTCTCCGGGCCGGTTTGGCCGCTGCGGTTCGGGACGCCACCGCTCGATCAGTCGAACTGGGCCGGGCGGAGTAGATTCGGTCCCCGATGACCCTTCGGTTCTCCACCGTCTCGTTCCTCTCCGACTATGGGCACGGCGACGAGTTCGTCGGCGTCGTGCACTCCGTGATCCGCAGCATCGCCCCCGAGGTCCGGGTGATCGACATCACCCACGACGTCGCCCCGTTCGACATCCGGGCCGGCGGTCTGGCCCTGGCCCGGGCGGTCCCGTACATGGCGCCGGGGGTGGCGCTCGCGGTCGTCGACCCCGGGGTCGGCACCGAGCGGAACCCGGTGGCGGTCGAGGTGGCGGACGGTGGGGCGTTCCTGGTCGGGCCGGACAACGGCCTGCTCGCCTCGGCGGTTGCCATGGTCGGCGGCGCAACCGGCGCGGTGGTGCTCGACAATCCGGGGTACCACCTGCCGGCGGTCGGTCGGACCTTCGACGGCCGTGACGTCTTCGGCCCGGCGGCCGCCCACCTCTGCCTCGGCGTCCCGCTCGACGAGCTCGGGACCCGGATCGACCCGGCGAAGTTGTTGCCGGGGATGCTGCCGGTCAGCGAGCTCCGCGACGACGGCTCGATCACGGTCGAGGTGCTCTGGATCGACCGGTTCGGCAACGCTCAGCTCAACCTGGAGCCGGAGTATCTCGAGGACTGGACCGAGGTGATCACCGTGACCGGCGGTCGGGTCGACCGCAACGCCGTCCGGGTCGACACCTTCGCAGACATTCCCGGTGGCGGGTTCGGGCTGCTCGCCGACTCCTACGGGCTGGTGGCCCTGGCCGTCGACCGGGGGTCGGCCGCCGCCGAACTCCAACTCAACGAGGGCGATGAGCTGACGCTGCGTCGCTCCGACCGGCCGGCCTCCACCTCCTCGCCGGTGACGCTCGGCTCGAAGCCATCGGTCGACCGACCGCTTGACGACGGGTCACGCCCCGGCGGCCCCGGTGTCGGCTGACCCGATTCGACAACCCCCTGAGGAGCAACCGTGCGGCCTTCGATCGTGATAACCCTCGGCCTGTTGTTGCTGGCCATCCTGGTGGCCGGTGTGACCCAGTTCTTCGTCCTGGCCCGGTAGCGGTCGCCGCAGCGTTGCACCGGCCCGAGGGCCGAACGGGTCAGATCCCGGCGGCCACCAGCTCCAGCAGCACCGCTTCGACCGTGACGACATCCGGTTCTGACGGGCCGACGTCCGTCGCCCGGTCGGCCAATGGCGCCGGGTCCTCGTTCGGGGTCGGCGGCGTCGGCGCCTGCTCGTTCAGGTCCGGTCCGGCGGTCGGCGACGTCGTCGGGGCCGCCGTGGTCGACGGCGATGCGGTGGTCGGGGGTGAGGTCGTCGTCGGCTCGACCGGCACGCTCGTCGGTGTCGATGTCGGGGTCGGCGCCACCGGTTGCTCCGGCGTCGGCGGCTCCGGCTGACTGGTTGTCGGTGGCGAGGTCGGGGCCGGTGTCGGCGGGGGTGCTTGGGCGGTCACCGGGGTGGCGGCCGTGGCCATGAACCGATGGGTGGTCCACAGGGTGCCGTCCGGGCCGGTGACCACGCCGACCCCGACGTGCCCGAATCGGGGGTCGATCAGGTTCTGGTAGTGGGCCGGGCTGGCGACGAAGGCGGCGAACAGGGCATCGACATCGTGCCCGCCGTGCCGTCCGACGTTCTCGCCGAGCACGGTCCACTGGACCGAGAGGCCGGCCCCCATGTCCGGGCTGTGGGACAGGGTGTCTGCGTCCGCCATCTGCTTGGTCCAGGCCCGAGCGCCATCCCGAAGTTCGCCGTTGATGGTGAGCGGCGCCAGCCCCTCGCCGGTTCGGAGGTCGTTGATCAGCTGGACGAAGCGGGCCTCGTCGGATGCCGGGTCGGCGCCGGCCCGCCCGATCCCGACGCCGAGGACGACGAGCAGGAGGGCGCAGGTGAGGACGGCCGGGCCAAGCGCCCGGCTGGTAAGCCGCAGTGTCACAACACGGTCCTTGGGCACCCGGCCGGATGTGGCCGGGCCCAGAGGGTGATATCGGTGACCGGTCGCGGTTCCTTGAGTCCGAATTCGGAGCCGAATCCGACCCCGCCCGGGCGGTGGTGTTGGTGCGAGCTAGACCGGAGGCGGGTTGAGCGGGGTCCCGAGCCAGTTCTTCGGCAGGACCTGGCGGAACGAGCTCATGACCTCGCCGTGGCCCTGCGGGCTGTACAGCACCCGGTCCCCGCCGTCAGCGGGATCGGCGGCGCCGATCAGCCACTGGCCGCTCGGTCCGCCGTCGACGCCGACCATCTCGGCGCTCTCCGGCCCGTCCTCGGTCGACCAGCGGGATTCGATCCGCCACCGGCGGAGTTCGTCCGCCTGGAGGGTGACAAGGAGCGCAGCCTGGTGGTCGGCGAGGCCGGCCTCGATCAACATGGCGGCGGCCGCGTCGGCATCGTCGACGCTGGCTCGGACCCGATCGAGCAGGCCGGCGTCGATCTCCAACAGCACGTCGCCGACGAACTTGGGGGACTGCAGGACGATCATCTGGGCCAGGGTCTGGGGGAGCGAGGACACAGACACCGGCTGGTAGTCGACATGGTCGTCCTCCAGCGTGCTCGACAGGACCGCCTGGCGAGGGGTGGCCCAGACCGTGGCCTCACTCTGGTCGTCGCCGTAGGACAACTCGACCGTGACGATCAGGCTGGCGTTGTTGACCACCTCCAGCAGGTGGTGGGCAACGGGATCGATCGTGCCGTCGCTGAGGATCCCGGCGTCCTGGAGCTGGGCGGTGACCCGGGACCCGACCGGGCCGGGCGTGCCCCCTCGGACGTCCGGCATCGACTGGAGGACGGCCAGTCGACGGGCGTCCGGCAACAGGTCGATCGGGAGGCGTAGCCGGGACCGGCTGCGGTCGAGGTGGGGCGCCACCGCTGCGGTCGGCCCGCCTGCGGCGGGGGCGCCACCGGGCGCCGATCCACTCGAGTCTGCCGTATCCGTGCCGCCGCCTGTCGGTGTCTGGGCGTGGCCGGTGTCGCCTTCGATCTGCTCCGTGTCCGCCACAGGAACTCCTTCGGTGACTTGCCATCGTTCGGTCGCTTCCCCCTAGTTGTAGCGGATTGTCGCTGATTCGGCACGGCCGTCGAGCCCAGGCCGCTCCGCTAGGGTGACCGGGTGAGTTCGGGCACCAATCTGGCCTCGTTGTTGCATCGGGACGTCGACGGCCCGGCGCTGGTCGTCGACGGGGTCACCGTCGATCATCGGGCGCTCGCGGCCACGGCCGCCCGCTGGCGTGGTGGGCTTGTCGCTGCAGGGATCGGACCGGGGGATCGGGTGGCCATCGTCGCCGGGAGCGGCGTCGAGTTCGTGGCCGCCCACCTGGCCGTCGTGGGTCTCGGGGCGATCAGTGTCCCGCTGAATCCGCTGGCTCCTGCGGCCGAGCTGGCCCGGGAGTTGCTGATGGTCGAGCCAGCCGCTGCGGTGGCCGACCAGCGGTTCGCTCCGGCCCTTGCGGCCGGGATCGAGCAGACCCTGACCCTCGCCATCCCGGCGCTGGGGCCGGCCGATCTCGACGGGGCCGACCCGGTCCCGATCGCAGAGGTGACCCCAGACCAGCCGGCGGTGCTGTTGTTCACCAGCGGGACCGCCGGCCGGCCGAAACCGGCGATCCTGACCCACGGCAACCTCCTGGCCGGGCTCCAGGCGGTGTTGTCCCTACCGGTCGATCTGGTGACCGAGCCCCACGTGTACCTCGGGGTCATCCCACTGTTCCACGTGTTCGGGCTGAACACGGTGCTCCATCTGGCCTTGCTGACCGGCGGAACGGTCGTCCTCGGCGACTACCGGGATGCCAGCTCGACCATCGATCTGATCCACGAGCACCGGGTCACGATCGTCCCCGGTCCGCCGACGCTGTGGCAGGCCTTGACCCGGGCACCGGACGTCGAGCCCGGCCGGTTCGATTCGGTCCGGATCGCCCTGTCCGGCGCGGCCAAGCTGGCACCCCAACTCCGGATCGACGTCAAGGACCGGTTGGGCCTGGAGCTGGCGGACGGCTACGGCCTGACCGAGTCGGCGGCCGTGGTGGCCGGATCGATCGGGACCGACGCCCCGCTCGGCTCGGTCGGTCGCCTGATGCCGGGCGTCGAGGCCCGGATCGTCGACGAGGACGGGGCCGACTGTCTGGTCGGGGATCCGGGCGAGTTGTGGGTCAGGGGCCCGATGGTCTTCCCCGGCTACTGGGGTGTCCCGGAGGACGAGGCATCCGGCCCGTTGACCGATGACGGGTGGCTCCGGACCGGGGACGTGGCGGTGGTCGATGAGCAGGGCTATCTGGCCATCGTCGACCGGCGCAAGGACCTGATCATCGTGTCCGGATTCAACGTGTTCCCGGCCGAGGTCGAGGGGGTCATCGCCGCCCACCCGGACGTGGCCGAGGTCGGCGTGGTCGGGGAGCCGTCTCCGACCACCGGTGAGGCCGTCGTCGCCTTCGTCGTCCCCGAGGATGGGGTCGATCCGGACCCCGAGGACCTCCGGCGGTACTGCGTCGAGCAGCTGGCCCGCTACAAGGTGCCGAGCCGGTTCGTCATCCAGTCGAATCTCCCGATCGGTCCGACCGGCAAGCTGCAGCGGACCCGCCTCCGGTAGTCGCCATCAGGCCCGGTCGGTCGCTCGGTTCATGGCCGCCCGATGGTCGGCCAGGGTCACGCCGGCGCCCCACCGCCTGGCCTCCAGGACCTTGAGGAACCCGGCCA
Source organism: Actinomycetota bacterium (assembly GCA_039029715.1). Lineage (GTDB taxonomy): Bacteria > Actinomycetota > Acidimicrobiia > Acidimicrobiales > SZUA-35 > JAHELU01. The sequence continues at coordinate 569 of JBCCFN010000217.1, read as the reverse complement.
GGTTGCGAGCCCGGATCCGCTCCAGCTCGTCCGGGCTGTTGGCGCCCGACTGGGCATCGGACTGGTCGACGATGCGGTCCACCAGCTCCGGGGTGAACGGCGGGGTCTCGGTCAGATGGGTCCACGGCCAGTCGAGGGCGGGGCCGAACTGCTCGATGAAGTGCCGGAACCCGCCCGGCCCGCCGGCGGTCCGGTAGGTCTCGAACAGGCGCCCCGTGTGGGTTGGGGCCCCTCCGTTGGCAGCCCTTGTCTTCAGCGGTCACTTGGCTGTGCTGCACTGGGAGGGGACGCGTCGCCCCGCCATGTCTGCCTGCCTTGCTGGGGCTAGCCACCCCCTGTCCTGCCCTGCTTGCTGGGACTAGCCATCCCTTTTTGCTTCCGCCGTTGGGCTACTACTCACCTGCTTCTTAGGGCTCTTCCCTCTTGGGAATTGAGCCCCATCATGCCCCGCCGATCCCCGTGAGGGGGGAGGCCTGTAGTTGGCCCCGTGTTTTGCATGGGGGGATCGGTCTGGCTCGGCTTTGGCTCTGTCTACTGGTCCGGCGTATGGGTTACTTGATTGATTGATT
>JBCCFN010000216.1:0-9055 GCA_039029715.1 Actinomycetota bacterium | reverse complement strand
TCGACGACGACCCCGTCGGCCATGCCCTCCGGGTCCTCGGCCCGACGGGCTCTGGCGAACCGGGTCAGGTCCGGAAGGCAGGCGGCGGCCAGCGCCTGACCGGCCTGGTCACAACCCCTGCGACCGGCCTCGATCAGGGAGAGAAGGTCGGGGGTGGTCCCCGTTGCATGCGCCGACATCTGGATCTCGTTTCGCTCGTTCCGTTGGCATCGCTACCTCCGAGTTCCAAGAGAACACCCTCCGGGGCAAGCGGCACCAGGGGTTTCTCCCGAGCGCGGTAGGACATCCCAGGGCGGGCCGGGGCCGACGATCCACCGTTGGTGGGCGAGGTCGCCCACCGGCGGCGGGCGCTGTCCCGGATCGGCGATTCCGACGGCTCAGACCGGCGGATCGTGCGGCCCAGCGTCGCCGGTCGCGGGGCTCATCCGAGCAGACCGGCAGACTCAGTCGATGGCACCGGTGGCCTACTGTTCGGCCGGTGGGTCGGTCGTCCCACTCAATCGATGAGGTCCTGCTCGGCCCACCGGAACGGGTAGGGGAGCGGCACGGCCAGGTACGGTTGCGGGTCGCCTCGCCAGTCCCAGGCCTGCGCCTGCTGCAGCGAGCGCCGGCCGAACAGGCCCCGGAACAGCTCGTTGGCGGTGGTGGTGACGGTGGCGGCCGGCTCGCCCGCTGGTCCGACCCGCCAGGTCCGGAGGTCGGAGGCCACGACGTCGAGCGGTGGCACCCCTGCGGCTCCGAGCTCGGCCCGCCACCGGGCGATCGCCGCCTTCAACCCCAGGGTCATCGACTCGGCCGGGACCGTGGTCCCGGGGGCCAGGACCGGGCGCAGGTCGGCCTCGTGGACCACCGCATCGCCGAAGGCCCACATCGCTGCGGTCCCGCCGATCGGGGATGGGCCGAGGTCGGCGAATAGAGCGGCGGCGGCAGCCCAGGCATCGAGCACATCCTCGATCGATCGACCATCGAACCGGTCGGCCTGGGCTCCGGCCCAGGCATCGGACCCGTAGCCATCCAGGCGTCCGGCCACCCAGTCCTCGGCCAGGCCGGCCAGGTGGGCGATCGTGCGACGGGCCGTCCACCCCGGACAGGCCGGGACCGGATCGTCGAGGGCCGACCGGCCCGATCGAGCAAGCCCGTCGATCCGCTCCAACACCGCAAGGTAGGGGGCGAGGTGCTGGTCTTCGGTCATGGTCTCACCCCAGGACGTAGCCGGAGCGGTGGCTGACGCCGAGCACGCGGAGGCAGCGGGGGCAGGTCCAGACGTAGCCCCGACCGGCGTTGGCGTCGATGGCGCGGCTCATCAATCCGTCGATCTCCCGGTCGCAGTGGGGGCAGATCGGGTTGCGGTCGGCCGGCATGTGGTAGTTGTTCAATCGCTTCTGTTTTCGCCAGGCCATGGCCCCGGTCTAGCACGGTCGGTCGAGCCGCTGCGGCCGTTGGCCGGCACCGGGCCGGACCATTTCACCGGGCCGGGGACGTCGATCTAGCCTGAGTGTTGTGGAACCAGCCCTGATCGACGACCACCTGGCCCGCATCGACGCCGACGGCTTCACCATCATCCAGGATGCCATCGAACCGGAGCTGACCGCTGCGCTCCGTGACACGGTTCGGCGCTGCTTCGATGCGCTCGGGGTCGAGCCGAAGGGGAACCGGGCCGAAGGGTTCGCCACCCGTCGGCTCTACAACCTGGTGCCTCGGGATCCGGTGTTCCGGGAACTCCCGGTTCACCGCAATGTGCTGCCGCTGGTCGAGTCGTTGCTCGAGCCGGAGTGCCTGCTGTCTGGTACCACGGCCATGGACATCGGCCCCGGCGAACGGCTCCAGGGCCTGCACGCAGACGACGGACTGTTCCGGATCGGACGGCCCCACCGGCCGATGATGGCGACCACGATCTGGGCCCTCACCGAGTTCACCGCAGAGAACGGCGCGACCCGCGTGGTCCCCGGATCCCATCGGGAACCGGGTCACCCCGACCCGGACGACGATGGTGCCGCCGTTGCGGCCGAGATGCCGGCCGGGAGCGTCCTGGTCATGGACAGCCAGCTCTGGCATTGCGGCGGGCCGAACGTGACGCCGGATCAGTGGCGGCTCGGGCTGAACGTCCAGTACGTGCGTGGGTTCTTCCGGACCCAACAGAACCACTACCTGTCGATCCCACCGGACCAGCTCCCGGACTTCTCACCGAGACTGCGGCAACTGCTCGGGTTCGATCTGTATCGAGGGATCATGGGCCATGTCGATGGCCGGAGCCCGGCCGCCGCCCTCGGTGTCGACGACGATTCGGTGGCCTACGGCGGTAGCACCGAGGACAACCCCTTCGGCGATGCCGATGTTCGGGCGGCCGCCGATCGGGACCGGAACTGACGACGCCTGGGTCTCAGACGTATGGCAGGACGTCGCGCCCGACCGACTCGAGCACCTCGTACCGAGGGTCGAACGGCGGCAGGATCATCACCTGGTCCAGTCCGGCCTGGTCGAGGGCCCGTAGCCGTTCGATCAGGTCCTCGGGTGTGCCGACCAGGCAGGTCGCCTCGATCAGCTCCCGAGTCAGGAATCGCCGCTCCTCGGGAACGACCCAGCAGTTGTGGCCGGCATGGATCCGCTGGTGGCGGCGCTCGGGCGGGGTGGCCTCGACGACGGCCCGGTAGTCGTCCCACACCTCGGCTGCCGGTCCCGACGGGGCCCGGCCGTAGTTGCGGAACTGGTCGTAGCTGTAGTGCAACGAGGCCATGGCGAAGGCACCGCAGAGATCCTTGACCCGCTCGGAGTCCGGAGCCTCTCCTGGCTCGAGCACCACGATGGTCGTCAGCGAACAGGTCAGGAATCGGTTCCGGTCGATCGTTCGCCCCGATGCGGCCGCACCTCGCTCGATCGCCGACCAGGCCCGCTCCATGAACGCCGGCTCCGGCGGGATCGACAACACGGCACCGTCGCCGTGGCGGCCAGCCAGACCGAGTGAACGAGGACCGAAGCCCGAGACGTAGACCGGGATCGGATGCTCGAAATCGACGAACCCGTCGTCGGCCATGATGTGACGAACCGGGGAGGTTCGGCCTCGCCACCGGACCGGGGCCTCCTCCCCTCGGAGGAGCGGCCGGAGGGCGGTCAGGTAGTCGTCGAACTCGGCGATCGGCATCGGTTTGTGGCCCATGATCCGCATCGCCGTGTTGCCGGTACCGATGCCGAGGAAGGTCCGGCCCGGAGCCAAGCGGTTGATCGTGGCGATCGAGGCGGCGGTGACCGGCGCCGGTCTGGTCGCGGCGACGGCCACGCCGGTGCCAAGCGAGATGGTCGAGGTTCTGGTCGCAGCCAGGGCCAGGCAGGCGTAGGGATCGCTCCAGATCATGTGGCTGTCTGCCAGCCAGGCGTGGCGGTAGCCGAGCTCCTCGGCCCGGACGACGTAGTCGATGTCGTCGATCTTGGAGGCGACGCAGATCCCGAGATCCACGAGGTGGCTACCGCCGTCCGAGGTATCGGTACTGGATGACCTGGGGGAGAACGGCGGTCTTGATCGCAAGCCGCTTCGCCCGCGGGACGGCCGAGCGCCAGGCCGTGTCCTCGGTGACCGTGATCTCGTCCGCCCCGAACCGGGCGGGGTTGCCGGCGATACCGTGCCCGGCGGTGAGGACGATGGCGTCGGTCCCGGTGTCCGGTACCAGTGCCGGGTCGAGTTCGGCCAGTCGGAGGATGCGGGCGATCGTCTCCCGAGGCTCACGGCAGAAGTCCTCGTAGCGGACGACGATGCCGGTTCGAAGCAGTCGGATGTATTGGACCGCCAGGTTCATCAGGGCCCAACGGGGGACGACCACGCTCGCTGGATGGGGGCCCATCGTCCGGGTGCCGGTGGGGTCGTGGGGGAGCGCGACCTTCTTCGACCAGGAGTTCGTGACCCCGCACGGATCCCGGACCAGCTGGACGACCCTGAGGTCGACGGCCGACGCCCGGAACACGACGCTGAGGTGCATCGGATGCTTGGACGCATCGACCACGACCGAGGCGCCGGCCTCGGCGGCGATCGCTGCATAGAGGTCGCCGAGGAAGTCTCGGACTCGGGCCAGCCGGCGGCGAGACGACGGCAGGATCGGAGTCAGGAACGAGGCGAGCATCCGGCGGTTGGCGGCCACGACCTCGTACTCGCTGAGCGCCGCTGCGGCCTGCTCGGAGGCGAAGCCGTCCGGCCCGAACAGCCGTCGACCGACCGCAGACCAGAAGACGCACTCCGGGACGGGATTCCCGCATGCGCACAGCTCGTTCCGCTTGATGCCCCACCGCCAGAGGTACTTCAGCTCGCCGACGGCGACGACGTCTGGATGGGCGGCCAGCGCCTTCTCGAGCACGGTGGATCCGGACCGACCTTCACCTCCGATGTAGAGGACGCGGGTCGGCACCGCCGCAGCCGGCTCGGGCCGGGCCTGCGGTTCGTCAAGCGAGTGCGAAGACGCCATGCACCGATGAGGTGTGGTTGGTGAACAACATGCTCGACGTGAGGACCCTCCCGCTGTACGCCTCGTCAAGGATAACCGACCGGCCGTCGAGCACTTCGCAACCGTCGGTTCGCCGCCCGCTCCCCGTGATGGGCAATTGTCCCCGATGTGCGGAGGGGGTCGGATCGCCGGAACGGTGTGCCGATCGCATCGAACAGGCGATTCGGACGTCGGGTCGATACACTCCGTCCCCGCCGCCGAACGGACCGTCTCTTCGGGCCACCACGGTGCCCGCAATCATGACCGCCGCCCTCCTTGCACCGCCGCCATTCCCCGACCCGTCTGCCGTCATCGGCTCGTGGTCCACGTCGTCGGTGGCGGTCCTGTCGGCCGCAGGGGTCAGACGAGCGATCGGGGAGTCGAGCTCGGTCGAGCCGGCCCGGTGCCACGTGTTGTTGCTCCCGACGGCCGGCCGTGGGACCCATCAGGTCGACTTCCGCCCCTGCCGGCTCGAGCCTGGGCTCGCCCTGCACGTGCAGCCCGGGCAGGCCCACCGATGGGATGCGGCTGGCCGAACCCGGGCCAGGGTGGTGCTGATCCACCCCGATCTGTGCCCGCCGGGGCTGTTCTCGATCGCCGATCCGCAACCGGAGGTCCCTCTCGGTCCGGCCGCCTCGGTCGTTGCCGCCGTCGCCGCCGATCTGGACCGGGAGCAGCGGGCGACCAACCCGGATCGGGCCGTCATGGCGACATCGGCGGCGCTGCTGCTCCAGCACGTGGCCCGGGCCAGGACCCGCGGCATCGGCCAGGCATCGCCGAGCCAGCTGGCGCTGCTCCGGTCGTTCCGAGCCGAGCTCGAGCGGTCGTTCACCGCCAGCCGGTCGGTGGCGGAGTACGCCAGACGCATCGGTACCAGCCCGAAGACGTTGAGCCGGGCCACCGGTGGGCTGACCGGGCACTCGCCGAAGGAGCTGATCGATCGTCGGGTCATCCTGGAGGCCCGCCGGCTGCTTGCCAGCAGCACCGAGTCGGCGTCTGCGATCGGGGCCCGGCTCGGGTTCAGCGAGCCGACCAACTTCACCAAGTTCTTCGCCCGGCACACCGGGACCAGCCCTCAGGAGTTCCGGGCCGAGATCTGACCGGCGGTTCGGTCAGCCGTCGAGCATCCGCTCGACCGCCCGCTCACCGCTGAGGTAGGACTGATCGGTCCAGAGGTAGCCCCAGTCCCCGTACCGGCCGCAGTAGCCGATCCCGATGTCGTCCAGGTAGCGGTGGACCAGCTCGGTGGCCGGCCCGGAGTCCAGGTCGAAGATGACGTTTGCGTACGGCACGTACCGGGCCTCGGCCACCAGGAGGTCGTCGTCCTCCCGGAGGATGCCCATCTTCACCAGGTCCTGGCGGACCACCTCGATGTCTGCGTCCGGGTGGTGATCGAGCGGCTTGTACTTGTCCGAGTAGTAGACCTCGACCTGGACCGCGCCGTGGCCCGGCGGCACCGTCGATGAGCTGAACATGTGGGGGAAGCTCATCCTGACCGTCGTGATGTCCTCGTCGTAGACGTACCGCCAATGGCACGGCGACAGGTCGTCCCGCGCCACCCCGAAGTTGACGACCACGCACTGGGAGCACGACAGCAGACCGGCCGCCTCGGCCACGTCCGGTGGAGCCGGCAGCATCTTGATCAGCTCCGGGAGCGGCACCGAGCTGATCAGTCGGTCGTAGCCGGCGACGGCGCCATTGGCGAAGCTGACGGTCCGAGCCGTCGGGTCGATGGCGATCGCCTCATGGTCGAGGTTGAGCTGTGCCGACTGGTGGAAGGGGCGGAGGTACTCGACGAACCCGTTCCGCTTCGGATAGCGGAAGTTGTCGACGTAGTGCTGCTTGCCGGCCGATGGCGCAAGCGCACCCCGGAGCAGCTCGCCGAGGTCTGGCCGGTAGAGCCGGGGTCCGAGCCATGACGTGTTCATCTGGCGGGGATCGACGGTGTGGTACTTGCGCCCGTATGCGGCCGGGAAGTTGTCTGCGAACGTCTGGCCGTAGGCCGCGAGCAGCCACTCGTTGTAGTCGGCGAAGACCTCGGGCGTCGGCTTGTTCGCCACCTCGACGTAGTCCTCGATGATCCGAGCGACCAGCTCGGTCGGAAGGCCGTGGAGGTTGGCGATGGCCGGGTGGACCACCCAGTGCCCCTGGTACCAGTTGTCGACGTCCGCCCGGAGGATCTCGTATTCGCCGCCGACGGCCTCCGAGAAGACCGCCTGCATCTTCTCGATGCTGGTGAAGGAGATGTGCGGGCCGTCGTCGAAGTAGAACCCGCGGTTCTCGAACGTGGCGGTGTGGCCACCGGCGAACGGGTTCTTGTCGTAGAGGACCGGTTCGATGCCGTCGGCCCGGAGCCGGTCGGTGGCTCCCCAGGCCGCCATGCCCGACCCCAGGACGATCGTTGCGTTCGTGCCGCCGGACCCTGCGGGATTGGTCATGAGTCGTTCCCTCCGTTGCTCACCCCGTCTGTCGTCCGCAGACGCCACCAGCGAGTCGCATCGGCCAGACCGTCGTCAAGGCTAATGGTCGGCCGCCACCCGACGGCTTCGGTGATTCGACCCAGGTCGGCCACGATCTCCGCTGCGGTGTCCGCCCCCTCCGGCCTGGCCCCGAACCGGAGCAGGTCCGGCCGGCCGGCGACCTCCCCCAACCGGGTGGCGATCGTCCGCACCGCCGGGGCCTGGCCCGACCCGACGTTGAACGGCCCGACCGCATCCGGCCTGGCCGACAGGATGGTGATGGCCGCCGCCACGTCCCGGGCGTCGAGGTAGTCCCGACGCTGGCGACCCTCGGTCAACTCGATCGGTTCGCCGGCCTCCAGGGCCAGGATCAGCGACGGGACGAGGCGCTCCGGCTGCTCATGGGGCCCGTAGGCGAAGAACACCCGGGCCACTGCGGCAGACAGGTCGGCGGTCAGTCGGTCGACCTCGTCTGCCACGGCGACCTTTGCCTCGCCGTAGGCGGTGTCCGGTGCCAGGGGCTGGGTCTCCACCCGAGCTCCGGAGGCCTGGTTGCCGTACTCGATACACGAGCCGAGATGGACCAGCCGTTTGCCACCGGCGGCCCGAAACGCCCGGAACAGTGCGATCGAGGCCTCGGCCCACCGGTGGTTCTCCGGGGTCCGATACCGGTCGGTGTGCTCCGGGCCGACCCAGGCCAGATGGCACAGGTGGGTCGGTCGGATCGTCCGCACCAGCTCGGCGGTCGCATCGTGATCGAGCAGGTCGACCTGGTGGATGGTGGTGCCGGACCGCCCGTCGCTCGCGGCACGCCGGGCGGTGAGATGGAGGTCGAGGTCGACGAAACCGTCGCCTTGATCACGCCGGAGCCGGTCGAGCCGCTCGACCACGTTCCGCCCGAAGAATCCGCTCGCCCCCGTCAGCAACAGTCTCAAGGGCGGTCATGGTAACCGGCCAAGCACGAGGGCCGGCGGCCACCGGGCGTGGCCGGCCGGTGTGGTTGACGGCTCAGCCGGTGCGGGTCCGGAGCAGCACCCGGGTTCCCTGGTTCTTGTCCGGGGGGAGCTCGAATCCTCCCTCGATCGGCCGGAGGTCCGCCACCAGTTCCGGGTGGTCGACCTCCATCTCGATCTGCAGGAGTCGACCGGGCCGGTCGCCGAGCCATTGGACCGGTCCCGGAGCAGACGGGGTGACGAGCCGGAGCCGCCAGGGCCCGGAGGTCAGGATGGTCGAGCGGCCCATCGGGCCGTCATCCTCACGGCTCACCGTCATACCGAGCCCGTCGGTGAACAGCGTCGTCGCCGCATCCAGGTCGGTGACCAGGTGGGTGAGGCCGACGATCGTCGCCTGCGGCTGAGCGGTCGGCGGCAACGGGCTCGGTTCGTCCCAGCCGGCGTCCGGGCCCTGCTGGGCCAGCTGGATGACGATGCCGTGGCTCTGTTTCGGGTGGAGGAACGCCTCCTTCCAGTCCTCGGACTCCAGCTGGGTGTTGACGATCTGGTAGCCGAGGTCGCCGGCGGTGGCCATCGCCGCCTCGATGTCTTGGACCTTGAACGTGAGGTGGTGGGGCCCCGGCCCATTGCGGTGGAGAAACCGGGTCAGGAAGTCACTGCCCGGTCCGGGGTAGGGCTCGAGCAGCTCCAGTTTCGTGCCGCCGGCGAACTCGAGATGGCAGAAGTAGAACGGATCCTCTGCCGGATCGGTCGGTCCGGCGAGCCAACGCCCGCCGAACTGGTCGCCGTATCGAATCAGGTTGTCCCAGGCCCGTCTGGATGCCAGCGCCAAGTGGTCGAGGATCGGCCCGGTCCGGCCGCCGGTCGTCTCGCTCACCGGAGGTCGGCGAAGAACGCCCGGACGTCGTCGACGAACAGCTCCGGTTGCTCGAAGGCGGCGAAGTGGCCGCCCCTTGGCATGTCCGTCCACCGGGTGAGGTTCGGGTAGAGGGTCTCGCACCAGCTCGGGGCGGAGGGCAGGATCTCCTTGGGGAATGCGGCGACCCCGGTCGGGACGATCACCGGTCCCGGCCGGTAGCGGCCGAAGCTCTCCCAATACAGTCGGGCCGACGAGGTGGCGGCGGCATTGCACCAGTAGAGCATGATGTTGTCGAGCATCTCGTCCCGGCTGATCGCG
>JBCCFN010000215.1:0-9176 GCA_039029715.1 Actinomycetota bacterium | reverse complement strand
TCGTCGAACCCGTTGTCGATGACGCCAGCCTCCCAGTCATTGCTGATCAGCAGCAGGTGGTTGCTGGCATCGTTGATGTCGAGGAACGGGTCGAACCGCACGTCGAAGGTCCGGGGGACCTCGCCGCTCGGGTCGACGGTGAAGGGCAGCACGATGTAGTTGTCGTCATCCTCGGGGAGGTCCGAGAAGAACAGCTCCGGCTCCTCGAACGACAGCGCCCACTCGGCCGCACCGTCGGCGACGCCGACCCCGACGTCGAAGTGCTCGTCTGCGTAGGCGTTGAGGGCCGGACGGTTGGCAACCAGCTCGGCCAGGATCTCGTCGTCTGTGCCTTCGAGTTCCAGGCCGAGGGCGTCCCGCAGGTCGGCGATCGGCAGCTCGGCCCGACCGCCGAGCGTGGAATCGGTCACGTCCAGGTAGACGTAGGAGTCATTTCCGCTGTGGGCCGACGCCGGCCCGCCGGTCAGTAACACCATCACGCCGGCCAGCAGGGCCGCCGTCATGACCGCAACCGGGCGTCGCATGACGCTGCGCCCACGAGTAAACGGGCCTCTGTTCATCGCTATCGCCTTCCTCCACGGTCGCCGGCGACGGTCACCGACCAGACCAAAGCGTCCTCGAAGCAACGGGAATGTCCGCCGGAACCGGTTCCACCACCGGTTCAGAGGAGCCCGAAAGCTTCTCCGAGTATCATGGATACCGTTCGGCGGTCGACAACGCAACGGATGCATTCAGATCTCGATCGCTGCTGGGGGCGACGGAGCAGCGAATCGCATCCAACCGCCGATCGATGTTCGAAACGACAGGGGGAAACCCGTCGGCTCGGACGAACGGTGGAGAGTAAGTAGTACGTGGGACAACGAACAGAGACCGAACCCACTGTGGGCGGCGTGCCGGTACGGCTCGGGGAGGTCAGACACCTGTCCCCGATGCAGCGGTCGCTTTGGGTATCCCAGCGCAACCATCCGGACGCCCCGGTCCAGAACATGCCGCTGCTCAGCAGGATCCATGGCACCGTCGACGCCGAGTTGCTGGCTCGATCCTTCGCCGCCGTGGTCGAAGCGTCCGATGTGTTGCGGACCAGGCTGACCGGTCACGGCGCCGAGGTCGCCCTGGTGCCTGCGGCCGAGGCCCCGGCGAGTGCCATCGTCGCGGTCGACCCGGCCGAGGTCGAGGCCTGGGCCCGGGCCCGGGGTGCAGCCCCACTGGATCTGACCGTCGCCGGGTACGACTCGGCGATCGCCACGCACCCCGACGGCACCGCCTCCTGGTACCTCAACCTCCACCACGTCGTCACCGACGCCACGTCGTCTGCCATGGTCTTCCGGGCCACCGCCGACGTCTACTTCGCGGCGCTGGCCAACGGCGGTCGGGTCAGCCGGCCGGAACTCGGCGCGGACTACTACGCCTGGTCACGGGCGCTCGGTCGCCGCCTGGACGACGGCGGGGACCCCCGCGCAGACCGAGCCCTCCGGTTCTGGAAAGACCGACCGCCGGCCCCCCGCATCGGTCGGCTCTACACCTCGGTCGAGCAGCCGACGCCAGACGCGGCCCGCCTGCCCCTGCCGCTCGGCCCCCAGCTGCTCGCCGACATCGAAGACCGGCTCCGCAACGACTACCGGATGCTCACCGACGACCTGGCCTGGTCGACCCTGCTGGTGACGGCGACTGCGCTGTACCTCCATCGGGTCGGGGGAGCCGACCGGTTCGCCATCGGCCTGCCGATCCACCACCGGAACGAGCCAGAGACCCGGGATCTGATCGGACCGACGATGGAGGTCTTCCCCGTCGACGTCGAGATCCGGCCAGACGACACCCACCGGGAGCTCCACCGCCGGGTCGGCCGGTCGATCCTCCAGACGCTCCGCCATGCACTGCCCGGTACCGCCCCGGCGGCCGACTACGAGGGGATCGTGAACGTCATTCCCCGGGCCGAGCAGGACCGGTTCGGCGACTACCCGTCCTCGACCGCCTGGCTGCACTCCGGCTCGATCGATGCCAACCACCTCCTGCGGGTCCAGATGACCCGCTACGCCCCGAGCGGCGAGACGTCGGCCGAGGTGGCCGATGCCGACGGGCCGGTCACCGGCTTCGACTTCGCCCTCGACCTCAACCTCGGCGGCTCCGAGGACCATCACCGGGCCCGGGCCGGTGGTCACCTCATCACGATCGTGACCGATCTGGTCAGTGACCCGGACCAGCCGGTCGGGGCTCGAACCCTCTGCGGACCGGACGAGCTGGACCAGATCCGCCGGTGGGAGTACCGCCGGGACTTCCCGACCCCGACGGAGTCGACGATCGTCCGGCTCCAACGGGCGCTGGCCGGCGGACCGGATGTGGTGCTCGAGGGCGCCGACCGCTCGTTGACCGGTGCCGAGCTGTGGGACCGGGCCAGGGCGATCGCCAACGGGCTCCGGGCCGCAGGCGTCGGCCGGGGGATTCGGGTCGGCGTCGAGCTGGCGCGGTCGGTCGACGCGGTCGTCGCCATCCTGGCCGTCCACCGGGCCGGCGGGTCGTTCGTCCCGCTCGACCCGGCCCTTCCCGTCGTCAGAAGGCGGCGGCTGGCCGATAGGGCCGGTTGCGTCCTAGTGCTGTCTGCCGCCGATCAGCTCGAACGGTTGGCGGAGTCGGCCGGCCCGGAACCGGGCCCGCTCCCCCATCGCAGCGACGACCACGAGGCCTACCTGCTGTTCACTTCCGGCTCGACCGGCGAACCCAAGGGCGTCCCCATTCTCGATGTCGGCCTGGCCCGGTATCTCCGGTTCGCCGAGGAGGCCTACGTCGACCAGGACGGTCCGCCACCGATCGCCCCGCTGTTCAGCGCACTGACCTTCGATCTGACGATCACCTCGCTGTTCGTGCCGATCCTGGCCGGCGGTCGTGTGATCGTCATCGAGGCCGACGGACCGGCCGGACTGTCGGCCATCGCCGCCAGGCCGGAGATCACCTGGTGCAAGGCCACACCGTCCCACCTCGAGCTCCTGGTCCGGATCCTCCCGGACGACCATGGGCTCAACACCCTGGTGGTCGGCGGCGAGGCGTTCGGCACGGCACTGGCCAGGCGTCTCCTGGCCGCCAGGCCGGACCTGGCGATCTTCAACGAGTACGGGCCGACCGAGGCGGTCGTCGGCTGCATGGAGTATCTGGTCGAACCGGGCCTGCTCGACCAGCAGTCGGACGTCCCGATCGGCCGCCCGGCGCCAGGGGTGACGCTGGTTGTCGTCGACGAACACCTGCAGCGGGTCCCCATCGGGGCGCCGGGCGAGCTGCTGATCGCCCACGATGGGCTGACCCCCGGGTACCTGGTCGACCCGGCTGGAGACCCGGCCGAAACCGAGGCGCTGCTCGCTCCGTTCGTCGAGGTCGAGGGCCGCCGGTTCTACCGTTCCGGTGACCTGGTCCGGCTCCAGGACGGTCAGCGGCTGGTCTACCTCGGCCGACGGGATGAGCAGGTCAAGGTCGGTGGCATCCGGCTGGAACCGGTCGAGGTCGAGGCCGCCTTGGACGCCCACCCGGCCATCGAGCGGACCGCGGTCCGGTTGTGGTCGCCCCGTGAGGCCAGGCCGAGCGCCCACTGCGTCCGGTGCGGGCTCCCGGACAACGTCCCCGGCATCCGGTTCGACGATCTCGGCGTGTGCGGGACCTGTCACGACTTCGACCGGGTCGCCCCGATCGCCCAGTCATGGTTCCGGACCCCGGACGACCTCCGGGCCAAGCTGGCAGACGTCCGGTCCCGGGCCACCGGAGATCACGACTGCCTCCACCTGCTCAGCGGGGGCAAAGACTCGACCTACGCCCTGTATCAGCTGGTCGAGCTCGGGTTCCGGCCCTACGCCCTGACCCTGGACAACGGGTTCATCTCCGAGGGGGCAAAGGCCAACGTCCGCCGATCGGTGGCCGACCTCGGTATCGATCACGAGTTCGCGACGGCGGAGACGATGAACGAGATCTTCCGGGACTCGCTCGAGCGCCACTCAAACGTCTGCCACGGCTGCTACAAGGCGATCTACACCCTGGCCACCGCCCGGGCGGTCGAGATCGGAGCTCCCCTGATCGTCACCGGGCTGTCCCGGGGCCAGCTGTTCGAGACCAGGCTGATCCCCCAGCAGTTCGACGAGAACCGGTTCGACCCAGACGCCATCGACCGGGCCGTGCTCGAGGCCCGCAAGCTCTATCACCGGGCGGACGACGGGCCGAACCGCCTGCTCGACACCTCGGTGTTCGCCGAGGACGCCTTCGAGTCCGGGGACGTGTTCGATCGGGTCGAGTACCTCGACTTCTACCGCTACATCGACGTCGAGTTGGCCGAGATGCTGACCTTCCTCGACCAGCGGGCGCCCTGGACCCGCCCGGACGACACCGGCCGCTCGACCAACTGCCTGATCAATGCCGCCGGGATCCACACCCACCAGACCGAGCAGGGCTACCACAACTACGCCGTGCCGTACGCCTGGGACGTTCGGCTCGGCCACAAGACCAGGGACGAGGCCATCGAGGAGTTGGACGACCGGCTCGACCTCGAAGACGTCGGCCGGATGCTCGACGAGGTCGGCTATCGCCCGACGCCACGGCAGGTCCTCACCGCCTGGGTCGAGCCGAGCGACGATGCGGCGCTGCCGAGCCCGGCCGAGCTCCGCAACTTCCTGGCCGAGTCCCTTCCCGCCCATGCCATCCCCGCCGCTTTCGTCTCGGTCGACCGGATCCCGTTGACCGGCAACGGCAAGCTGGACGACCGGGCTCTGCCGGCACCGGATCGGGTCCACCGGCCGGGCCCGGCGTTGCGGTTGACCGCCACCACCCCGCTGCAACGCCGGATCATCGATGTCTGGGAGCGGATCCTCAAGATCGAGCCGATCGGGCCGGACGACGACTTCTTCGTCCTCGGCGGCGACTCGCTCGCTGCGCTCGAGATGATCGTCGCGCTCGGCGATGCGCTCGAGCGTTCGCTCGGCGAAGACCTGGCGTTCACCAACACCTCACCCCGGGCGCTGGCCGAGGCGATCGAGCTCCTGGCCCAGGGGGACCAGCCGCCGTCTGCCGGTGACGATCCACGGCGGTTCCGGACCCCCGACGGTGAGGCCCCGGCCCGCTCGGCCGGCGAGCTCGCCATTCTGTACGACCAGGCGGAGCGCCCGGACGCCGTCATGTACAACGTGGCCCGCCAGTACCTGGCCGACGGCCAAGTCGACGGCCCGGCGTTCGCCGAGGCGGTGCGGACCGTGGCCGCCATCCACCAGCCGCTGCGGTGGACCCATGGCACCACCCGGCGTCTGCTGAGGTCCGAGGACGCCGTCTCGGTCGACCTCCGGACCGAGGCCGTCGCCGCCGACCGGGTGGAGGCGGTACTGGCCGCCGCCCATCGGCAACCGTTCGACCTCGACGATGGCCCCCTGCTCCGGGTCGTCGTCCAACCGATCGATGACGGCACGACCGCAATCCTGCTCGCCGCCCATCACGCCGCCGCCGACGCCGGCAGCTTCGAACGGCTGTGGGCCCAGGTCGACGACGCCCTGGCCGGACGCCCAGTCGTCGAGCCGACGGTCGACTACGCCGGATTCATGGCGTGGCAGGCGGCGACACGGGAGCCGACGGACGCCGAGCACTG
The DNA here is from genome assembly GCA_039029715.1 of Actinomycetota bacterium. GTDB lineage: Bacteria > Actinomycetota > Acidimicrobiia > Acidimicrobiales > SZUA-35 > JAHELU01. Next base: position 3,571 of record JBCCFN010000215.1, on the reverse strand, counting down.
GCTGGCCGCTGGCGAGGGTCCGCCGGCCCGGCTGGCGATCGCCGCCCCGGACAGCCCCGGTCCGGACGGCTTCCTGATCCGCCGGGCCTCCATCGACGCCCGGACCCTGCGGGACGGCGCTCGCACCGGTGCCGCGGCCCTGGCGTTGGCTGCGGTGGCCCGGACCGTCAGGGCCCATGCCTCCGGACCGGAGATCGAGATCGGCCTGATCACCTCGACCCGCAACCACCCGGCGGCCGCCGACCTGGTCGGCTACTTCCTCAACACGGTCCCGGTCCGGGTCCCGTGCCAGGTCGACACCCCGGCCGAGGCACTGGCCGAGACGGCGGCCACCGCCGTCGGCGAGGCCCTGGCCCATCGGACCTATCCCCTGGCCAGCGTCGTGGCCGACCGCCGGGAGGCGGGGCGGCCAGAGCCAGCACTCGAGGTCCTGATGGCCTTCGATCACCTCGACGATCTGCGGCTCGGCGACCAGCGGGTCAGCCAGCGGGTCCTGTCGAACGGCACCGCGGTGGCGCCGATGACGTTCTTCGTCGAGGTCCGGGGGGATGCGGTCGACCTGAGCATGGAGTACCGGGGGTCGGTGGTGCCGGCGGAGCTGGCCGCCGCCATGCTCGACCGGCTCGACGTCGAGCTGGCGACCCTGGCCGGCCGTCCCGGCCAATCGTCTGGCACCGGCGGCCCAGGCCGGATCCTGGTCGGTCCGGAGCTCCCCGATCTCGGGCTGGTTGCGACCGCCATCGAGGCCAACCTGGCCGCCGGCTCGGCCACAGACGCCGTCGTCTGCGGCGAGCGATCGGTGACCTGGACCGAGCTGGCGGACGTGGTCGATCGGATCGCCGCCGATCTGGCCGAGGCCGGCGTGGTCCGCGGTGACCCGGTGCTGCTGTGCCTGCCCCGATCGACCGACCTGGTGGCCGCCATGCTCGCCACCCACCGGGTCGGGGCCGCCTATGTCCCGATCGACCCCGGTTATCCCCGGAGCCGGATCGAGCTGATCGCCGAGGCGGCGGGGGCGAACGTCGGCCTCGTGACCGAGGACAACCGGGATCTGGTGCCCGAGCCGATCGTGGTCGGCGGGCCGCCCCCGGACCGCTCGGAGGCGGTCGGGCCGGCGCCGGTGGTCATCCGGCCCGAGGACCCGGCCTACATCATCTTCACCTCCGGCTCGACCGGGCGGCCCCGAGGGGTGCCGGTCACCCACGGGGCCCTTGCCGCCAGCACCAACGCTCGGGACGGCGTGTACGACCGGGCGCCGGACCGCTTCCTGATGGTGTCGAGCCCGGCGTTCGACTCCAGCATCGTCGGGCTGTTCTGGACCCTCGCCACCGGCGGCACCGTGGTGCTCCCGACCGAGGATCAGGCCCACGACCCGATGGCCCTCCACCACCTGATGAGCGGGGCAGACGGGCCGGTGCCGTCCCACACGCTGATGGTGCCGACCCTGTACCGAGGCCTGCTGACGATCGCCAATTCCGAGCTCGGACCGACGCCGGGCTCGGCCGATCCCGGCCGGTGGCCGGACCACGTGATCGTGGCCGGCGAGGCCTGTCCACCTTCGCTGGTGGCCGCCCACCACGACCACGCCCCGGGTTCGGCGCTGACGAACGAGTACGGCCCGACCGAGGCCACGGTGTGGGCCACCGCCCACCACTGCCGCCCCGGCGAGCGGGTGGTCCCGATCGGCCCGCCGATCCCCGGCGCCTGGGTCGCCGTCATCGACGAGGTCGGGTCGGTCAGGCCGGACGGGGTCGTAGGCGAGCTGATCATCGGCGGCCCCGGCGTCGTCGCCGGCTACCTCGACGACCCGGACGCAACGGCGGCACGATTCGGCGAACTCCCGGTCGATGTCATCGACCCGGCGACCGCGGCCGCCATCGGGCCGCACCGCCGCTACTTCCGGACCGGTGACCGGGCGGTCGTGATCGGCGACACGCTTCGTTTCCTCGGTCGGGCAGACACCCAACTCAACGTCGGCGGCGTCCGGGCCGAGCCCGAGGACCTGGAGAACGCCCTGCTGGCCGGCGGGGTCGCCGGCGTGACCGAGGCCGTCGTGGTGGCCGCTGACCTCCGGACCACAGACGAGCTGCTGGCCGACCTGTCACCGGCCGCAGTGTCCCGAGCGATGACCGAGGCCGCGACCTGGCCGGACCCGGCCGCCGCCCTCCGCGCCGGCCTGCTTGCGGCGACGACCAGGGATCTCCGGCTGGTCGCCCACATCGAAGTCGATCCGTCCGCCGACCGCGAGGCGGTCGTTGCCACGCTCCGGGCCAACGCGACCGACCGGCTGCCGGGCCCGATCCGCCCGGCCGTCTACCAGCTCCACGACCGGCTGCCCCGAACCCCGAACGGCAAGCTGGACCGTGCTGCGGCCGATGGCCTGGCCATCCGACGGGGCGATCCGGCACAGGCTGCCGGCCACGACTTCGCCGCCGATGGGGACCGGAGTGTGGCAGACGAACACACCGGCGAGGCACCGCCGGCCCTGGTCGAGGAGCTGACCACCATGTTCGGGACCGCCCTGCGGGTCGGTGGGTTCGGCGCGGACGACTCGTTCTTCGACCACGGTGGGCACTCGCTGTTGGCCATGGAACTGCTCCTGGCCATCGAGGACCGGCTCGGGCGCCGACTCGCGGCCGCCACGCTCTACGATGCCCCGTCCCCCCGGGCGTTGGCGGCCAGACTCCATGCCGGCGATCGGGAGCGGGAGCGGACGACCAGTTTCCTGGTCCCGATCCAACCGGAGGGGTCGAAACCGCCGATCTTCGCCGTCCACGTGCTCGGAATCGACTGCGAGTTCTTCCGGCCCCTGGCGGCCCGTCTCGGGCCGGACCAACCGATGTACGGCCTCGGTCAGCCGACGGACGACCTCGACACCGTCGGCCCGACCGAGGTCGACGACGTTGCCGCCACCTACGCCGATGCCATCGATCGGGTCGCCCCGGACGGGCCGGTATCGCTCGCCGCCATCTCGCTCGGTGGCGTCGTGGCCTACGAGTTGGCTCAGCAGCTCAGAGCCCGCGGACGGACCGTCCGACTCCTGGCACTGTTCGACGCACTCGGTCCGGACGCCGGCGCCGCCATGCCCTCGATCGGCCGGCGAATGACCGCCCACCTCGACCGGGCCCGGATGGACCCGGCCCGCTATCTGACCGAGCAGGCCGATCACCAGGCCAAGCGGGATCGCCGCATCACCGAGCGGGCAAGCCTGGCGGTCCGGCACCGGCTCGGCATCCGAGCCGATCACCGGCTGGAGGTCCGCCGGTTCATCGAGGACAACGTCAGTGCCCAGGCCGCCTACACCTTCGACCCCTACCCCGGACCGATGTTGGTCATCAAGGCCGGAGACGACCCCTTCGCCGAGCTGCAGCTCGACCACGGCATGGGCTGGCGGACCGTCGCAGTCGGCGGCCTGGCGATCGCCCAGTCGCCCGGCGGCCACCTGTCGATGATGGCCGAGCCGAACGTGGAGCGGGTGGCGGCGCTGATCGTCGATGCCCTGGCCACCGCAGCCGAGACCGAGGCCGACGCAGCCCCCGGCGGTCGTGCGACGATCGAGCGGCTGCTGATC
>JBCCFN010000214.1:0-9218 GCA_039029715.1 Actinomycetota bacterium | reverse complement strand
GCTCGGCTGGGGCGGCTACTGGGCCTGGGATCCGGTGGAGAACGCCTCGCTACTGCCGTGGCTGACCGGCACCGCCTACCTCCACTCGGTCATGGTCCAGGAGCGGCGAGGCATGCTCCGGGTCTGGAACCTGTCACTGCTGTGCGCCACGTTCTGCCTGACGATCCTCGGCACCTTCCTGACGCGCTCCGGCGTTGTCGAGTCCGTCCACGCCTTCAGCGACGGTCCGGTCGGGCCGTGGCTGCTGGTCTTCTTCGCCGTCACCGCCGGAGTCAGCGTCGGGCTGATCGGGTGGCGGGGTGACCGGCTCCGGTCGCCCGGCGCCATCGATGCCCCGCTGTCTCGCGAAGCCTCGTTCCTGGCAAACAACCTGCTGTTCGGGGCGCTGGCCTTCGTCGTGCTGCTCGGCACGGTCTTCCCCCTGGTGGCCGAGGCATGGGACGGCAGCCGGCTGACGATCGGCCGCCCGTACTTCGACTCGATGGGCCGCCCCATCGGCCTCGCCATCCTGTTCCTGATGGCGACCGCACCGATCCTGCCGTGGCGAAAGGCGTCCGGCGAGGTCCTGTCGACCCGGCTGTTCTGGCCGGCGGTCGCCGGCGTGGTCTCGATGGCGGTCGCCCTGGTGCTCGGCGGTCGCGGCGTGTACCCGATCGTGACGTTCGGGCTCGGCGGCTTCGCCGGCGGGGCGGCGATGCGCCAGGTGGTGCTCGCCACCAGGCGCCAGGGGTGGCGGGGCTTCCTCGGACGGACCAACGGCGGCATGATCGTCCATCTCGGCGTGGTGCTGCTTGCGGTCGGGCTGGCGGCAAGCGAGTCCTACAAGAGTGACCGGACCGTCCAATTGGACGAGGGCGAGACCGCCGTGATCGAGGGTCGTGAGTTCACCTACCTGGAGGCCGGAGCCGACGAGAACGATCGCCGGGTCCGGGTCTTCGCCCTGATCGAGATCGACGGTGAGGACGTCTACGCCCCGGCGATCACCAACTTCCGCCTCCAGGGGATCCCGGTGCCGACCCCGTCTGTCCGGTCCGGCATCGCCGAGGACGTGTACCTGGTGCTCGACACCATCCCCGACGCCGAAGACGACTCGATCCGCCTCCGGGTCATCATCCGACCGATGGTGGTCTGGATGTGGGCCGGCGGTGTCTTGATGGCCATCGGGTCGGTGCTGGCCCTGTTCCCGGGTAAGCGTCGCCGTGGGACCGAGCCGGTGTCTGCGCCGGTGGCGCTCGACCTGGACGATGCGAGTGCGGCGGCCGTTCCGCCGGCGCAACCCGCAGACACCACCGGCGAGACAGCCAACGACGGCAGTACCGAAGACGAGGACTCGGCCGATGCGACGGTGGTCGGTGTCTGAGCTCGCTCGGGCGGAGCTGGCCCGGTGACCGCCCCGGTCGATCACGAGGTCACCGCGCCGCCACCGGCCGGAACGGGCCCGGCCCGAAAGGCGGCGATCGTCGTCGGCGTCTTCCTGGTCGCACTGGTCGCCCTGTTCGCCTTCGCCCCGGACGACGATGACGAGGGCGGGGTCTCGGCCCTGCTACGGCAGCGGGCCCCCGAGGTGTCCGGCGTGGCCATCGACGGGCGGACCTTCGACATCGACGATCACCGGGGCTCCTGGGTCCTGGTCAACTTCTTCGCCACCTGGTGCCCGGGTTGTGTGAACGAGCATCCGGATCTGGTCGATCTCGAGCGGTGGGGAGCCGAGAACGGCCAGCTGACCCTGGTGTCGGTGGTGTTCAACGACCCGGTTCCGGCGGTCGATGCGTTCTTCGAGCAACGGGGCGGGACCTGGCCGGTGCTGAACAGCCCCGAGGTCCCGGTCGAGTTCCAGGTGGTCCAGATCCCGGAGACCTTCCTGGTCTCGCCGGCGGGCCAGGTCGTGATGCACATCGAGGGCGAGGTCCGAGCGACCGAGATCGTCCGGTTCATCGAGGCCGCAGCATGACGGCGGGCCGAGCCGAGGCCGCCCGCCGGCGATCGATCGCCTGGGTCGGCCTGGCGGTGGCCGCGCTTGCGCTGTTGGTCGTTGCCGGTGTCGACGGTGGCGGTGTGGAGACGGACGCCGAGCGGGTTCAGCGGCTGTCGGCCTCGTTCGCCTGCCCGACCTGTACCGGACAGAGCGTCGGTGACTCAAACGCCGCATCGGCGGCCAACATCCGCCGGTTCATCTCGGACAGCGTGACCGCCGGCCGTTCCGATCGGGAGATCCGTGACGACCTGATCCAGGCCTACGACGCAGACGTCCTGCTCAACCCGCCGGCCGAGGGGATCTCCACCCTGGTCTGGGTCCTGCCGGTCGTCCTGGTCGTGGTCGGGGCGCTCGGGGTCGCCACGGCGGTGACACGGAACCGTGGCCGAAACCGCGATCCCTCGGCCGAGGATCGGGCGCTGGTTGCCGAGGCCCTGGGGACCTCGGCCGGCGAGGACACGGGGGCTGGCGGAGCCGGGCCGTGAGCGACACGGCGGCGTCACCCGCGTCCCGGTCCGGTCGCCGAGGAGGCTACGACCCTGATCGGGTCGCCGCGCTTGAGGAGGAGCTGGCCCAGCAGCTGGCGTCGCTCAAGGACCTCGATGCCGAGTTCGAGGCCGGTGACCTCGACGAGGACGACTACCGGACGCTGTCAGACGACTACACCGTGCGGGTGGCGGACACGATGCGCCGGCTCAGGAGCCAGGAGGCCCTGGTTGCCGAGCGCCGCCGCCGGTTCACCCCGCTCACGATCGCTGCCGTGGTGGTGTTCGCCATCGGCGCCGGCTTCCTACTGGCCCGTTCGGTCGGGGAGCGTGGTGTCAACGGGGTCCTGACCGGCGAGACCGTGTCTCCGAGACAACGAATCTTCGAGTGCCAGGAGCTGGCGGCCCAGGGCGAGATCGTCCCGTCCCTGGAGTGTCTGGACGAGGTCCTGGCCCGAGACCCCGACAACGCCGAGGCCTTGACCTACCGCGGCTGGTATCTGGTGTTGACCACCGGCTCGGCCGAGGACGAGCAACAGGCGGCCGGCCTGCTGGACGCCGGGCTGACCTACCTCGATCGTGCGGTCGAGGTCGAGCCGGACTTCATCGATGCCCGGGCTTTCCGGGCGGTGGTGTTCGACCGGCTCGGTCAATCGGCCATCGCCTGCAGCGAGCTGTCGGTGTTGCTCTCGCTCGATCCTCCGCCGTTCTTCGTCCAGCAGACGGCGGACATCGCGGCCCGCAACAACTGCGGCTGAGCGTCAGACCCGGCTGTCGAGGTCGGCCCCGGTTCCGGCATAACGGGCGCCGGCCCAGCGTCCGTCGACCCGGTCCAGGATCCAGATCGAGCCGAGCTCACACCCCCGCCCGCTGATCGGGACGTCCAGGGCGCCGAGGCGCTCGATGACCCCGGGAATGATGTCCCCGTGGGAGCAGGCAACGACGACCTCGCCATCATCGGCGCTGAGGGCCGCCATCGCCTCGTCGATGCTCGAACCCTCCCACAGCTCCTGGCACTCCTCGACCTCGGTGTCGTTCGCCGAGGCCAGCGGCTGCAGCGTCTGCACGCACCGGGTGGCGGGGCTGGCCATGATCCGATCGACCGGCTGGTCCGCCAACACCGACGCCAGCTGCCGGGCCCGGTCCTGTCCCTCGGCCGACAGGGGTCGGTAGATGTCTCGATGCCCGGGTGATCGCTGGCCGGCGTGGGCGTGCCGTACGAGGAAGATCTTCATGCCAGACCCACGTTATCGGACCGGTCGGGGGCGTCGAAGATCACTCAGATCGCGGTCCAGCCACCATCGACGTAGAGGATCTGGCCGGTCACGAACGTCGAGGCCCCGGACAGCAGGAACAGCAACGCCCCGTCCAGTTCGCCATCCGCGCCCGGTCGACCCATCGGCGTGTTGTCGACGATGTAGGCCATGCCGCCGTCGGTTCCGAACATCTCGGCATTCATCTCGGTCGAGAACCAGCCAGGGGCGATGGCGTTGACCCGCACGTCCCGCCTGGCCCACTGGGAGGCCAGCTCCCGGGTCAGGTTGTGGAGCCCGCCCTTGGCCGCGGTGTAGCCCGGGGCCTTCAACCGACCACCGCCCCCGTGCCCGAGGACCGAGCCGACGTTGACGATCGAGCCGGGCGACCCCTGGCCGATCATCCACCGGGCGGCGGCCCGAGCCAGCTCGTACGGTGCCACTAGGTTGACCTCAAGCTCCCCCCGGAAGTCGTCGACATCGTCGTCGATCGCCGGGAGGACCCGGGAGATCCCGGCGTTGTTGACCACGCCGTCGATCCGGCCGAACGAGTCGAGCGCGGCGGCGACCAGCTCACCCGCGGCCCCGTCGGCGGTGACGTCGCACGGCACGGCGACGACACGGTCATCACCGTCTGCCAGTTCGGCAAGCCGTTCCGCCCGTCGAGCGGCGATCACGACGTCCGCTCCGGCGGCCCGCAGCACCCGGGCGAACCGGTTGCCGAGCCCGGAGCTGGCGCCGGTCAGGATGATGACCCGACCGTCGAGGCGAAACGAGGACAGGGGGTCCAACGGCATGGGTTGCATCGTGCCACTATGGGCCGGTGAACCGCGAACTGACACCGACCGGTGCCGGCCCCCCGTCTGCCAACTATGCCCTGGCGACGATCAGCGAGCAGCCGAGCCGGTTGCTCCACACCTCGGGCATCGGGCCGGTCCGGCCCGACGGGTCGGTTCCGGAGGGCCTGGCCGATCAGGCCGAGGCGGTCTGGACCACCATCGGGGTGCTGCTGGCCGAGGCCGAGCTGGCCCCCGCCGACATCGTCTCGGTCCAGACCTACGTGGTCGTCGGCAACGACCTCGGGCCGGTCATGGCGGCCAGGGACCGAGCCCTCGGCGGTCATCGTTGTGCCTCGACCCTGGTCCCGGTCCCAGCCCTGGCCACCGACACCTGGCGGCTCGAGGTCGCCGTCGTGGCCGCCCGCTGATTCCTCGGGCCGGTGCTAGAACACCGTGTAGCCGCCGTCGACGCAGATCTCCTGGCCGGTGTGGTAGGTCTGGGACGGGTCGGCAAGGTAGGCGCCGACCTCCCGGAACTCCGCCGGGTCTGCCCACCGCCGGACCGGGGTCCGCTTGGTCGTCGCGGTCCGGAAGACCTCGTTCTCGAACGCCCCGGACGCCAGGTCGGTGACCGTCCAGCCCGGCAGGAGCGAGTTGACCCGGATCCGATGACGGGCGAGACCGACCGCCAGCGCCCGGACCAGTCCGTTCAGGGCGGTCTTTGCCGTGCCGTAGGCCTCGTTGCCGGCGGCACCATGGATGGCCGAGGTCGAAGACACCGCGACCAGGCTCCCGCCCTCGCCCTGCTCGACCAGGCGGCGGGCCGCCTCCCGGAGGGTCAGGAACACCCCGTCCAGGTTGGTGGCCATCACCGCCCGCCACTCCTCGAGCGGGAGCTCGAGGAACGGGGTCCCGGTCCCGCCTCGCCCGGCGTTGGCGAACAACCCGTCTAGCCGGCCGAAGTCGGCGACCGATCGGGCCATCGTCGCCACCACCGCCGCCTCGTCCGCCACGTCGCAGACGTGGGCGGTCGCCGAGCCACCGAGCTCGGTCAGTCGCTCGACCGCGGCGCCGTTCTTGTCCTCGTTGCGGCCCCAGATCACGACGGAACCGCCGGCCTGCACGATCCCTTCGGCCATCCCGAGGCCGATCCCGCCGTTGCCGCCGGTGACGATGAACACCTTGTCTGTGAGGTCGATCATGGCCGCCATCATCACCGATCGGGACGCCGCAGGCGAACCATCGGCATCGACCCCGCCCGGTCCGGGCTCGGTCGGCGGCACTGGGTATGGTTGCGACCCGTGACCCTCCGGCTGCGATCGACATCGACCCGTCGCCTCCCCCGAGCCGCCCTGATCCTGCTCGTCTGCCTGATTGGCCTGCTGTGGGCCGGGCCGGCCGGCGCCACCTGGTCGATCGCTGCGGTCGACCCGGCGACCGGGCGGGTCGGGGCGGCCATGGCCTCCTGCGTCCCCTCCGGACTGCTCGGGGAGCCGGACCAGGTCCTGGTCCCGGTCGTCCTCGTCCCCGGCACCGGAGCGGCGGTCACCCAGGGCAACATCGACCCGGACGCCCCGATCGGCCTCCGTCAGCTCCTGGGAGACGGCTTCGGGCCGCAGGACGCCATCGATGCCATCCTCGAACTCGATGAGCAACCGACCGCCAGGCAGTACGGGGTCGCCCTGCTGCCGACGGTCGAGCGGACCGGTGCCGGCGGGCCGACCGCCGGCTACACCGGGACGGACGTCGAGGCGGCGAGCTGGGACTGGACGACCGAGACCGCAGCTGCCCAGGGCAACCTCCTGGCCGATGCAAGAGCCGTCGACGAGACCCTGGCTGCCTTCGATGCGGCGATGGCGGCCGGCGCATCGTTGGAGGAGGCGCTCGTCGCCGGCCTCGATGCCGGAGCCGCCCTCGGTGGAGACCGACGGTGTGAGCCGGGCCAGACCGCACTGTTCGCCCATGTCGCGGTCGCCGACCCCGATGACGATCCGTTCCGTCCATCGGTGCTGTTGACGGTGACCGTTGACGAGGGGGACGGCCAGAACCCGGTGTCGCTGCTGGTCGACGCCCTCGACGACGGGGAACGGGGCTGGGTCGACGCCGGCCTCGAGGACCCGGTCGGTATCGCCCGGGTCGCGGTCTTGGCGGTCGGTGCCCTACTGGCGGTGGCGGCGTTCCTCACCATCCGCAAGGGCCTCGGGAGTCCGGCCGCTCGTCGTTGAGCGGACCCGGTGGGGGCCGAAATACCCGAATCGGGTCTGGCCTGGGGTGAGTACCCTGAACCCCCGATGACAGACCTAACGCCCCAGGAGCCGCCGCACGCCGGCGGCTCGAACGGCCCCATCCGGTACGGCATGATCGGCACCGGGATGATGGGCACCGAGCACATCCACAACATCAATGCCATCGACGGCGCCGACGTCGTGTCGATCAGCGATCCCCACCCGGACTCGCTCGACACCGGCCGGACCGCAGTGGCCGATGGCCGGGACCCGGGTGATGTGCCGCCCGAGGTCGCCGCCTTCGCAGATCATCGAGACCTGCTGGCCGCCGGCGAGGTCGATGCGGTGGTCATCTCCAGCCCCAACCACACCCATCGGGCGGTACTGGAGGACGTGCTGTCCACCGGCGTCCACGTCCTGATCGAGAAGCCGCTGTGCACAACGGTCCAGGATTGTCTGGCCGTCGCCGACCTGGTGGCCGCCACCGCACCGCAGTTCCCGGACCGGGTCGTCCAGGTCGGCCTGGAGTATCGCTACATGCCGCCGGTGGCCCACCTGATCGAGCAGGTGGCCGGCGGTGCGGTCGGCGGGGTCCGGATGGTCGCCATCCGGGAGCACCGGTTCCCGTTCCGGGTCAAGGTCGGCGACTGGAACCGGCTGTCCGCAAACACCGGGGGGACCCTGGTCGAGAAGTGCTGCCACTTCTTCGACCTGATGAACCTGGTGCTCGACGAGCGACCCGCCCGGGTCATGGCCTCCGGGGCCCAGGATGTGAACCACCTGGACGAGGTCTACGACGGGCGGCCATCGGACATCCTGGACAACGCCTACGTCATCGTGGAGTATCCGTCCGGCCGGCGGGCCATGCTCGACCTGTGCATGTTCGCCGAGGCGACCCGCTACCAGGAGGAGATCTCGGTGGTCGGTGATGCCGGCAAGGTCGAGGCCTTCCTCCCCGAAGGGGTGTTCCGGCTCGGCGTTCGGGGCGAGCACTGGGTCGGTGACGTCGCCGACCAGAAGGTCGACGACAGCCACATCGCCTATCAGGGGCTCCACCACGGCTCCAGCTACCTGGAGCACCTGGATTTCATCGCCGCCATCGAGGGCCGGGCCGAGGTGCCGGTCACCATCGAGGACGGCCTGTGGTCGGTGGCGATGGGCGTCGCAGCCCACCGATCGATCGAGGAGGGCCGGGCCGTCGACCTGGCCGAGGTCATGGAACGGACCGAGGAGGACGCACGATGACGGTCGAGGTCAGCTGGTTCAGCGCCCTGTGCGACGACGACTACGAGTTCCTCGGACAGCCGGACCCCCAGCTCCAGAGCTCGTGGGAGCACTGCCGGAACATCGTCCTGGCCGCCGATCGCCACGACTACGACAACGTGCTGTTGCCGTCGGGGTACGCCCTCGGTATCGACAACACCGCGTTCGCGGCGGCCATCGCCCCGTTGGCCCAACACATACGGTTGCTGCTCGCCGTCCGGTGTGGCGAGCTGATCGTGCCGCAGCTGGCCCGCCAGCTGGCAACGGTCGACCAGATCCTCGAGGGCCGGTTGACGGTCAACATCATCTCGTCAGACATGCCGGGGGAGCAGCTCGACTCCGAGCCTCGGTACCGGCGGTCGACCGAGATCATGTACGCCCTCCGGGAGCTGCTCGATGGCCGGGCCCTTGACTACGCCGGCGACTTCGTCAACCTGACCATCGACCCGCCACGGATCCGGACCGTCTCCGGCCGCAGCCCGCTGTTCTACTTCGGTGGCCTGTCACCGGCGGCGAGGGACTGTGCGGCGGCGGGGGCGGATGTGTTCCTGATGTGGCCGGACACCACCGACAAGGTCCGGAACGTCATGGACGACATGAACGCCCGGGCTGCGGCCAAGGGCCGTTCACTCCGGTACGGGTGGCGGTCCCACGTCATCGTCCGGGACACCGAGGACGAGGCTCGGGCCGCAGCCGACCGCCTACTGTCGAAGCTCGACGACGAGGTTGGCCAGGAGATCCGGCAGCGGTCGCTCGACTCGGCCTCGGCCGGGGTGGCCCGGCAGGCCGAGCTTCGAGAGTCGGCAGGAGACGACGGGTACGTGGAGCGTCACCTGTGGACCGGGGTCGGTCGGGCCCGCTCCGGGGCCGGGGCCGCCATCGTTGGGGACCCGGACCAGGTGTTGAACAAGCTGAAGGAACTGGAGGCCGCCGGGGTCGAGGCGTTCATCCTGTCCGGCTATCCCCACCTGGCGGAGTGCGACCTGTTCGCCCGGTATGTGCTGCCCGGCCTGGACCACGGCCGGCTGGAGTTCGAACCGGATCCGGTGGCGGTGGGGTGAACCCGACCGGGTCGAGGGGGCGGCGGTGAGCCGGCGGATCCTCGTCCGCGGCGCCGCCGACGCCGCCCTGTCGTCCCAACCCTACGAGGAACTCGATCGGTGCCTGGCCGACGGGGCGTTCGTGTGGCTCGACGTGTTCGGGCATGACCCGGCCGAGCTCGACGCGCTCGGTGAGCG
>JBCCFN010000213.1:0-9240 GCA_039029715.1 Actinomycetota bacterium | reverse complement strand
GGGGGGGGGGGGGTTTTTTCCCGGGGTCCCACCGCCCCCCCCGTTCGGGGGTTTTTGGGGGGTGGGGCCCGGTCGGTGCGCCCCCCCCCCCCACTCCAGCTCCCGGGGCGTAGCCCCAGGAGCCGAAGTCAATGCTCTTTGAGAACCGGTCCTGCTGGCCGGGGGCGTAGCCAAGGGCCTTGGCCGCGTCCCGGACGGCGGACTTGACCCGGTAGGAGATCACGTTCGCCACCTGGGCCGCGTGCCGACGACCGTGACGCTCATAGACGTACTGGATCGCCTCCTCCCGGCGGCCGGACTCTATATCCAGGTCGATGTCCGGCGGCCCGTCACGCTCCGGGGACAGGAACCGCTCGAACAGCAGGCCGAGCGACACCGCATCGGCCTTGGTCACCCCGAGGACGTAGCAGACCGCGGAGTTGGCCGCCGACCCTCGTCCCTGGCAGAGGATCCCGTTGCGGTTGCAGAAATCGACGATGTCCCACACCACCAGGAAGTAGCCGGGGAAGCCGAGGTGCTCGATCAGGTCCAACTCGGCGTCGAGCTGCTCCCATGCCCCCCGGACGTGGGGAGCGGACCGGGGCCCGTAGCGCAGGACCCCGCCCTCCTCGACCAACCGCCGGAGGTACCCCATCTCCGACAGGCCGTCCGGGCAGGGGAACGGCGGCAGCTGCGGGGCGACCAGGGACAGGTCGAAGGCGCAGTCGAACCCGAGCTCGGCCGCCCGCTCCACCACCCCCGGGTAGCGGGCGAACCGGCGGGCCTGCTCGTCCCCGGAACGGAGGTGGGCGCTCGATGCTGCGGTCAACCACCCCTCCATCTCGTCGAGGGACCGCCGGGCCCGGACCGCGGCAAGGGCCATGGCCAGCTGCCGGCGATTTGGGGCGGCGTAGTGGACGTTGTTGGTCGCCACCGGCTCGACCCCGGCCCGGATGGCCAGGTCGGCCATGGCGTCGTTGCGGGCCGAGTCGAGCGGCGCCCCGTGATCCCACAGCTCGACCGCAACGTTCGAGCGGCCGAACCGGTCGATCAGCCCGTCGAGGGCGACGGCGGCCGCCCCCGGCCCCTCCCGATCGAGCGCCCGGGGCACCGCCCCCTTCCGACAACCGGTCAGGACCAGCCAGTGGGCGACCTCGGCATCGGTGACCCAGCGGTCCAGGTCGGTCATGGTGAGCCGAGGAGCGCCCTTCTCCCCCGCCAGCTGGGCCTCGCTGATGACCCGGGCCAGCGCCCCGTAGCCGACCGGATCCCGAGCCAGGACCAACAGGTGGGTGCCGTCCGGGTCTGGTTGGCCGGGCGAGACGTCGAGCTTGTCTACCGTCAGCTCCGCCCCGAACACGGTCGGCAGCCCGACCGCCCGGGCCGCCTCAGCGAACCGGACCACCCCGTAGAAGCCGTCGTGGTCGGTGACCGCCAGCGCCTTGAGGTCCAGCCGGGCCGCCTCCTCGGCCAGCTCCTCCGGCGACGACGCCCCGTCGAGGAAGCTGAAGCTGGAGTGGCAGTGCAACTCGGCATAGGGGACGGTCGACGGGACGACCCGGATGTCGTCCGGCCGTTGATAGGTCGGCCGCTTGTAGGACCAGGCCGGACTGTCACCACCATTAGCACCGGGGCCGAAGGGGATGGCGTCCGGGTGCTGGCGACCCTCGACGCCCCGACGGTCCGGATCATCCCCACCCCCACCACCGGCGTCCCCGTCGGCTCCGGGGTAGGGCCGACGGACCTCGGGCCGATCGGACAGGGCCTGCTCGATGGCCCGCCACGGGACGGGAGGGTTCTGCCAGCCCATGGCCCGAGGCTACCGATCCCCAACGACAAAATCGAACGTCTGTTCGATTCAGAGGATCTTGGTCCTGACCGACCAGAATCACTGCAACGTTTTGGCCGACCACACGCGTCGTAGGACTGTGCAGCATGCGAGAGTCAGCTCTTCAATGGTGGCCGACACCGGTCCGGTGAACAACCGAGACCGGATCGATGCCCTCTATCGGTCCGAGTATCACGCCATGCTCCGGCTGGCCCGGCTCCACCCCGCTGGCCGAGGAGCTGGTCCAGGACGCCTTCGTGACCGTCTACCAGCGGCTGGACGAGATCGAGAACCCCGGCGCCTACCTGAGACGGACCGTGATCAACCGGTGCTACGGCGCACTCCGGCGACGGAGCACCGAGCGCCGCAAGGTCACCGAGATCGGGGTCGACGAACGCCTCCAGCTCCCACCGGAACTGGACGAGACCTGGCGGGCCCTCGACCGCCTCAAGCCCCGGCACCGGACCGTACTGGTCCTTCGCTACTACGAGGATCTCTCGATCCGCCAGATCGCCGAGATCCTCGGGGAGCGGGAGGGCACCGTCAAATCGCTGATCCACCGCTCGCTCGACAAGCTCCGAAACGAGGTGACCCGATGAGCCAGACCATCGAGGACATGGAAGCCCGCCTGACCGCCACCCTGCGGGCGGTCGCCGACCAGACCGAACCGATCGCCCCCGCCACCCCGCTCAGGCTCCGCACCGCGCCACCCCAGCCGACCGAGCCTGACCGCTCGGCTTGGACCGGCCGGGGGTCGTGGCTGGCGGCCGCCGCCGTGATCGCTGCGGTCCTGGTCGGCGGGCTGATCCTGGCCGACACCCCCGATCAGCAGACCGAGGCGGCAGGCGAGCCGACGGCCGAACCCCCGATCGACCTCGGTGACGGCCCCCTGTACCTACTCCCGCCGGCCGGCACCTGGACCGGACCACCGGACTTCTCGGCCGGCGATGAGGTGACGACCAGTGGCGACGGGCACGCCGTGGTTGCCTACCGGGCATCGGGCGACGCCTCGGCGATCGACCAGGATCGTCAGGACCTCGTCTCGATCCAACTGACCACCCAGGACGGCACCTTCGACGTCAACCTGGACGACTTCGAGATCGTCGCGGGGCGGACAATCTACGACTCGCGGGACGAGGGGGTGGTCGAGATCCTCGACGACCGACGCTACATCCTCTACCAGACCGAGCTCGACAATCCCGAGCTGGCTGCCATCGTGGCTGCCACGTCGGTTGACGGGGACCGGCTGATCTTCGCCGGGACCGAGGGCGGACTGACGACCTTCGGGGAGGTCCCCGACCTCGACGACATGGTGCCGGCCCTGATCACGGTTGCCGTCGCCGAGCCGGCCGGGGACGAGTTCCCGGAGGCGCCGCTCTTCACCTTGGTCACGTTGACGACCGAGCCGGGAACCGAGGAGGCGGCGGCGTTGTTCATGGCCGGCGAGTTCCAGGTTCCCCGGGTCGAGCCGGTCGCGGTCGGTGGACGGACGGGTTGGGCGTTCGACTCCCGACTCGGCGAGGCGGAAACGCTCGGCTGGTCTCCCACGATCCTCGTCTGGTCCCCGACCCCCGGCACCGCAGCGCTGATGATCGGTGGCCAACCCCAGGACCAGACGATCGAGCTGGCCGAGCAGCTACGGATTGTCGACGAGGAGACCTGGCGGGCCGAGCTGACCGAGGCGGCCGGCGGCTGATCGGGCCGCCTCGGAGGCCGTCAGTTCTTGGCCGCCGCCGTGACCGAGTTGGCCCGCATCCCATCCAGGATGGGAGCGGCCAGCTTGGCCGCGGTCGACAGGGCGGCGAACAGCGAGTCGGTCCGCTCGTCGTCACGGTCCAGCCGACTGATCAACTCGATCCCGATGAACATGGCGGCGATGGCGTGGGCCATGTCCTTGGTCGGCACGATCTGGGCGAACGGCGTCCCGGCAAGCGCCCGCTGGAGGGCCGCCTCCACGAGCTCGTCCCACTCCTGGAGTGGGACGAGTACCCGCTTGCCCATCTCGGAGCTCGACGACCAGCCGGCCACGATGGCCACCAGGGCCGGATGATCCGGATCGTCCTCGTTGACGTGGAGGTCGCCGGCGATCTCGACCAGACCTTCGAGGCTGTCGACCGCGGCCAGTCGATCCCGGAATCGCTCGATCCGGCGCCGGTTTGCCCGTTCCAGAGCGGCAAGCAACAGCTCGTCGATCGAGCCGAAGTGATAGAAGACCAGGGCCTGGTTGAAGTTGCCGGTCCGAGCGATCGCCCGAGCGCTGGTCCCGACCAGCCCCTCGACCCGAACGGTCTCCAACGCCGCGTCGATGATGCGGTCGCGGGTCTCTTGACCGCTTCGGCTGTTCTTACGCTCTCGACTGGTCCCCATTCGTGCCATTGTGCCAATCGCCACGACGCCGTGCGGGATCGAGCGTCCGTTCCATCAACATCGGACGGCGGCCAGTCGCGGTCGGCTGCGGCCGCCTGTGATGGCCCCGGGGACCGCTTGTACCCTGTGAGGTCGTGACCGAGTCCGCATCCCGACCCCTCGCAGACGCCGCCGCGACCGCAGATCCCGAGGCGCTTGCCCGTCGGCTCGAGACGGTGGTGGCCAGCATCGGGCCGGTGATCGTCGCCTTCTCCGGCGGGGTCGACTCCGCGCTCCTGGCCCTGGCCGCCCACCGGGTGCTCGGTGACGACATGATGGCCGTCACCGCCGACTCGGCCTCGCTGGCCACCGGCGAACTCGACGAGTGCCGCGAGCTGGCGGGCCGGTGGTCGATCCCGTGGGCCGCGGTTGCCACCAACGAACTGGCCGATGAGCGGTACGTGGCCAACGACACCGACCGCTGCTACTGGTGCAAATCGGCACTGATGGACCAGCTGACCAGCATCGAGGACGGCCCCGCCGGCGCCATCGTGACCCTGGGGGTGAACGTCGACGACCTTGGCGACCACCGCCCCGGACAGGAGGCGGCGGCGGCCCGGGGCGCTCGGTTCCCACTGGTCGAGGCCGGGCTGACCAAGGCCGACGTTCGGGCCCTGGCCCGGCACTGGGGCCTCGAGGTCTGGGACCGGCCGGCCATGCCCTGCCTGTCGAGCCGGCTCCCGTATGGCACGCCGGTCACGGTGCCGCTGCTGTCCCGGGTCGACCGGGCCGAGGCTGCGGTCCGCAACCTCGGGTTCGCCGATGTCCGGGTCCGCCACTACGACGACACCGCCCGGATCGAGGTCCCACCGGATCAGCTCGGCCTTGCGGTCAAGCTGGCGGACCGGTTGGTGGCCGATGTCGGTGCCGCCGGCTACCGCTACGTGACCCTGGACCTGGCCGGACTCCGCAGCGGCAACCTCAACCAGGGCCTGGTGCCGACCACGACCAGGGCCGGGGCCGATGGGTCCTGACGCCAGGCTCGACCTCGCCCGGGGGCAACGCATCGACCTGCCGGAGGCGGTCTACTGCGCGTCAAAGACCACGGCCCAGTGCGTCGACATCGTGGCCCGGATGCTGGCCGAGGGTGACGATGCGGTCATCGCGACCCGAGCCACCCCGGACCAGCAGGCCGCCCTGGCCGAGCTCGACCCGGTTGCCAACGCCGGCACCACGCTGACCTGGCGCCACCGGCCGTCGACCGGAGCGGTCGCCGCCGTGGTCGCGGCCGGGACCTCCGACCTGCCGGTGGCCGAGGAGTGCCGGTTGACGCTCGAGGCGATGGGTCACCGGGTCGACCAGATCGTCGACGTCGGCGTGGCCGGGCTCCATCGCCTGCTCGATGCCCTCCCGGACCTGGAACCGGCGTCGGTGATCGTTGCGGTCGCCGGCATGGAGGGGGCGTTGCCGACCGTGCTCGGGGGCCTGGTGGCCCAGCCGCTGATCGCGGTGCCGACCTCGGTCGGCTACGGCTCGGCCTTCGAGGGCATGACCGCACTGGCCGGCATGATGACCAGCTGCGCCCCCGGGGTCGCCGTCATCGGCATCGACAACGGGTACGGGGCGGCCTGCGCCGCCCACCGCATCCTCCGCCAGACCGGCCGGGACTGATGACCGGCGGGACGCCTCGACCCTCCCGGATACTGTGGCTCGACCCACGCTTCGGGGCGTCCGGCGACATGGTCCTCGGCGCCCTGGTCGGGCTCGGGGCGCCGCTCGACGAGATCGTGGCCGGCCTGGACGACCTGGCGGTCGACGGCTGGTCGGTCACGGCCGAGGAGGTCCGCCGCTGCTCGCTGGCCTCGACCAGGGTCACGGTGGCGGCCGAGACCCTGGAGCATCATCGGTCGTGGTCCTCGATCGACCGCCTGCTGGCCGGGGCCGATCTCCCGGCCCACGTCGTGGCCGGGAGCCGAGCCACGTTCCGCCGCCTCGGCGAGGTGGAGGCCGCCATCCACCGGGTGACGATCGAGGAGGTCCACTTCCACGAGGTCGGCGCGGTCGATGCCATCATCGACATCGTCGGTGCGTGGCTGGCCCTACACCGACTGGAGGTCGGCGAGGTCGTCGTCGGCCCGGTGGGACTTGGACACGGAACGGTCCGAGCCGCCCACGGCGAGCTCCCGATCCCGGCCCCCGCCACCGCCGACCTGCTGACCGGGGCCGACGTCGTCCCGGTCGATGTGGCGGCCGAGACCGTGACCCCGACCGGGGCAGCGCTGCTGACCACGATGGCCGACCGGTTCGGCCCGCTGCCGGCCGGGCGGCTGGTTGCCAACGCCAGAGGGGCCGGCGGTCGCGATCCGGACGGCTACCCGAACGTGTTGAGCGGCTTCCTGCTCGACTCGGCCGACCCTGGGGCTGCAACGACGCCGGCAGCAGCCGGAACCGCGGTCGCAACCGCGACGATCACAACCAACCTGGACGACGTGACCCCGGAGGTCGTGGCCCATGTCATCGATCGGTGCCTCGCCGCCGGGGCCGACGACGCCTGGGCCACCCCGATCGTGATGAAGAAGGGGCGACCGGCGGTGGCGCTGGAGGTGATGTGTGACCCGGCCCGGACCATGGCGTTGACCGAGCTGGTCATGCGAGAGACCGGCACACTCGGGGTCCGGGTCGGCACCACGACCAAACACGTGCTGCCCCGTCTGATCACGACCGTCACGGTTCGAGGCCACGAGGTCCGGATCAAGGTCGGGCCCCACGGAGCCAAGCCGGAACACGACGACCTGGTGACGGCCGGCGCAGCCCTCGACCTACCGATCCGGGACCTGGCCCGGGAGGCCCTCGCCGCTCACGCCGCGACCAACCAACTCGCAAACGATCCGGCCAGCGACCAAACTGCTACACCATGACCTCAGCCCCGACCGTGAACGTCGACATCCGCCGTCGTGTGGGTCGGGCCTGGCGCCAGATCCGTCGGGGGGCCTCGATGATCCGGGTCAGGGAGATGTTCTACGCCGAGGGGGGCGAGCCGCTCGACATGGCGCTTGCCGATGCGCTCAGTTTCATCTGCCAGCAGGGGCCACTACGGATGGGCGAACTGGCCGAGGCCATGCACATCACCCCGGCCTCGACCACCAGGGCCGTCGGCTGCCTGGTCGACAAGGGCTTCGTCGAGCGGGTCCGAGCCGAGGACGACCAGCGCTCGGTCGTGGTGACCGCAACCCTTGCCGGCCGCGAGCGATACGGCGAGATCAGCTCCCGGGTCCAGCAGGGCCTGACCCAGATCCTGGCCGACTTCACGCCCGAGGAGCAGCTCCTCCTGGCCGAGTACCTGGAGCGGTTCGTCGATGCGGTCGACAAGCTGGCCCTCACCCTGGACGATCGCTGAGCCGCACCTCGGAACGCCGACCGGTACCCCAATCCTTCACCGCCAGGAAACAATCGGGAAACAAAGCGCTCGTACCGTAGCGACATGACGGTAGAGCTGTTGCACTGGCCGAGGGAAAAGGAGCGCCGAGCGCAACTCCACGAAGCCAGTCAACCCCGACTCCTCCTCGTCGACCCGGCGGCCTCCCCTCCGCTGACGGTCGACCCGGCGGAGGACTGGGTTCGCCTCCCGGCCCATCACCGCGATGTTCAGGCCAGGGTGGAGTCACTCCGCCGTCGATCCGCCGCGGAACCGACCCTCGACGAGGGCGTGCTCCGCACCGCATCGGGCTGGGTCTCCCTGCCCGATCTGGAAGCCCGCATTGTCGAGGTGCTCCTCTCCAAGTTCGGCAAGGTGGCCGATCGGCAGTCTCTCCTGGCCGCGGGGTGGCCAGGAGAGACGCCGAGTCGGAACCTGCTGGACGTCCATCTCCACCGACTGCGGCGCCGAATCGACCCGGTCGGACTCCAGATCCGGACGGTACGCAAGCGGGGCTACGTTCTTGAGGCGATGACGCCATCCCCGGCGGCCCTCCAACCCTGATCCCCCTAATTCGGTGACCGGGCAGCGTGGCCCGATCCCGTCCCCAACCGAGACGGCGGCCTTCCCCCTAGGGCCGCCGTCTCGTCGCGTCCGACCGGACAGGTAAGAGTAAGAAATAGGTAAGAACTGCGTGACCGGGGCGTAAAGGTAGCGGAACAGGTCGGAAACGAACTGCTCATAGCTTCATGGCCAAGTTCAGAAGGGAGCAAGAATGAAACGAAAGCTAGGGCTAACCTTCGTGGTGGCCGCCGCTCTGTGGTTGTTTACGGCTGGGCCAGCTGCTGCTCAGATTGCCGACCAATACGACCGCACGGCCGCCACCGGCGCCGAGGCGATGAACATGGTTGTCCTGGACAACATCTTCATCTTCGTCTGCGGTGTACTGGTGTTCCTGATGCAGGCCGGGTTCGCCCTGCTCGAAGCGGGTCTCACCAGGGCCAAGAATGCGGCCAACATCATGATGAAGAACCTGATGGACGCCTCGATCGGCGTACTGGTCTTCGCGCTCGTCGGGTGGGGCATCGCCTACCCCGGTGACTTCAACGGTTGGATCGGCTCCGCCGGTCTGTTCATCCCCGGGTTCTTCGACGGCTCACTGGTCGACGTCAGCCCCGCGGCGCTGGCAGACGACGGCTTCTACCCGTTGGCGGTGCCGGTCGACTTCTTCTTCCAGGCGGCGTTCGCCGCTGCGGCTGCGACCATCGTGTCCGGTGCGGTCGCCGGTCGGACCAAGTTCGTCGGCTACCTGATCTACTCGATCGTCATCACCGGCCTGATCTACCCGATCGTGGTCAGCTGGAAGTGGGGCGTTGGCTGGCTCGACGACGCCGGCTTCATCGACTTCGCCGGTTCCGGCCTGGTCCACATGACCGGCGGCTTCGCCGCTCTGGCCGGCGCCATCGTGATCGGACCTCGGATCGGCAAGTTCGCAGACGACGGCACCCCCCGGGCGATGCCGGGCCACAGCATCCCGCTGGCCATGCTCGGCGTGCTGCTGCTCTTCATCGGTTGGTTCGGGTTCAACCCGGGCTCCCAGCTGCAGGCTGACATGGCGGTCCCGATCATCGCCGTCCTCACCGCCTTCGCCGCCGCCTCCGGTGGCATCGGC
>JBCCFN010000212.1:0-9241 GCA_039029715.1 Actinomycetota bacterium | reverse complement strand
GGCTGCGGGGGCGCCGGTTGATGTGCGGGTGAATGACACGTTGTTGGCGCAGGGTGAGGTGGTGTTGATCGATGATGAGTACGCGGTGCGGATCACGGCGATCGTCGACCCGTCCCAACCCCACCACTGACCGCTACCGCACCTTGGAGGATCGACGATGACCATGCCGCCCATGCCAACCGTGCTCGCCACCTCGACCCTGGAGCTCACCCTCCGGATGGGGGTGGCGCTGACCCTGATCGTGTTGCTCCTGGCCGGGATCACCCGGTTCGCTCGAGGCCGTCTGGTCGGCCGGGGCGGTGATCGACCCTCGATCGATGTCGCCTACCAGCGACAGTTGACCAAGCACGCAACCCTGAGCCTGGTCACCGCCGGGGACCGCCACCTCCTGATCGCAAGCAACAACCAGGCCATCACCCTGCTGGCCGAGGGCGACGATCTGATGGCCGGGGCCGAGACCGGGCCCGGTGATGATTCGGCCGCCGGTGAGGGGGGCGATGCCATCGACATCCGGTCGACCAGGCCCGGGTCTGGCGCCGGGGTCGGATCTGGCGCCGGGGCTGGTTCCGTCGGGCCAGCCGACCGGGGCAACCCGATCCGGGCACTGCAAAACCTGACCGTTCGACGGGGCTGACCGGGCGGTCCGGGTGCCGTGAGCCTGTCCATCGACGTCACGTCGATCGTCTCGTTCCTGCTGATCATGACTCGGCTGGTCACGGTGTTGACCGTCGCGCCCCCGTTCCGGGGGGCCGGGATCCCGGGCCAGGTCCGGGTCGGGGTGGCGGTCGGGGTCGCCATCCTGGTCGCCCCGTTGCATCAGGTCGATGTGGCCCTCGACCCGGCATCGCTGGCGGTGGCCACCGCCTACCAGGTCCTGGTCGGGGCGATGTTCGGCTTCCTGATCCAGCTGCTGCTGACGGTGCCGATGATCGCCGGGTCCATGATCGACGGCCTGGCCGGCCTGTTGGCGTCCAGCCTGTTCGACCCGCTGACCGCCACCTCCGCCACCCCGGCGGCCCGGTTCAACCAGATGCTGGCCATGGTCGTGCTGTTCGGTATCGAGGGACATCTCCTCGTGATCCGGGGGGTGATCCGAAGCTACGAGGCGGCCCCGCTCGGTGGGTTCCGCCTCTCCTCGATGGATGACGTGCTGAGCCGGGCGGCCGGCCAGCTGCTGCTGGCCGCGGTCGAGATCGCCCTGCCGGCCCTGGTGGCGCTGCTGATGACCGAGGCGGTGCTGGCCCTGTCGGCCCGGGCCGCTCCCCGCCTCAACGTGATGATCGTCGGCTTCGCAGTCAAGAGCCTGGTCTTCATGCTCACGTTCGCCCTGACCATGCCGCTGCTGATCAACGGGGTGGCGGCCCTGCTCGACCGGTCGCTGCGATGGGCCGTGATCGGGAGCGGAGGGTAGGTGGCGGACAAGCCGGCCGGGCAGCGGACAGAGAAGCCGACCGCCAAGCGGCTCCGGGAAGCCAGGAAGCGGGGTCAGATCCCCCGCTCCCCGGATCTGGTCGGCTGGGTGGCGCTGCTGCTGGCCAGCTTCGTGCTGCCCCCGGTGCTCGGCGGCTTCCGGTCCCGGTTCACCGACTACTTCCTGGAGCTCAACCAGGCCCTCGGCGTCGGCCGGTTCGATCTGGTCATGGCCAAGGCCGGCGGCCTCATCTTCGGGCTCGGGGTGGTCTTCGTGCCGTTCCTGTTCCTGCTGATGGTGATCACTGCCGGTGGGCTTGCGGTCCAGGGCGGGGTCACGATCACGGCCGAGCCGCTCCGCCCGAAGTGGGAGCGGATCTCGCCGAAGGCCGGTCTCAAGCGGCTGTTCTCGCTCCAGAGCGCAGTCGACACCGGCAAGGCGGTCTTCCGGCTGGTGGCCATCGTCGTGTTGGTGACCCAGATCATGACCACCCAGATCGCCGCCTACCTGGCCGGGACCGGCCGGAACCTGGAGGTCATCGGGGAGGAGGTCGGGGCCAGTCTGCTGTTTCTGCTCCGCCTGGCGGCCACGGTCGGGGTGGTGGTCGGCGTCGCCGACTACGCCTACCAGCGCCACAAGGTCGGCAAGCAGCTCAAGATGACCAAGGACGAGGTCCGGCGGGAGAACAAGAACACCGAGGGCGACCCGTTCATCCGGAGCCGGCGGAAGGCGATGCACGCCAAGGTCAGCCAGAAC
This sequence comes from Actinomycetota bacterium, assembly GCA_039029715.1. Taxonomy (GTDB): domain Bacteria; phylum Actinomycetota; class Acidimicrobiia; order Acidimicrobiales; family SZUA-35; genus JAHELU01. The sequence goes on along the minus strand of JBCCFN010000212.1, from coordinate 7,074 downwards.
CAGATGCTGGCTGCGGTCGGCGACGCGTCGGTCGTTGTCGTCAACCCGACCCACGTCGCGGTCGCCCTGGCCTACGAGGCCGGTGGCGTCCCGACCGTGGTGGCCAAGGGCGGGGATGCGGTGGCGGCCCGGATCCGTGAGCGGGCGTTCGAGGAGGGGGTGCCGGTGGTCGAGGTTCGGCCGCTGGCCCGGCTGCTCCACGACCTGATCGAGGTCGGAGACGAGGTGCCGGCGTTCCTGTACGAGGCGGTGGCGATCGTGATCGCCTTCGTGATGCGGGCGCCGAGCCACTCGGTCGGCTCCACGATTCGCAAGCTGGCCATCCCGGCATCGAAGCTGCTGGACCGGGGCGGCGACTGACCGCCTGGGCCGATGGGCTCACCTCGGTGACCGTCGTGCCGATGGAGAACGGTGAGAAGGTTGCGTCGCGGCCAGCAGGCCGTCCCGGATGTCGTCGACGACATCGTCGACGCGCCAGCTGACCTTTCGGTGCACTCCGTCGTCGAAGCTGGCGACGGCCCGTCATCCGAGGACTCGACCTTCGCCGACGTACTCGATCGGGCGCTGGCCGGGCCGCTCCCCTCGGACCAGCCGGCGGCCGAGCCGGCCAGACCACCGTTCGGGGTCCGGATCGACCGGGAGCCGACGGTGGCCGTCACCGAGAACGACCGCATCCGGGCCGAGATGTTGGCCGCCAGGCCGACCGAGTCGATGGTGGCGCCCGAGCCGGTCGCCCCGACCGCCTCGATGGCCCCGGTGGCGCCGATGTCCCCGGTGGTGTCGGCCGAGGCCGCACCGGTGCCCCCGGTCGAGCCGGTGGGGTCCGTGCCATCGCCAACACCGCCGTCCAGCTCACTCCAGTTCTGGGACCGCTATGACGAGGCGTCGGCTGCGGCCCAGCTCTTCGCCGTCCCGCCCGCAGCGGTGACCGCGGTGGTCGGCTCGTTGGAGGTGGCGATCCCGGTGGTCGATCGGTGCCAGGCCTCCCACTGGGTCAGCCAGTGCGACGTGTTCGTCCTGACCGATCGCCCCCAGCTGGTCGACGACCCGACCTGGGTCTGTCTCCGCCGGCCCTCGGACGTGGTCGCCCTGCTCGAGAACGGAGGGAGCGACTTCCCCCTGATCGTCATCGACGTGCCCCAGGAGCTACCGGTCTGGGTCAGGCCGCTGGTGGCAAGACTGCGAGAGGGCGGGGTCGGCCTGGTCCACTATGTCCTCGACGGGCGCCCCGGGGACGAGGATCTCGCCACCTGGCACGGTGAGATCGGCAAGCCCGCCGTGCTCGACCTGGCGGACACCGTTGAACCGGCCCGGGTGCTCGAGCTGCTCGACCGTGGCGAACCGATCGCCAGCGTCGGCGGGAGCGCGATCACCGCCGACCTCCTGCTTGCGCTGCGACTGGCCGAGCGGTGAGCAGAACATCGCTGCGGGCCTGGCGGTAGGGCGAGCCTGCCCATCAGCCAAATGGTCAGAACAGAGAGGCTAGGATCAGCCGCAATGAAGGTCGAATCAACCCGCTTCGGTTCGTTCGAGATCGAAGACGAACGGGCGCTCAATTTCTCTCAACACCTTCTGGGGTTCCCTGATTCATCCACCTATGTGGTGGTGGAGGTCGAAGAAACACCATATATATGGCTGCAGAGCGCGGACGAGCCGGATGTCGCCTTCCTGGCCACCTCGCCGTTCCTGTTCTTCCCGAGCTACGACCTGATCCTCGGCGACGAGGAGCAGAAGGCGCTCGACGTCGACGACGTCTCCCAGATCGAGGTGCTCACCCTGCTGACGGTCCATCGGGCCGGCGAGATGCCGGAGTCGATCACCGCCAACCTCCTCGGGCCGATCGTCGTCAACACCGAGAGTCGGCAAGCCCTGCAGCTGGTCCTGGACAACCCCAGCTACACCACCCGTGTCCCCCTGGTGCTCTGATGCTGGTCCTGTCCCGTCGAGAAGCGCAGTCGATCGTCATCGGAGGAAACGTGGTCGTCACCATCGTGTCGGTCCGCGGTGACCAGGTCCGGCTCGGGATTGAGGCCCCCCGCTCGGTGACCGTTCACCGCCAGGAGGTGGCGCAGGCGATCGAGGCGGCAAACCGGGAGGCGTTGGCCTCGAGCGACGTGGACCCGTCCGCCCTCCCGCTGCCGAAGTCGGACGACGCCCCGACCAGCTGACGGCGCAGCCGGGGCGGTCGTTCGTCAGGGGTTGCGGAACAGACGGCGAAGGCCGCCCCGCAGCGCACTTCGATCGCTCGGTAGTGGCGGCTCGGTCCGGATCGCATCCCCGGGTCGGGGTGGCGGCGGCATCGGTTCGTCCTCGCCGCTGAGCGCGTCGAGACGGGCGAGCAGCTCGTCGAGATCGAGCGGGTGGCCGGCCTCGGCCCCTCGCTCCAGCCGCTCGACCCCACCCCGGAGCGCCTTGACGAAGGCGATTCGGACCCCGTCGCCGACCGGGGCGACGGTCTCGATCATTGGGGTCTCCGGGTCGATGGCCAGTCTGGACCGGACCTCGTCGATCGGTCGGGCGTCCGGGGCGTCCCGCTTGTTCGCCTGGAACACCAGGGCCGGTTCGGTGGCCAGGGCCGCAACCTCTCGCCGGACCTCGGCCAGCAGCTGGATGCTCTCGGTCAGACCGGACTCGGTGGTGTCGATCACGAACAGGATGACGTCTGCATCGCCGAGCAGGGCCACCCGACGAGCCGGGTCGTGGCCCGGAGCGGTGACCAGTTGGGTCCGGATCGGAGCGCCGCCGAAGCTGCCGCCCTCGAACTCCATCCAGTCGAAGTAGGTGGTCCGACCGAGTTCGTCGACGCCCGGAGTCCGCAGGGGTCGGCCGAGATTCTCACCGAGCGCCTCGGCAGTCGTGGTCTTGCCGGCGCCGGATGGTCCGTAGACGACGATCCGGACCAGCGCCGGTGTTGGCGGCTCCCCGTCGTTCGACCGAAGCTCGGAGATGGTGTTGGTCACGGCACGTCCTGCCTTTCGCCTGCGATCACTGCCGTTCGGGAACCAGGTTTCGGATCAGTGACCGGAGCGCATTGCTCCGTTCCGGACGGGCCCGCTTGGTTTGCGCCTGGGTGCGGCCCGCGCTGCGGCGGCGAGTGTCGTCCGACCGGGTCCGCTCCCGGTCGATCTTGGCGGATCCAGCCCGTTGCCGGGAGGCGGTCTCGGTCGTGCGGTTGCGACTGCGGTTCCGGCTGCGGCTGTGGGATGTGGTTTGGGCCGGGGCCGGGGCGGTCTGGGGAGCGACGCCGAGGCTGGCCCCGGGGGCCCGGAGGTGGGCTCGCCGCTCGAAGAACTCAGCCCGGAGGCGGTCCGCTTCGTCCCGTCGCCTGGCCGCTTCCTCGGCCTCGACGTCGGTCGGGGTGGTGTCTGTGACCTCGGGGACGGGGTCGAGCTCGACCTCGGGGAGTTCGGAGATCTGGCGTTCGAGGTCCCGCCCCGCAGCGGTGGCCGCCATCTTGCGGACGGCGGTGATCAGGACCTCACCGATCCGCTCGCTCGGTCGATCGTGGGCCTCGGCGAGGCCGTGGATCGGGGCGATCTCGCACCGTCCGGACTCGTTCTCCAACAGCACCGCCAGGCGATCGGCTGGCGGCTCCTCGCCGGTCAGGATCCGACCGTCGATGATCGTCAGGCGGCCGTCGTGCAGATCTCCGGTCACTTCGATCGTGCCGTAGAGGTGGTTGGCCTCGGCCCATCGGAGGGCCTTCGACAGGCCGATCGAAGTTGCGTCGAACCGGTCCGGATCGATCATGGGCCAGCGACGTTCGCGGCCGCCGTGACCGCCTCGGCCAGCGGGCCGAGCTGTTGGTGGATACGGCGATGCAGCAGCGCCAGGTTCACACCGGGCTTGGCCAAAACGACCAGGGCCGCGACGTCGGCGACCGCATAGACGACGACGATCCCCGACCCGGACTGGATCAGGATCTCATTGGCCGGCGTCGGGCCGGCCAGCTCGGCCGCCCGCTGCCCGATACCGAGCGTGGAGGCCACGATGGCGGCGACCCGGTCCTCGCGGTGATACGACGCCAGATCGGCGGCGATGACCCGCCCGTCAGGCGATGCCAGCAGAGCGCCGGTCACGTCGGTGAAGGCGAAGGCCAACTCTTCCACCAGCTCGGTGGCTCGGTCGTTGCCCGTGGCCGGGCGTGAGGTCGACATCAGCGCTGGCTGTGGGTCGACGGGAGTTCGTGGTCCTCGAACTCGTCGAAGTCCTCATCGGCATCGTCGAACTCGTCTTCGAGCTCGTCGCCGAGATCGTCGAGGACCATACCGAGGAGTTCGACCATGGCGTGGCGGACCTGGTTGCGGTCGACCACGTCGAGCGCGCAGTAGCCGGCGTGGGGAAGGTCGACGACACCCCGGACCTCCTCGAGGAGATCCGGGGCGTCGACCGCTCGATTCACACCGACGAGGACCGGGGCAGGGCGAACGTGTTGCAGGTACTCGCCGACCGCCCTGGACTCGGTCCAGGTTTCGGGACGGGTGGCGTCGACCAGGAGGAACAGCCCGTCCATGCCGATACCGACGATGTCCCACATGAACTCGAACCGTCGCTGACCGGGCACGCCGTACACGTTGAGTTCGGCGGTGAAGTCCGGTGTCGACGTCCGGAGCGTGCCGTACTCCATGCCAACGGTGGTGGTGGCCTTGACGGCCGCCTCGACCCCCGAGGTCGGCGCCTCGGTCCCGACGATGTCGTCAGAGATCGCCCGGATCAGCGTGGTCTTGCCTGCCGCGAACGGACCGGCGACCACGACCTTGAAGTCGAAGTGTTGTGGTGACATGGAGTGTCGGTTCGTCGGTCGGCCGAAGCCGTCAGACGCTGACGTGCTTCTCGACCTCGGACAGCTGCCGCCGGGCCATGGCCAGGTTGGCAACTTCCTTGTTCAGCGCCAGGTAGAGGAACAGCCCGTCCTGCCCTTCGCCGCTCAGCAGCCGGATCAGGTGGTACTGGGTGCCGAGCGTGATGAGGATGTCCTCGATCTGGTCATCGAGACCGAGGGCCTTCATCGTGGCCAGCTTGGCCCGAACGACCTCGGTGTTGCCGGCGCCGGCGATCTCCAGGTCGAGGCCGCCGCCCCCGATGGTGCCCAGGGTCATGCCGGACCCGAAGTCGACCAGGGCCACACCGATGGCGCCGGTGATGCTCATGGCTTCCTTGAGGGTCTCTTCCAACTGCTGTGACATCTCGTGTGTTCCTGCTCTCTTTGGATGGGTCTATGGCGCACCGCGGCGCGGGACGTGTCGCGAGGCGACGCTCATGCCATCGGTACGACCGATGCCGAAGTTGAGCGCAATGCGTCGGAGGGACTAGCCGAGCAGCTGCAGGACGGACTGCGGGATCTGGTTCGCCTGTCCGAGCATGGCCGTACCGGCCTGCTGGAGGATCTGCTGCTTGGTGAACTCGACCATCTCGACCGCCATGTCGGTGTCACGGATCCGGGACTCGGAGGCCGACAGGTTCTCGGTGGTCACCTGGAGGTTCCGGACCGCAGACTCGAACCGGTTCTGGGCCGCACCGAGTGCGCCCCGACTGGTGGAGACGGCGGCGATCGACGCATCGATGGCCTCGATCGAGGTCCGGGCATTGGCTGCGGTGTCGACCAGCAGCGTGGTCAGGTTCGACCCGCCGAGCGCAGTGTTGTCAAGGGTGCCGACCGTGATCTGGATCTGGTTGCCGGCGTTACCTTCCGAGCCGACCTGGAAGTTCAGGGCGGTAGCGGTGAACACGGTGGCGCCGGAGAACGTGGTGTCGGTGCCGATCCGGCCGATCTCGGCCGCAAGGGCGTCGACCTCGGCCTTGATGGCGGTCCGGGCCGCGGCGTCGTTGGTGTCGTTCGCCGCCTGGACGGCCAGGTCACGCATGCGGTTCAGCATGTTGTGGACCTCGCCGAGAGCACCTTCGGCGGTCTGGGCGAAACTGATACCGTCCTGGGAGTTCCGGGTGGCCTGTCGGAGACCGGAGACCTCGGCCCGGAGCTTCTGGGAGATGACCAAGCCGGCGGCGTCGTCGCCTGCACGGTTGATCCGGTAACCGGAGGAGAGCTTCTCGAGGCTCTTGCCGAGACTGGTATTCGACATACCGAGGTTTCGGCTGGCGTTGAACGCCATCACATTGTTTGTAACTCGCATTGGCTCCCGTTGTTCCTTCCTAGAGAGAGCAGGTGTGCTCAGTTCAATCCGTTGAACTGATGCCGGTGGAAACCACCGACCCCCCTCCTTCGGCGGGAGCCATGCCGTCACAAGGGGTGGGATGCATTTCGGGCCTGGTGGCCCATCGGGCGGGTCGATCGACCCGGGACCTCAGGTGCTCCAGAGCCAGGCGGTGTTTTCCCAGGGGGCCCTGCGAGGGTCATCGGTGCCCAGCCAGGGTGGGCGACGGCGGTCTGGGGGAGTTGGTGGTGGCTCCTCGCATCGTGTGATAGCGACAATCCAGGCGTGGCAGGCGCGAGCGAACCGTCTGATGCGCCCGGCGGTGGCCCGGGGCGCTCGGCCGATGCGGTAGACGCCCCTGGAGACGCGGACCACCCGGCCGCGGGCGACCTCCCACCGCAGGGCGTCAGAGATCACCTTCGACGGGCGGCCACGGATCGGGTACCCGGTCGCGGTCAGGGCGTCGACCATCTGGGCCACGGTCATGGTCCCGTGCGTGCGGAGCAGTTCAACGACCACGAAGCGGAGCGAGCGGCCATACAACCGCGGCAAGGCCACCCCGCCGACCACGGGCGGTTCCCACCAGAAGATTGTCATGGCTCGACCGTAGGCCAGCCTTGTGACAGCGAGCCCCGGCATCTCGATCCTCCCGGCCCCGGTGCCCCGCAGCCTCAGCACGCTCACGCCACCCCGCAACCCCCCCCGGCCCCGCAGCTGGGGTTGTCGCTGTGAGGCGAGTGCCGGGGACAGGCGGGGCGTGGTGTCGGTGGGTTCCCCCGTCGGTTGTCGCTGTGAGGCGAGTGCTGGGGCAGGTGGGGTGTGGTGTCGGTGGGTTCCCTCGTTGGTTGTCGCTGTGAGGCGAGTGCTGGGGCAGGTGGGGTGTGGTGTCGGTGGGTTCCCTCGTTGGTTGTCGCTGTGAGGC
>JBCCFN010000211.1:0-9295 GCA_039029715.1 Actinomycetota bacterium | reverse complement strand
GGGACGCATTCTCCACCGGGTCCCAGGCCCAGTAGCCACCCCAGCCCAGCTCGATGTAAGCCCAGTAGGAGCCCAGCATGATCCCGGTCCCCAGGGCGAACCAGGAGAAGATCGTCCAGCGTCGCGTGGTCCTGAACCAGATGTCGCCGGTCCTGCGGGTAATCAGCGCCGCGATGGCGAAGGCGAACGGGACGGTGAACCCGACGTAGCCGAGGTAGAGCATCGGCGGGTGGAACGCCATCAGGATGTGGTTCTGCAGCAGCGGGTTCGGGCCGGGGCCGGTGAAGCCGGGCGGGACCTCGGTGGTGACGAACGGGTTTGCCGGTCCGACCATCAGCGCGAAGAAGAACGCGCAGACGACGAGCATCACCACGATGGCCCAACCGAGCAGCCGGTCCTCGCCCCGGTTTCGGAACTTCCACACCATGGCCGCCAGATAGCCGGCGAGCACCAGGGCCCACAGCAGGATCGACCCTTCGAGCGACGACCAGAGCGAGGCGAAGTTGAACAGCGTCGGGGTGGTCTCGCTGCCGACTCGGGACACGAAGGCGATCTCCCAGTCCCGCTGGAACAGGGCGATCTCCATGACGGTGAAGGCCCCGACCGCCGCGACCAGCACCAGCAGCGCCCACTGGCGAACCGTCTTCAGCAGGTAGGGACGGTCGGTCAGCAGCGCATAGGTCCCGCCTGCGGCACCGAAGACCGACGCGGCGAGGCCGAGGGCGACGAACCCGAAGCCGAGAATCGCATTCATGACCGCACCGACACAGCCACCGACCTATCCGCCGGACGGATCCGTCTGGTCGAGCTCGTAGTCGACCCGGTCGGGGTTGTCCTCGATGTACTCCTCGGAGTGCTTGACCAGGATCTGGTTGGAGATGAAGATCTCGCCCTCCCAGTGGCCCTCGGTGACGACCTGCTCGTCGAGCCGGAACAGATCAGACGGCTCGTCGCCGACGTGACGGACCTGGGCGTCGACACCGTTGTAGCTCACCGTGAAGATCAGCGAGCCGTCCTCGGATTCGATCGGCTCGGAGATGACGGTGCCCTGCATCCGGAACGTGTCGATGCCGAGCTCGGTCCGCTGGGCCACCGCCTCGTCGACGTTGAGGAAGAAGACCCGGGCCGACGTCAAGGCCTGGAACAGGACGAATCCGGCGACCAGACCGAGCACGGAGAGGATCAGCCAGTTTCGCCAGGACCGGGCCGGCGCCGGCGCATGCTCGGCCGGCGTGAGATCGAGGTCAGTCAAGGAACCGCCTCCGGTCCGTTGGGACCTGCTTCGACAGCCGGCGGCCCCGGCTGACCAGGAAGAACGCATAGGCGGCCAGCAGGCCGAACACGATCACGTAGCCGGCGATGACGAACTCCCAGTGCATCAGGCACCACTCCCAGACAGTCCGAAACCGCCCTCGGCCCGCCGCTCGGCGATGGCCCGTTCCATTCCCTGGGCCGACAGCTGATGCTCCAGCCAGGCGATCCGGAACCGATGGACAAGCAACCACGACCCGACGACCAGGAACGAGACGAGGCCGAGGAACAACGAGAACAGCATTAGGCCGTCCAACTGAGTGTCGATCCCGATCGTCTGGCCCTGGTGGAGGCCACGCCACCACTGGACCGAGTAGTGGACGATGATGACGTTGACGAAGCTGACGATGCCGAGTACGGCAGCCCGCCGGGACCGGACATCGGGTGGCAGCTCGAGCCGCCGGACCACCAGGTAGCCGATGTACATGATGAACATCACCGCGGTGCTGGTCAGCCGAGGGTCCCACTGCCAGTAGACCCCCCAGGTCGGCTTGCCCCACAAGCTCCCGCTGATCAGCAGGAAGGCGGTGAACAGCACGCCGATCTCACCGGCAGCGCCGGCCAGCAGGTCCCAGAACGTCGAGCCGTTGCGGAGGTAGATGATGCTGCCGAGCAGGGTCACGGCGAAGCAGCTGTAGGCGACAGCCACCGACGGGAGGTGGATGTACATCAGCCGGACCGAATCGGCCTGGAACACCTCCGGCGGTGAGAAGATCAGACCGAACGACAGTGAGAAGGCCAGGGAGACCAGCGCTGCGATACCCAGGACCCTGGTGGCCCGGGAGCTGGTGGTGTCGTTCACGTTTCCTCCATGATCGGACCGAAGGCGAGCATTCCGATGCCCACATAAAGCAGGGCGAAAACCGCGAGCAGCAACGCCCAGGACCAACCGTCACCGGCTGGGCCGAACACGGCCGCATCCGTGGCCAGTGTTGCAGCCAGGAGCACGGGAGCAAGCACCGGGAGGACCAAAAGTGGGACCAATGTGTCGCGGACCCGAAGGCCGGAACCCAGCGCCGCGTACAGGGTACCGGCAGAGGTGATGCTCGTGGTGGCGAACAGCACCGTGACGACGAGGAGGATCACGCTGTCGAGCGGGGCGCCGTAGATCAGGAACGCCCCGGCGCCGAGCAGGATCTCCAGGACCAGGAGCTGCGCCGTCACCGTTCCGGCCTTGCCGAGGAAGATCCCGGCCGGATCGAGGCCGGCCATCTTGAGACCATCGAGGTTGCCGTCCGCGGCCTCGACGGCGAAGGACCGGTTGAGGGCTTGGAGGGCCGAGAACAACACCGCCATCCAGAACAGTCCGGGGGACACCTGGGCCAGGACCGAACGGCGATCGGTCCCGAGCACGGTCAGGTCCGGCGAGATCGCCAACCCGAACAGGATCAACACCAGGGCACCGAACGGGAGGATCTGGCCGAGCACCACCCGGGATCCCCGCTCGATCCGCAGGTCCTTGCCCGCCATCAGCAGCGCGTCATGAAGCATCGCGATCCCCTTCCTGCTCGGTCGAGTCCGAGTCCGCCTCGCCACCCGGCCCCGGGCCATCGGGACCCGTGGCATCGGGATCTGCTCCGTCGGGATCCGTGCTATCGGGATCCGTGCCGTCTGGATTGATGTGCTCGGACGCGGCCGACCGGTCCGCTCGGTCCTCGGGCGGGTCCTGGCCCTCGTCCTCGACCAGACCGCCGGCCACCGTCACCGTCCTGGTCGCCAGGTCGGTTGCCCGGTGGACGTCGTGGGACGCGATCATCACCGTCGCCCCGAAACCGACCGCATGCTTGACCAGGTCGTCGACGAAGTCCCGCCCGGCCTGATCGAGGCCGGCGTGGGGCTCGTCGAGCAGCCAAAGCTTCGGCCGACGGCTGACCATGACCGCCAGCGAGGCCCGCCGTCGCTGACCGGCGGACAACCCGGCGATCTTGACGTCCCGCAACCGCCCGGCCAGGGCCAGGCGGTCGAGCACGGGCTCGATCGTTCCCTCGTCCACCCGGTTGGCGGCGGCCCAGAACCGGAGATTCTCCTCGACGGTGAGATCGTCGTAGAGGAAGGTCTGGTGGGCGAGCAGCCCGGTCTCTCGCCTGACCCGACGGCGCTGCTCTCGGACCGTCAGGTCGTGGCCGAGGACCGAGCCGACACCATTGCTGAGCGGCGCCAGACCGGCGCACAACCGGAGCAGCGTGCTCTTGCCGGCGCCGTTCGGGCCGCGGAGCAGCACGATCTCCCCGGTTCTGACCTCCAGATCCACACCCGCCAGGGCCGGAAACCGTTGGATGAGGCTGATCGCGCCAACCAGATGGACGACCGAGCCGTCGACAGGCCCTGACATGTCGGTCACGGGCCCCAACGATACGCCAGCGAGCGGGCCCTGACACGACCAACAGGCTCGATGGCCGCCGCAGGGTCCGAGCGATCCCGACCGGGATCGTTCAACTCGACCGGGGTTCGACCGATGGGAGCGGCGTCATGACCGCCTCACCCCTTCGCACCGTCGCCGCACCGACGATCCACCGGGCGAGCAGCCAGGAGCCGAGACCGGACGACCGGGAACTGGACGTCCAGGAACCGGCCGATGACCAGCACCTGGACGGCCAGCACCCGAACGATGACCAGATCGATGTGCTGCTCGACGAGCTGATCCCGAACGGCGGGACTGTCGAGCCGCAGAGACCGCAGCCAGACGGGCCGCTCCCGGCCATGGCCACCCGGGCCGTGACCGGACTGGGACGGGTGCTGATGGTCGTCGGGCTGCTGATCCTCGCCTTCGCCGCCTTCCAGCTGTGGGGAACGGGGGTGACCGAGGCCCGAGCCCAGGACGAGCTGACCCAGCGGTTCCGGGACGAGCTCGATGCGGCCAGGACGCCACCGATCCGCCCGGTCCTGCCCATCGCCGACGATCCCGGCCGAACCGTGGCCCGAGCCAGTGGCGCCTCGGCGCCGCGGGCGGTCAGCCGGTTCGCCCCCCTGTCTTCGGTCGCCGGCGCCCGGGCCCACACCGACCCGGACCTCTTCGACCCGACCGTCTCGCTCCCGACCGCACCGGACATGGATCCCGACCGCGAACCGGGGATGGACTCGGGCATGGCACCGGGCACGGATCCCGATGTCGATCCGCCGGCCGATGCGGCCCTGGTCGGCAGCGACGCCGCAGCGCCGGAGGAGCGAGCGCCCGAAGACGGCTCGCCGGCCGACCTCCCGACCCTGGTGGTCGAGCTCCCGACCGCACCGGCGGGGACCGGGGCGGCGACGCCACCGGTCGATGCCGAGTCCACCGGGGTGGATGATCGTCTGGCCGACCTCGGCGTCGACGCTCCACCGCCGGATCGCCTGCCCCAGCCGGCCCCCCGACCCCGACCGGCGATCGGCGAGCCGGTCGGCATCCTGGCCATCCCGGCCATCGGACTGACAAAGACCATCGCCGAGGGGACGTCTCGGGACGTGCTGCGATCCGGTCCCGGCCACTACCCGTCGACGCCGCTGCCCCACCAGGGCGGCAACGTGGCGATCGCCGGTCACCGCACCACCCACGGTGCACCGTTCCTCGACATCGATCGGCTCCAGCCTGGAGACGAGATCACCCTGGAGACGGTCGACGGAACGTTCGTGTACGCCGTCGAAGGCCAGGTCGCCGATGACGGTACGACGGCCGGGCACCGGATCGTCACCCCCGATCAGGTCGCCGTGATCGCCGACCGGGGTGACGATCGGTTGACCCTGACCGCCTGCCACCCCAAGTACTCGGCCCGGGAACGGATCATCGTCACCGCCGTTCTGGTCGCCGGCCCTCCCCCGCCCGCCGCTGAGCCGGCCCCGGCCCCGGAAACCCCGGCGGTCGAGCCCGCCGCACTTGGCGCCGCAGCCCTGTCTCCGCAACCGCAACAAGCCGCACCGGAGGTTGCCGTGCTGGTCGGCGAGTCAACCGACCCGCCGAACCCCAACGGCCCGTCGACCGACCGGGCCGCCGAGTCACTCGGCTGGCAGTCCGGGTACGCCGGGCCGGTGCTGGCCTGGGCCGCCGCCGCGGCGCTGGTGGCGGCCGGCGGCGCAACCCTCGGCCGCCGGTGGCGGCGGCTGCCGGCCTACGCCATGGCGACCCCGCTGTTCGGCTTCACCCTCTTCGGCTGCTTCGTCAACCTGGAGCGATTGCTCCCCGCAATCTGAGGCGACGCTCGGCCAGGACGGCGACGCCGGCCCATGACTGCGGCCTCGCCCCGAGCCCCTTCCCGCTCTCCGGGTTCCAGTACTCGGCGAACCCGGAGGTGGTGGCGCCGGCGACCAGGGCTGCGGCCAGTCGGTCCGCCTCGTCGTCCAGACCGGCCCGGGCCGCAGCAACCATCAGCAGATAGCTGAGCTGCGGCCAGGCCGGGCCCCGCCAGTACCGGTCCGGGTCATAGGTCGGGGTCGATCGGTCGGCGCCTCGCGGCCCGAACGGGGCGCCGAAGCGATCGGTGGCAGTCAGCATGGCGAAACCGTCCGGCCGGGGGTCGACCAGCAGGGCCAGCATGGCGTCCAGGGTCGGCGCATCGGCAGACGACCGGGTCCCGGCTCCAGACGGCCCGCCGTCGTCTGGCCACCCGGTCCCGTCCCAGCGGCCGGTCACGGCGGCACCGAGCTCGGCCGCGATCGCAGCCAGCTCATCGTGATGGGCTGCGGTCACAGTCGCCAGCTCGGCCGCATTGAAGGCCACGAGGGCGGTGAAGCCGATCGATCCGACCTCGAAGTCCGGATTGCCGGTCGCATGGCCGTGCGGTCCAAGCTCCAGCGATCCGACCAGGGCCGACTTCGTCGCTCGCCACGATGCCTGTCTCGCCGCCGGCTCCACCTCGGCCCCGCCCACCGCCGGATCGAGCCACGCATCCCACCGGGCGCTGTCGTCACAGCCGGTCTCCCACGGGTGGTACACCGGCACCAGACCGGCCGGGGTCCGGGGCCGGTCGGCGAGATGGTGCAGGCCTCGAGCGGCCCGGTCGAAGGTGTCGGCGGCCACCGACTGTCCGGCCCGGACCAGTTCGGCGATCGCATGGCCGAACATCGGCGGCTGGGTGATCGTCGAGGCTCCGGACCGACCCCAGAAGGCGGCGTGGGCGTCCGGATCGAGCCAGTACGTCATGTGGGGGACGAAGCCGTCCGGGGCCTGTGTTGCGAGGACGTTCGCCACTTCGGTCACGCCACGATCGCTGCCGACCGCCGACCAGACCAGCGCGTGGAAGCACGAGTCCCACAGCCACTGATGGGGATAGACGTCGTGGTTCGGAACGCAGAATCCCGGCGGCCGCCAGGCTGCTTCGAGCATGGCCGCCACCTGTGCCGCCAGCGTCGCCCCCTCGGTTCCTGTCATCGCCGTGCGATGCTAGCCCGGCTGGCCCGGACCGGTAGATTCCCGGGCCGTGGGTGTGTGCGCCATCATCTCGTTCCGGCTCGGGCTGAGCGACGGCGTCTCGATCGTCGCCGGCTCCTGGCGCCGAGCGCTCGACCGGCTCGGCTGGTCGACCTACACGGTGGCCGCCGAAGGACCGGTCGACCGTCGGATCCCCGGCCTGGCCATACCCGATCCAACCGCCGGGCCCCCGCCGGACCCGGATCCGGTCGCTCTGCAGGCGGCGCTCGCCGATTCGCTTGCCGACGCCGACCTGGTCCTGGTCGAGAACCTGCTGTCGATTCCCCTGAACCTCCCGGCCAGCCGGGCGCTGGCCCAGGTCCTGGCCGGCCGCCCCGCCATCCTCCACCACCACGATCCCCCGTGGCAGCGGCCCCGCTTCGCCGCGGTGACCGAGCTTCCCCCGGACGACCCGGCCTGGCGGCACGTGACGATCAACCGGATGACCGAGCGGGAGTTCGCCGAGCGGGGGCTGTCTGCGGTCACGATCTACAACGGGTTCGACCCGAACCCTGAGCCCGGGGACCGCAACCGGACCCGGGACCTGGTCGGCGTCGAGCCGGACCGTCGGCTGTTCGTCCACCCGGTCCGGGCCATCGCCAGGAAGAACATCCCGGCCGCCATCGGCCTCTGTGAACGTCTCGACGCCACCTACTGGCTGCCGAACGGACCGGAGGAGGGCTACGACGACGAGCTGGCGGCACTGCTCGATCGAGCGCGCTGCCCGCTGATCCTGACCCCCCTGGCCGACCTGGATCTGTCGATCGGCGACCTCTATGCGGCCGGCGATCTGGTGCTGTTCCCCTCGACCTGGGAGGGATTCGGCAACCCCCCGATCGAGGCCGCCATCCATCGCCGACCGGTGGCGGTCGGGACCTACCCGGTCGCAGACGAGTTGCGAGCCCTGGGCTTCCGATGGCTCGACCCAGACGATCCGGCCGGTATCGCCGACACCCTGGACCGGCTGGCCGGCCGCCGTCCCGACCGGGTCGGACCGGATCGGGCGTCGACCGCGGCGGCCGATCTGGACCACAACCGGGCGTTGGCCATCCAGCGACTGTCGACCGCCTCGATGACCCGGGAGCTCGGCCGGCTGCTGGAGGACCTAGGCTGGGGGACGTGACAGACACGGCAGATCCGATCCTGGTCAAGCGGGCCCGCATCGCCCGCTGGACCTCGCTGTCACTGCGGATCGGGGCCGGCTGCTATCTGGCCGCCACCGTGCTGTTCGCCATCGCCCTCGCCACCGAGTTCACCGGAGCCCTTGCGGTCGCCATGACGGTGTTGCTGCTCGCCGGCTCGGCCATCCTGGCCCCCGCGATGGTGATCCACTACGCCATCAAGGCGGCGGACCGGGCCGATCGGGAGAACTCCTGGTGACCGCAAGGCTCCCCGGCCCGGAACGGCGGCGACAGCTGCTCTCGGTGGCCCGGGCCGTCCTGGCCCGCAACGGCTACCACCGGACAACGATGACAGACATCGCAGCGGCAGCCGGGGTCACGAAGCCGGTCCTGTACCAGCACTTCACCTCGAAGCGGGAGCTGTATCGGACCGTCCTCAAGGACATCGGCGACCGCCTGGAAGCGGCCGTGATCGAGAGTGCATCGGCTGCCAGCTCCCCTCGACAGCGGGCCGAGGCCGGCATACGGGCCTACGCCAAATTCGTCGACGAGGATCGGGACGGCTTCCAGCTGCTGTTCAGCGGGACCAACCGGGAGGACGCCGAGTGGGCCGAGATCACCAGGGCGGTCGAGCAATCGCTTGCCCACTCGGTGGCGTCACTGATCGACGTCCCCGCGATCGAACGCCAGCGGCGGCAGGTGCTGGCTCACGGGGTCATCGGCCTGGCCGAGTCGATGATGCGCTACGCCATGGCCGACCCCGATCCGGCCTACAGCGAGGAGCAGCTGGTCCAGGACATCACCGCCCTGCTGTGGGCCGGCCTGCGGGGGCTTGAGTAGTCAAGCGTCCCCGCTGGCGGCGATGGTCAGCCGGTGAGTTCGGCGATGGCGGCGGCGTGGAGGGCCTCGGTTGCGGCCGCGACCACGTAGCCGCCGTCGACGGGGGTGTTGCCGTCGAGGTCGGTGACGATCCCCCCGGCCGCCTCGATGATCGGGATCAGCGGGACGATGTCGTAGGACGCAAGTCCGTTCTCGATCACCAGGTCTGCCAGCCCCATCGACAGGAGCCCGTAGTTGAGGCAGTCGCCGGCGTAGCGAACCAGCTTGACCCGTGATGCGACCCGCCCGAACCGCTCGGACTCGTCGCCGGGAGCGAACATGGTTGGATCGGTGCACAACACCACGGCCTCTTCCAGGCGCTCGGTTGCACTGACGGTGACGGTCCGGGTCTCGGTCGGGGTCATCAGCCGGCAGGTACCGCCGTGGCCGCTGAACGCCTCGTCCAGGACCGGGAGGTACATCCAGCCGGCGACCGGGCGCTCGTCGGCCTGGAAGCCGAGCAGGGTTCCCCACATCGGCTGGCCGGTGATGAACGCCCGGGTCCCGTCGATCGGGTCGATCGTCCAGCGGTACGGCCCGGACCCCTCGAGGCCGAACTCCTCGCCGAGGATGGCGTGGCCGGGGAACCGATCACCCAGGCGGC
>JBCCFN010000210.1:0-9355 GCA_039029715.1 Actinomycetota bacterium | reverse complement strand
CGGGCTGAAGGCGGCCGAGATCGAGGTCGACCGCAAGATGTTGGCCGACCTCGCCGTCTCCGACCCGGCGGCCTTCGCCGCCCTGGTCAAGCAGGCGGAAGGGGCGGCGGACGCGGCCTGATCCGCGCCGGCAACCCATGACCGCCCCCGGAGTCGTCCGGATCGGCACCAGGAATCCCCGGCTCCGTCGGCTCCGCCGGCTGGTCGGTCGCTCGAAGGCCCGCTCCGAGGAGCGGGCCTTCGTCGTCGACGGCCCGGTCCTGGTGGCCGAGGCGCTGCGGTCGCCGGTGACGGTTCTCGAGGTCTTCGGTGCCGAGGAGGAGCTGGCGGACGACGCGCTCGCCACCGCCCTCGCCGGTCGGCCAGAGATCGAGGTGTTCGAGGCGTCCGCTTCGGTGTTGACCGAGATGCTCGACCCGGTGACCCCTCGTCCGCTTGCCGCGGTCGTGTCCGCCCCGGACTGGGCGGTCGACGACCTCGGTCCGGATCGACCGGTCCTGGTTGCGGTCGAGCTTCGGGACCCGGGCAATCTCGGCACGATGATCCGCACCGCCGAGGCCGCTGGGCTGGCCGGAGTCGTGGTCGCCGGCGCCTCGGTCGACCCGACCGCACCGAAGGTCGTCCGGGCCTCTGCCGGGTCCGTTCTCCGCCTCCCGGTCGTCCGGTTCGCCACCGCCGAGGAGGCGATCGGATCCCTTGGCGACGGGGGTAGGCCGGTCTGGGCCGCCGTTGTCCAGCCAGACGCCGAGCCCTACGACCGGGTCGACCTGCGCCGGGCCGCCATCGTGGTTGGCAACGAACCACACGGACTGGCGCCGGACGTCGTTAGGCTCGGTGACGGCCGCTTGACCATCCCGGTGGCCGAGACGGTCGAGTCGCTCAACGTGGCGGCGGCCGCCTCCGTGCTGTCGTTCGAGGCAGCTCGCCAGCGTCGGTCTGACCGGCCGAAACTCGCTGGACACCGGGACCCCGGGCCGTCAACGTGAGGGGAACCGGACGGGGCCCCGCAGCCGAAGGAACTCCCAGACCGATGGACCGACCGACATGATCGAAGAGCTGACCGACCACGAGGCAACGGCGCTCGCCGCCATCGAGGCTGCGTCGACCCTTGACGAGCTGGCAGACGCCAAGACCGCCGCCCTCGGCAAGGGGGCCCCGCTCACTGCGGCCCAGCGGTCGCTCGGGTCCCTGCCCCAGGAGGACCGCAAGGAGGCCGGTCGAGCCCTCAACGAGGTCCGGGCCAGAGTCCAGGCCGCGCTGGACGCCCGTGATCAGGCGCTCGCAGCCGAGGAGCGGGCGGCCAGACTCGTCGCCGAGAGTCTCGACCTGACCGAGGTCACCGTCGAGCCTGACGTCGGCCACACCCACGTGGTCACCCAGGCATGGGAGGAGCTGGAGGACGTCTTCGTCGGGATGGGCTTCCGGGTCGCCGAGGGGCCGGAGGTCGAGACCGACTGGCACAACTTCGACGCCCTCAACATCCCGCCAGGCCATCCGGCCCGCGACGGCTTCGACACGATGTACGTCAACCACGGCAAGCCGGGGAGCACCCTGTTGCGGACCCACACCTCGCCGGTCCAGATCCGGGCCATGTTGGCCCAGGAGCCGCCGATCTACATCGTGGCCCCGGGCCGGGTGTTCCGCCGGGACACCGCGGACGCCACCCACATGCCGGTGTTCCACCAGATCGAGGGGCTTGTCATCGACAAGGGGATCTCGCTGGCAGATCTGGCCGGGACGATCGAAGCATTCACCGAGTCCTACTTCGGCGCCGGGTTCTCGTCCCGGCTCCGGCCGAACTACTTCCCGTTCACCGAGCCGTCCGGTGAGTTCGACATCCAGCGGCCGGACGGATCCTGGCTGGAGCTCGGCGGGTGTGGCATGGTCCACCCCAACGTGCTCCGGGCCGGTGGCATCGACCCGGAGGAGTGGACCGGCTTCGCCTTCGGGTTCGGGATGGACCGGTTGGCGGCGATGAAGATCGGGGTCGACGACCTGCGGGACATGTTCACCGCCGATGTCCGATTCCACCGCCAGTTCTGAGCCCGAACGAACCGCTCGAGGAGTAGTAGACCGAGATGAGAGTTCTCCTGTCGTGGATGCGCGAGTTCGCCCCGATCGAGGGCGAGCCGGCGTTCCTGGCCGACACCATGACCGAGTTGGGGATGGTGGTGGAATCGTTCGGTGCCACCGGGCCGAGCTGGGACGGCATCGTCGTGGCCAAGGTGCTCGATCTCCGGCAGCACCCGGAGGCCGACAAGATCCAACTGGTCGACGTCGACACCGGCGACGGTGAGGCGCTGCAGATCTGCTGCGGCGCGTTCAACATGGCGATCGGAGACCTCGTCCCCCTGGCGACGGTCGGAACCACCATGCCCGGCGGCCTCGAGATCGGCCGTCGAAAGCTCCGGGGCCAGTGGTCGAACGGGATGATCTGCTCGGCCGCCGAGCTGGAGATCGGCGAGGACGCCGAGGGCATCATGGTGCTCGATCCTGGCTTGACCGTCGGGCAGGACCTGGCCGGTGCGCTCGGCGCGACCGACGACGTCCTGTTCGACCTCGACATCGAGGGTAATCGGCCCGATGCGCTGTCGGTCGCCGGCGTCACCCGGGACCTGGCGGCTCGCCTCGGCGTGCCGTTCACCCCGCCGGCGCCTGCCTTCGATGAGGTGGAGCCGGCGGCCGCGTCCCTGGCCTCGGCCGACATCCAGGCCCCCGACTTCTGCCCCCGCTTCGGGTTCCGGGTCCTCCACGACCTGACCGTCGGTGAGTCCCCGGCGTGGATGGCGGCCAGGTTGACGGCGGCGGGAATGCGCCCGATCAACTCGGTGGTCGACATCTCCAACTACGTGATGCTTGAGCTCGGCCAGCCGAACCACACCTACGACCTGGGCCTGGTGCCGGACGGTCGACTGGGGGTCCGCATGGGGCGGGCCGGCGAGACCCTCGTCACCCTGGACGACGTGGAGCGGACGATCACCGAGGAGGACGGGCTGATCGTCGACGGGACAGACACTCCGATCGGCCTGGCCGGCGTCATGGGTGGCGCCTCGACCGAGATCAGCGATGCCACCACCAGCGTGCTGCTCGAAGCGGCGGTCTGGGACCGGATGACGATCGCTCGGACCTCCCGCCGGCTCGGCCTCCGGTCGGAGGCATCGACCAGGTTCGAGCGAGGGGTCGATCCGTTCGGGATCGAGCGGGCGCTCGACCGCTTCGTCGAGCTGGCGATCGAGATCTGCGGGGCCACGGTGGCCGCCGGGGCCGAGATCGCCACCGGGACGTTGCCGGAACCGACCGTGATCCCGGTCCGCCCGGAGCGGATCAACCTGATCCTCAACACCGAGCTGGCTGCCGACGACATGACGGCCATGTTGGCCCCGATCGGGTTCGAGGCCACACCGGTCGGCGATCGACTGGACGTCACCGTCCCGTCCTGGCGGCCGGACGCCTCGATCGAGGAGGACATCGCCGAGGAGGTCGGCCGGCACAACGGCTACGCCAACTCCGGCAAGCGGGTCCCGACCCCGACCCAAGCCGGTGGCCTGACCCCGTCCCAGATCGGCAGGCGTCGAGTCCGGCGAACCCTGGTCGGCGGCGGCCACAGCGAGCTGATGCCGACCCCGTTCCTGGCCCCGGACGACCTGGCTCGGGCCGGGCTGCCGGCAGACGGCATCACCCTGGCCAATCCGCTTGTCGCCGAGGAGTCGGTGCTGCGGACCTCCCTGCTGCCGGGGTTGATCAAGGCGGTGGCCTACAACCAGTCCCATCGAAACGACCGGGTCCGCCTGTTCGAGATCGGCCAGGTCTTCCAGCCCTCGGACGACGAGCTGCCGGACGAGTACGAGATGTTGGCCGCCGCCGGGTCCGGTTTCGGCCCGGGGACCCCGGGTGGCGCCCCCGGTACCGAGACTGCGGCCGAGGCCGGTGTCCGGGCGCTCCATCGGTTCGGCGCCGAGCTCGGCCTCGAGGGGTTGCAGCTGGAGAACGGCGAGGTCGACGGTCTCCACCCGACCCGGGCCGCCCGAGTCCGGTTCCGGGGCAAGATCATCGGCTCGGTCGGCGAGGTCGACCCCGGTGCACTCGAGAACTATGGCGTCGCCGGCCGGGTGTCGTGGTTCGAGCTCCGGGTCGCTCCGGTGCTGGCCGCCCTGGCCACCCCCGGCAAGTACAAGCCGATCTCCCTCTATCCGTCGAGCGACATCGACCTGGCCTTCGTCACCCCGGACGACGTCCCGGCCACCGACGTTGCCCGGACGATCAAGAAGGCCGGCAAGGGCCTGATCCGGACCGTCGCCCTGTTCGACGTGTTCCGGGCCGAGCAGCTGGGGGAGGGGCGCCGGTCGCTTGCGTTCCAGCTCCGGCTGCAGGCCGACGACCGGACCCTGACCGACGAGGACGTCGCAACGGTCCGTACCCGCTGCATCGACGAGGTGGCCAGTGCCCACCGGGCCGAGCTGCGGGGCTGAGCACCGATCGCCACAACCCGCCCCGACCCGTTGAGTCGGCTCCGGATCGGGGCATGATTGAGGGATGAGCACCACCGACACCGACCTCACCGCGGCCGACGTCAGCTGGGACCTGGAGAGCCTCCTCGACGGGGCGGCGTCTCCGGACGAGCTGATCGAGCGGGCCAAGGCCGCCGCCGCCGAGCTCGAGACCTACCGGGGCCGGGTCGGCACGCTGGATGCCGGGGAGCTGGCCACCCTGATGCATGCCATGGCCGACATGAACGAGCTGATCTCCCGCGCCGGCCACTACGGGATGCTGAAGTTCACCGAGAACACGATGGATCCGGACGCCGGGGCGACGATGCAGCGGCTGGAGGAGGACTCGACCGCCATCGCCTCGCAGCTGGTCTTCGTCGATCTGGAGTTCGCCGCCGCTGCCGACGACCATGCGGCAGCGGTCCTGGCCGATGAGCGGCTGGCGTTCTGCCGGCATCATCTGGAGAACACCAGGCGGAATCGGCCCCACATGCTGTCCGAGGCCGAGGAGACCGTGCTGATCGAGACCTCGGTGTCCGGGGCGTCGGCCTGGGTCCGGCTGTTCAGCGAGCTGACGTCTGCCATCACGGTCGAACTGCCGGCAGACGGCGACGACCAGAACGGCGCCGAGGCGGCGCCCGGAGGAACCCGGACCGCAAGCCTGGAGGAGGGGCTCTCCCTGCTCCAGCATCCGGATCGGTCGGTCCGGGCGTCTGCGGCCGAGGCGGTGACCGCCGGGCTCGAGTCCGGACTGCGGACCCGGGGGTTCGTCTACAACACCCTCCTGCTCGACAAGTCGGTCAGCGACCGGCTTCGGGACTTCCCGACCTGGGTGTCAAGCCGGAACCTCTCGAACGAGGCCTCCGACTCTTCGGTCGAGGCCCTGGTGTCTGCCGTCGTCGGGCGCTACGACATCCCCCAGCGGTGGTACCGGTTGAAGGCCAAGGCCCTCGGGATCGAGCGGCTCGCAGACTACGACCGGATGGCCGGTGTGGCCGAGACCCAACAGGAGATCGGCTGGGCCGAGGCCACGGCCCTGGTCAAGGACGCCTACCGGTCGTTCTCGCCGGAGCTGGCCGATGTCGTCGGTCGGTTCATCGACGAGCGGTGGATCGACGCCCCGGTCCGGCCCGGCAAGCAGCCGGGGGCGTTCTGTGCCTATGCCGTGCCGAGCCATCACCCCTACGTCCTGTTGAACTGGACCAGCCGGTCCAGGGACGTCCTGACCCTGGCCCACGAGCTCGGCCACGGCGTCCACGGCTACCTGGCCCGGGAGCAGGGGATCTTCCACCAGTCGACCCCGCTGACCCTGGCCGAGACGGCCTCGGTGTTCGGCGAGACGGTGACCAACAACCGGCTGTTGGCCATGATCGAGGACCCGGACGAGCGGTTCGCCATCCTGGCCGGGGTGGTCGACGACTCGGTGGCCACCGTGTTCCGCCAGGTCGCCATGAACCGGTTCGAGCACGCCTGCCACACCGAACGACGGGAGGTCGGCGAGCTGTCGATGGAACGGTTCGGCGACCTCTGGATCGAGAGCCAGGCCGCCATGATGGGTGACTCGGTCGAGCTGACCGACGACTACCGGAGCTGGTGGTCCTACATCCCGCACTTCATCGGCACGCCCGGCTATGTCTACGCCTACGCCTACGGGCAACTGCTCGCCCTGTCGGTCTACGCCCGCTACGAGGCGGAGGGTGACGCCTTCGTCCCGGCCTACCTGGACCTGCTGCGGGCCGGCGGCTCCCGGTCGCCGGAGGAGCTCGGCGCCATCGTCGGTTGTGACCTTGCCGACCCCGAGGTGTGGGACGCCGGCCTGGCCATCGTCGACGGTCAGTTGACCGAGGCCGAGGAGGCCGCAACCGCAGCCGGACGCATCTCGTAGCGCACTAGCTGTTCCGGTCGACCCGTTCCACCGCCTTGTTGACGGCCCGGCGGAGCCGGAGCATCGGGGCGGTCTGCGACTCCTGGACGACGAACCCGACCGCGACCTGGCGGATCGGGTCGGCGTAGGCGCCGGAACCGAACAACCCGTAGAACCCGAAGGCCTGGGGGTCGGCCCGCCCGATCGGCAGCGGGCTGTGATAGCCGAGACGCCACCGGACCCTGGTGGCCAGTACCTGGTCGCGACGCCGGTTCTGCTCGGTCCCGGCCAGGATTCGGGTGGTGGCCGACCACGGCCGGATCCCGTCGACGCCGTCCTCGGACCCGAGCGCGGCGTAGAGGCGGGCCAGTGAGCGGGCGGTGAAGACCCCGTTGGCCGACGGGACCTCGGCGGCCAGGAACTCGTCGGTCGGGATGACGAGGTGCCCGTTCTTCGGGAAGAAGGCCGCCGCCATCCGGGCCGGGGACAGGCCGAGCAGCCTGGTGACCGGGTCGACCAGCTTGGCCAGGGCTCGAACCGAGCGATACTCCGGCCGGATGGTGGGGAACGCTGCGACCCGGTGCCGTTGCTCCTCCGGGAGCCCGATGAAGCAGCCGTCGAGGCCGAGCGGGACCGCCAGCTCCCGCGTGACGAACCGGCCGAGGCTCTCGCCGGTCACCCGGCGGACCAGTTCGCCGACCAGCCAGCCGTAGGTGATGGCGTGGTAGGCGTTGGCATCGCCGGGGCGGTGGGCCGGTGCCGCAGCGGCCAGGGCGGCCGCCATCGTGTCGTGATCGAGCATGTCGCGGGGGTCGTCGATCAGGTGCCGGATGTCGTACATCCCGGCCTCCATCGCCAGGACGTGGCGGACCGTCGTCGCCTCCTTGCCGTTGGTCCCATACTCCGGCCAGTAGTCCCGGACCTGCCGGTCGAGGTCCAGCTGGCCCCGGTCGACCAGCAGCAACGCCGCAGCCGACGCCACCCCCTTGGTGGTCGAGAACGACATGGCCATCGTGTCGCCGGTCCAGGGGATACCGGCGACCGGGTCCCGGTCGCCGCCCCAGATGTCGATGACCGGCACGCCCCGGTGGTAGACGCAAAGCGCACCGCCGCCGGAGGAGGCGAGGATCGAGCGGGCCGTGGCCGCCACGTCTACGAACGGAGCGGTGATGGTCTGGGCCGACATCCTGGCCATGCTTCCACACCGATCGGGGGCCGTCGATGGTGGCGCCGCCCGCCCGCCAGGTGTGGCTAGGGCTCGACGGCGGCCGACCGCTCCCGATGGATGGCCGCAACCAGGGATGGCAGGAGGTCCTCCAGCTCGTCGCCGTGCTCGGTGACGATGTCAGCATGCTTGGCGTAGGGCTGGACGAAGACGTCGTGCATCGGCCGGACCGTCGTCGCCCACTGCTCCCGGACCGATTCCGGCGTACGTCCCCGCTCGACGATGTCGCGTTCGATCCGCCGTTCGGCCCGGACCGGTTCTGGGCAGTCCCGGAAGATCATGAAGTCGAGCTCGTCCCGGATCGCCTCGAAGGCGAACAGCAGGATGCCCTCGATCACCACGAAGTCCTTCGGGGCGACCATCTCGAGGTCGCCGGAGCGGGTGTGGGTCGAGAAGTCGTAGACCGGTACCGCCACCTCGGTCCCGGCCCGCAACGCCCGGAGGTGCTCGATCAGCAGCTCGACATCCAGGGAGTCCGGGTGGTCGAAGTTGACCGCCGCCCGCTGCTCGACGGTGAGGTGGGAGTGGTCACGGTAGTAGGAGTCGAAGCTGAGGTACGCCGCTCGATCGGCCCCGAGCGCATCGACGAGACGGCGGGCCATCGTGGTCTTGCCAGACCCACTGCCGCCACAGACCCCGATAGTCATGCCCACGGGGATCTGAGGGTAATAGGAAACCGGCGCCAAGGAAATGGGACGGTCGGAGGCCCCGGTCGGCGTGGCCGCTGCATATCATGCGGAGAGTGCATAACTATTAATTCTGACGCATGATCAACCATCTGCGCTATGCTCTCGTCATGACGTCGTCCGCTGCGCAACCAGCCACGCTCTCGGTCGGGATCGTCGGTGCCTCCGGGTACACCGGGGCCGAGCTGTTGCGGTTGATCGCCGGCCATCCGCACCTCCAGCTCGAGGTCGCGACCGGTGACTCGAAGGCCGGCACCCCGATCGCCGAGTTGTATCCGAGCCTGGCCCTCGCCTACGGCGACCGGACCTTCGATGCCTACACCCCTGAGGCGGTTGCCGGGCTCGATGTCGTGTTCTGCGGGCTGCCCCACGGGGTGTCGATGGGGGTGGTGCCGGACCTGATCGGTCGGGTTGGCCGGATCATCGACCTCGGCTCCGACTTCCGGCTCACCGATCCCCAGCTGTATCCGCAGTGGTACGGGGCCGAGCACACGGCGCCAGAACTGCTCGACAAGGCGGTCTACGGGCTGCCGGAACTGTTCCGGGACCGGATCGTCGGGGCCGAGTTGATCGCCGCCACCGGCTGCAACGCCGCCACCGCAACATTGACCCTCGCCCCGCTCCTGGCCGCCGGCCTGATCGAGCCGGACGGGCTCATCGTCAACCTGGTCACCGGGGTCAGCGGGGCCGGGCGGCCCCCAAAGCCGAACACCACGTTCTGCACCGTCGACGAGAACGTGACCGCCTACGGCCTGCTGACCCACCGCCACACCCCCGAGATCGAGCAGGCCCTGACCGACGCAACCGGCACACCGGCCTCGGTGGTCTTCACCCCCCACCTGGTCCCGATGAATCGGGGCATCCTGGCCACCTGCTACGGCCGGCCGGCTCGGGCTACCACCACGGCGGAGGTGCTGGCGGCGATGGCCGAGTTCTACCGGGACGATCCGTTCGTCCTGGTCGATGAGCGGAGCCCGGAGACCAAGGCGGTCGCCGGCTCCAACGCCGTCCATCTGACCGGGCGGGTCGACGCTCGAACCGGGCTGGTGTTCGGCATCGGGGTCCTGGACAACCTGATGAAGGGGGCCTCGGG
>JBCCFN010000209.1:0-9400 GCA_039029715.1 Actinomycetota bacterium | reverse complement strand
CCGCCGGGGGTGGGGCCCCGGCGGTCGGCTTGGACGCCGGGTCGGTCGGTTTGAGGTCGTCGTTCGCCTTGGGCAGCGTGGTCCGTGCGAAGGCGGTGGCGGCGGAGACGGTCATCGCAACCACCACCAGGATCAGCGTGCCGGCCAGGAGCCACTTCACCCATGCCAGGGTGACGATCATCTTGGGGAGGATCGACCACAGCCAGTCTGCGTATCCGACGCCACCACCGTCGTCGGTGACGGCGATCAGGGTCAGCGCCTTCTCGACCAGGGCGACCGCGGCCCCACCGACGGCCAGCGGCAGGGCGAGGGTCCGGCCCTCGGTCCGGCGGCCGAAGCCGGTCTTCCACGCGCCCTGCCACGAGGTGGTCAACAACAGGTAGCCCGCCAACCCCCAGACGACGGCGAAGACCGCCGAGGCCGCGACCGCCAGCCTGGCCTCGTCGACCGTCACCCCGCTGAGCCGGTCGCCGAGGCGACTCGAGGAACCGGCGAACTGCAACAGGTGGGTGATCCTCCGATGGCTCAGCCCGCCGGCCTCGGGGTTGAGCATCAGGACCCAGTAGCAAGCGACGACGATGGCAACGGCCGCCACCGACGCAGCGAAGGTTGCGACCGCACGTCGCCGATCCTCGGCCTCCCTGGGCGATGGTTGCGGCTCGACAGTGGTGGTGGCTGCCATGATTCCCCCCGTCCTCCTGGCAGTGTGTTGGATCATCCTAGATCGGGTCCCCTGAGCTGTCGCTCGGCAGTGTCGGGGATGGATCACGCCGGTCTCCAAGGTTGGTTTCAGGTTCGATCGTCACGCTGGCTCCATGAATCAGCTACAACGCCTCACTCTTGCCGCCGCCGTCGGCGCCATCGGCCTGGTGGTGCTGCTCGGCACCGTCATCTCGGCCGCCGGTCGCGACGGAACCCTCCAGGAGGATCCGGCTGCTTCGGCCGCCGGTCATGACGACCCCACCGGCGATGCGATGGTCGCCAACGACGGTCATGGCGGCCAGGGCGGCAATGACACCCAGAGCGGCAATAACGACCAGGGCGGCCATGACCATGACGACCACGGCGCCGCGGGTCATGACGACCACCAGCAGATGGGTGGAGATGCCGCACACCAGCACGGTGGGGACCACGCCGGCCACGCCGCCATCATGGCGCTGGTCGACCCTGCAGCGGTCACCAGCATGGCCACCGCAAGCGGCGACTGGAGCGCAGCCTCGACCTGGCAGGGTGGCCAGGTCCCCGGCGATGGCAGTCGGGTCCACATCCCGGCCGGGACGACCGTGACCGTCGACGGCCGGCTCGCCCCGGCGATCAAGACGATCCGGGTCGACGGCACCCTACGGTTCGCAACCGACGTCGACACCGAGCTCCGGGTCGACACGCTGGTCACGACCGCCGGCGGAGCCTTGGAGGTCGGCACCGGAGATCGCCCGGTGGCAGACGCCGTGGTCGCCAACATCGTGTTCATCGACGACGGCCCGATCGACCGGAACTGGGACCCGGGACTGGCGTCCCGGGGTGCGCTGCTGATGGGCCGGACCGATGTCCATGGAGCCCACGTCACCCACCGGGCCACGGTCGCTACGTTCCCCAGGGTCGGGGACACCGCGCTGTCGCTTGCCGCCGACGTCAGCGGTTGGCGGGTCGGCGACACGATCGTCATCACCGGTACCGCCGGGCCCGAGAGCGACGAGGTCCGGACCGTGACCTCGGTCGACGGTCGCACGATCGGCCTCGACCGGCCCCTCGCCGCCGACCATGTCCCCCCGGCCGCCGATCTCGACCTGTACGTGGCCAACCTGACCCGCAACATCCGGTTCAGCTCCGAGAACACACAGATCGACCGCCGGGGCCACCTGATGGTCATGCACACCCTCGACGCCCGCATCCACGGCGCCCGATTCACCGACATGGGACGGACAGACAAGTCCCGGGAGCTCGACGACGTCTCCTTCGGTGAGATCGAGCCGGGGGCGGTCGGCTGGGACGGCACGTTCGAGACCCTTGGCGGGACCAACGTCCGGGGCCGCTACACGATCCACTTCCACCGGGGCGGCGCCGACCCGGCGTCCACCCCGGCCGTCGTCGAGGGCACGGTCGTCGTCGGTGATCCGGGGTGGGCGTTCACCAACCACTCCAGCCACGTCGACTTCCTCCGCAACGTCGCCTACGACAACGCCGGCGCCGGCTTCTTCACCGAGGCCGGAGACGAGACCGGCCGGTGGATCGACAACATCGCCATCCGGACCGTGATGCCGAACTTCGTCCTGGACGATGCGGGTGCGATCGATCCAGACCTCCGGGCCGATCGGCAGGACTTCGGGGTCGACGGCGACGGGTTCTGGCTGCAAGGCAATCGGGTCGACCTGATCGGCAACGTGGCTGCGGGCTCGTCCGCCCACGGCATCATCTGGTGGTCTGAGGCGCTGGCCGAGGCTGACCTCGGCCGGGTGGCGAAGGTCGCGGTCTCCACGCTGCCCGACCCGTCCCTGATCCCCGATCGGGAGGAGATCGACGTCTGGTGGGCACCGCTCGGCGAGGTCCGGGACAACGTGTCCTACGGTGCCGTCGTCGGGTTCCGGGCCCGCTACATCCACGGGGCCACCTATCTCGCCGACCCGAACGTGCCGCCGGCCGCCTACATCGAGAGCCTGCGGCCGGTCATCGACGGGATCATCACCTGGGACGTCCGCGACGGCGTCCTGATGAACTACAACGAACGGGTCAGCCTCCGGAACATCCGGGCCATCGGCAACGCCGAGCCGTTCCGCCACAACTACGGCCACACCGCAGCGGTCGGGGTCGGCCTTGACATCGGCAACGACAGCACCCACGGCCCGGCCGTGATCGAGAACGTGGATCTCCAGGGCTTCGAGGTTGGCGTGATCGGCCCCCGCCACGGCCGGTGGACGATCCGCAACGTGTCGGTGGCGGCCACCACCGATGTCCTGCTCCATGCACCGGAGGTCAGCGAGCGGTCGCTCGCCCTGGAGAACCTGACCTTCGCCAGCCTCGACGGCACATCACTCGCCGGCCGGGACGGCCAGCGGCGGAACGTGGTCCTGGCCTACGACTACAACCGGGACGGTGACGGCGTCGACCCGTCGACCGCCGAGGAGGCCGGTGGGGGCGTGGCCGCTCTGCTCGCCGACCGGGTCACCTGGGACGGCCGAGGGGTGTACTCCAACGGCCAGCTGGCGGACGCTCGCTCGATCGACGAAGACCAGTACGCCGGCATGACAAACGCCGAGCTGTTCCAGCGGTTCGGCGTGGCGGCCGGTGGCGTCGTCGCCCCGGATGGGGTCCAGGCCGATCCCCGGCTCGTCAACGGGGTGGTCGGTGCGCCGGCCCCCGAGCCGACCATCACCCACCAGCCCGGGTCCCAAGGCGAGGATGGCGAGGACGAGGGTGACGTCGATGTCGACGATGAGGATGACGGCGACGAGCATGAGGCCGACCACGACAACGATAACGACAACGACCAAGACGGCGACCACGACGGCGACCAGCATGACGACGATGAGCATGATGACGACCACGACGATGCCGACGAGCACGATGAGCACGACGGCGACGAGTTCGACGAGGACCTGGAGGACCGGTTGATCCTCGCCCTCGAAGAGGAGTTCGGCGAGGAGTTCGACGGGCTCGAGGCCTACCTCGACGACGAGGGCTTCCTCGACCTCGAGTTGCTGGTCGAAGACTGCGAGGATCGGGACGAGCGACGCTCGGTGCCCCGGCCGGCCTGCCGGGTCCTCCAGAATGCTGCGGACGGGGACGGTTGACCGGATGCGGGTCCTGATCGTCGAGGACGAGAAGCCGTTGGCCACCCTGGTGGCCGACGGCCTCTCCCGGGCCGGCATCGCCAGCGAGATGGTCCACGACGGTCGCACCGGCTGCGAGCGCGGCATGCACGAACGGTGGGACGCGATCGTGCTCGACATCCTGTTGCCGGAACTGAACGGGTTCGCCGTGTGTCGGGAGCTCCGGGCCGCCGGGGTCGAGACGCCCATCCTCATGCTGACGGCCAAGGACGGCGATCTCGACGAGGCCGAGGCGTTGGAGATCGGTGCCGACGACTACCTCCGGAAGCCGTTCAGCTACGAGGTGCTGGTGGCCCGGCTCCGGGCCCTGGTACGGCGGTCCGGGGGCCGCAGCGCCGAGCGGGTCCTCACCGTCGGCGAACTGCGAATCGACACCGCAACCCATCAGGTGACGAGGGGTGAGCTGGTCGTCGAGCTCACCGCAACCGAGTTGGCGATCCTGGTCGCCCTGGCGTCGCGGGCCGGCCAGGTGGTGTCGAAGCAGACCCTGTACGACGAGGTCTGGGGGTTCGAGCGGGACTATCGATCCAACGTGGTCGAGGTCTACATCCGCTACCTCCGGGCCAAGATCGATGAGCCATTCGCGACCAAGACGATCCAGACGGTTCGGGGTGCCGGCTACCGGTTGGTCGATCCGTGAGTGGCCGGCTCGGCTCCATCCGGCTCCGGCTGACCGCGGTGGCGGTTGCCACGACGGCGGTGATCGTCGTGGCCTTCGGCTGGCTCCTGATCGAGCTGGTGACCGACCGGCTGGTGGCGGCCGGAGAGGCCGAGCTGACCGAAGCCCTCGACGATGTCGAGGGCTTCGATCTGGTCGAGCTCGGTGAGAGCGGGGCCCGGTACCAGATCGCAAACGGCGACTATCTGTTGGAGCTGGCACTCGACGACGACGGCGACCTGTTCGTCGATGTGGTTCCCGGCGACGACCCCCGAGCTGGACCCCTCGGTGCGTTCGTGATCGATACCGGGACCGGCGAGGTCCGACAGCTCATCGTCGAGCCCGGCGGGCTGTCCCGGGACGCGCTTCGGGCGGTCAGTGAGGAGGGGGCGGAGACGATCATCGGGATCTCCGAGGATCTGAACGGCGAGCGGGACAACCTGGTCGAGTCGACCGAGGAGGTGTTCGACGAGATCGCCGCCGGGGTCGATGCGGTTCGATCGGCGGCCTACGTGGTCGGGCCGCTGCTGATCCTGTTCTCCGGACTGGCCACCTGGCTGTTGGCCGGCCGGGCCCTGGCCCCGACCCGCCGGATCGCGGCCGAGGCGGCATCGATCGGCACCGCGACCCTCGACCGACGGGTGAGTCGGCAGGGTGGCGCCGACGAGGTGGACACGATCGCCAGGGTCATCAACGAGATGCTGGACCGGATCCAGGCCGGGGTGGCCAGGGAACAGCAGTTCGTGGCAGACGCCAGCCACGAGCTTCGGACCCCGTTGACGACAGCCCGGATGGCTGCCGAGCTGGCGGCCAGCGACTCGCCGGACTCGCCGTACCCGCCCCGGGTCCTCACCGAGGTCGACCGGATGCAGCAGCTGGTCGATGATCTGCTCCGACTGGCTACCGATCAGGAGGTCATGGCGGCCGAGGAGGTGGCGCTCGACCTGCTGGTCGCCGAGGTGGTCGATCAACATCCGGCGGGTCACCTCGTCCGGACCTCGCTCGACGGCCCGGTCACCGTCGCCGGTCGGCCGGCCGAACTGCGACGGGTCGTCGGGAACCTGGTCGACAATGCCACCCGCTATGCCGACGCTGTGGTCGAGGTGACGCTGGCGGTCGAGCACGGGTCGGATGGGCCGGTGGTGGTGCTCCGGGTCGACGACGACGGACCGGGTATCCCCGAAGCCGCCCGGGAGCGGGTGTTCGACCGGTTCGTCCGGCTCGACGAGGGGCGGGCCCGCGACGACGGCGGCAGCGGCCTCGGTCTGGCCATCGTTCGGGCCGCGGTCGAGCGACACGGCGGTACGGTCGGCGCCGGCCGGTCACCGTTCGGCGGGGCTCGGCTCGAGGTGCGGCTACCGACCGGCTGACCGCAGCAGCGGATCAGCCGGCGTTCGGTGCGATGTGGGTCTCGCCGAAGTGGTGGAGCCGATCCAGGCCGTCCGGCCCCGCGAATACGAAGGCCGGGACCATGATCCGCCCGACCCCCAGATCCGCCATGGTTCCGATGGCGGCCGCCGGGTCCTCGAACCCCCGGCCGAGGATGGCGTTGATCTCCACCGAGGCCGGGTCCCGGTCGCGCTCCTCGCAGGCCCGCCGGACGTCTTCGATCAACTGGCCGAGGCGCTCGGGGTCGGTGGCCCCGGGGAAGTAGCCGTCGGCGATCCTGGCCGCCCGGTTGACCGCGGCCGGCGTGTCGCCGCCGACCAGGATCGGGATGTCTCGGCCCTGGATCGGCCGGGGTGTGGAGGTCAGCGGATCGAAGTCGACGAACTCGCCATGGAACTCCACGTGGCTGCCGGACCACACGGTCCGCATGGCCTCGATGTACTCATCGGTCCGGGCGCCCCGTCGAGCCCACGGCACGCCGAGGGCCTCGAACTCCTCCCGTAGCCAGCCGACGCCGATGCCGAGCTCGACCCGGCCACCGGTCAGGTGATCCAGCGTTGCCAGTTCCTTGGCCAGGACCAACGGGTTCCGCTGGGGGACGATCAGGATGCAGGTCCCGAGCCGGAGCGTCGGCGCGGCTGCGGCGACGTAGGCCAGCCAGATCAACGGGTCGGGGATCGGTGTCTCTGCCGTCGCCGGGACCTTGCCGTCCTCGGTGTAGGGGTAGGCGGACTGGATCGTCGAGGGGAACACCACGTGCTCGCCACCCCACACCGACTCGAACCCGACCGCCTCCGCCATTCTGGCGATCTCGACCGCCGAGGACTGATCGGTTCCGACACTGCTGGCGAACGCAAGCCCGAACTTCATGTCGGCATCAAACCACAGACCCCGCCCCGAGGTCCGATCGTGATCAGAACGAGACGACCACGCGAGTCGTCGCCTGGGGGCCGGCCGCGCTGGCCTGGGCGTTCAGCTGCATGGCGGCCAGGATCTCGATCGTCAGGTCGGCGACCGCCGCCGGTTGCAGGTTGGCGGCCGGGGTGCCGGGTGCCTGCAGATCCGGGAGCACGAGGGTCGGCTTGACCGGGACGTGCTTCTTCGGCTCCGGCACGGGGGATGAGGTCGAGGAGCTCGCAGAGCTCGAAGGGTTCAGCTCCACCGCCTTGTATGGCTGACGGAGCCCGGACTCGTTCTCCTGGGCGTTCGCTCGCTTCTCGGCCGCCTTTGCCACGAAGTCGTGGGTGGACAGGGTCCGGAAGACGTAGAACATGGCGAAGGCCGCAGTGGTGACCAGCAGTACCCGCCCGATCGCCTTCCCGCCGGACGAGACCGGGGCCGCATTGAGGAGCACCAGCGTGGCCCCGAGTTGGACGAGCGTGGCGAAGAGGGCCAGACCACCGGCGAGCAGGAACCCGAAGAAGGTGCCGGACGGTTGGTCCATGCGCTTGTGCTCCTTGGCCCCGATCGGCACGACCTTGCCGGCGTTCTTCTTTGCGGGATCGGCCCGGTAGGTGAAGACGGGGGTGTCGTAGATGAGCATGGTCGGGCCGGAGAAGCTCATCGTGCCAAGCACGTCGAGGGCGATGACCCGGTTCAACGGGGCGTTCGGTTTCTCGGCCGTCTGGCTGGACCCCGCTTGGTGCCACGCCTCGTCGATCTCGACGCTGACGATGGTGCCGAGGGGGTCGTGGGTGAGGCTGTCGTCGAATCGGTAGTTGGTGCCACCCGGCGCCTCCACCGTCGTCGTGGTTGTGGGTTTGTCGCCGGTTCTGTCCACCACGTTCTTCAGCGACGGCACCTCGAACTCGATCGTCCCGCTGGTCGCCCGATGAGCCACGATCCTGATCGACTGCTTCTTCGGCACGGGCTCGAAGGTCCGGTAGCTACGGCAGGCGGCGAAGATCATCGGGGCCGCCGCCGCCAGCCCGACCGCGCCGATGTTGATCAGCACGTAGGGCGTGATGAGGCCGCCTCCCTTGTCGTCGGTCAACCCCAGGTCGGCGAGGGTGTTGGTGGCGGCCAGCACCGTCGCCAGCACGGCCCCGACCGCGGTGAGATTGGTCAGCCAGCTGTCCTTGAAGTCCCACTTGTAGGCCTCGACCTCGATTCGCCCGAAGATCCACGGCCGTTCCCACGGGCGGTGGAGGTGCCTGAGGGGCGCACCAATGGAGAGGAGCAGCTGGGGGCCGTAGCAGGGGTATCGCTCCGTGAAGTAGTACCAGGGCGGCGCATCGTCGGTGTCGATCTTGTCGCCGGCGACGTTGACATCGATCGGGTCCTGCCAGCACGCGACCGCCGCCGCCAGCCAGATCACTGCAACAGTCGGGATGGCGGTGACGGCGACAAACCAGGACAGCTGGAGCGAGTCCTGCAGGCGCGCATCCCAGGCCCTCGTGGCCAGCAACACCACTGCCGCGAACACGACGATTCCAAGACCGATGGCCACGGCCTTGGCCCAGGACCACGACTTGGCGCTCTTGTCGTCCATGCCGCACGGTCTAGCACGGCCCGCCCCGCCTGTCGCCGGAACGGGCCTGGCCCCGCCAATGACCAATCGCTGCTCCGAGTTGAAATGTGTAAGGCAATCTTAATAGATTTGATGAGCCATACGACTCACGCGCCGCAAGGCGTAGCTAAGGAGACATCGGATGACCGTGCAAGAGGTGGCCGACCAGGCTGCGCAGTCCGGGTTCAAGGCCCGCTACGACAACTTCATCGGCGGGGAGTGGAAAGAACCCCTCTCGGGCCAGTACTTCACCAACGTCTCGCCGATCAACGGCCAGCCGATCGGTGAGATCGCCCGGTCGAACCACCAGGACGTCGAGGCCGCCCTCGACGCCGCCCATGCCGCCGCCCCGGCCTGGGGCATCACCTCGGCGACCGAGCGGTCGAACATGCTGCTCAAGATCGCCGACCGCATGGAAGAGAACCTGGAGACCCTGGCCCTGGCCGAGACCTGGGACAACGGGAAGCCGATCCGGGAGTCGATGGCCGCCGACCTCCCGCTTGCGGTCGACCACTTCCGCTACTTCGCAAGCGTGATCCGGGGCGACGAGGGGTCGATCTGCGAGATCGACAACGACACGATCGCCTACCACTTCAAGGAGCCGCTCGGCGTCGTCGGTCAGATCATCCCGTGGAACTTCCCGCTGTTGATGGCCACCTGGAAGCTTGCCCCGGCCCTGGCCGCCGGCAACGCGGTGGTGCTCAAGCCGGCCGAGCAGACCCCGGCCTCGGTGCTGGCCTGGATGGAGCTGATCGGCGACCTGCTCCCGGACGGCGTGGTCAACATCGTCAACGGGTTCGGCCTGGAGGCCGGCAAGCCGCTGGCGTCGAGCGACCGGGTGGCCAAGGTGGCCTTCACCGGTGAGACGACCACCGGTCGGCTGATCATGCAGTACGCCTCGGAGAACATCATCCCGGTCACCCTGGAGCTCGGCGGCAAGTCGCCGAACATCTTCTTCGACGACGTGGCGGCCCAGGACGACGACTTCTTCGACAAGGCGATCGAAGGGTTCGTGAT
>JBCCFN010000208.1:0-9419 GCA_039029715.1 Actinomycetota bacterium | reverse complement strand
TCCTGCCCCGGGCCGCCACACCGACCCGCCGGCCGGCACTGCTCGTCTGTTCGCTGCTGGCCGGCGCGGTGGCCCTGTCCTTCCTGCTCACCGTCGACGTGGTGGTGATGGCTCCGGCCCTCCTGGTCGCAACCGTCGCTCGGTCGTCGCTGATGCCCCTGCTGGTGATGACGTTGATGGATCACCGCGACGTCGGCCCGACCCGGGTCGCGGCCGCCACCGGACTGTTCTTCACCTCGGCCCAGGTCGGCGGTGTTGCCGGCCCGGCCATCACCGGGATCCTGGCCGAGGTCTCGGACGGCTTCCGACTCCCGCTCGCGGTCCACAGCTCGGTGATGGTCGCGGTGGCCCTGGCCATCGCGCTCCGGTGGCGGCGGGCCCTGATCTGAACGACATGGTCGGCCTCGCTGGCCCCGATGATTGTGCCGAAACGTCATCGGCGATGATGATGGGGTGATGAGTGGCGTGGGACGTGGGCCGTGGCGGGTCGGTGCGGTGACGATCGACCGGGTCGAGGAGAACATCGTGCCGCTGCCGACCAAGGTGTTGGTCCCGGACATCACCCAGGACCAGCTCGACGCTGCGGCCGGGTGGATCGAGCCCTACTTCGATCCACCCGAGGGTGGCCAGCCGATCCTTCGGCTGTCCCTGCACTCATTCGTCGTCCGCTCCGCAGGGTTGATCATCGTCGTCGACACCTGCGTCGGGCCGGACTCGTCCCGGGGCCTGCAGGGTGACCCGGCCTTCGTCGACCGGTTGGCGGCCGCCATCGACGGTGGCCTGGAACGGGTCGACGTGGTGGTCTGCACCCATGTCCACTTCGATCACGTCGGCTGGAACACCCGGGAGGTCGACGGCCGACTGCTACCGACGTTTCCCGCCGCCCGCTACCTGATCACCCGGGCCGAGATGGAAGAGCTGGCCAGGGACGACCACATGGCGGTCAGGGAACCGTCGATCGCCCCGCTGGAGGCAGCCGGTGTACTCGACGTTGTCGACGTCGGCGACGATGGTCACCCCATCACCGACGAGGTCAGGCTGATCCCAACGCCCGGTCACACCCCGGGTCACGTCTCGGTCGCAGTCGAATCCGCTGGGGCCAGCGCGCTGATCACCGGGGATGCGTTCCACAACCCGATCCAGATCGCCAACCCCGAGTTGGCAGCGTGGCGGTTCGACGCCGACCCCGAAGCGTCGAGGGCAACCAGGCGGGACCTGGTCGAGCGACTGATCGACACCGAGACCCTGGTCCTCGGCACCCACTTCGCACCACCGACCGGGGGGCTGATCCGGTCCGGGGCCGGCGGGCCGTGGTTCGCTCCCGCCGATCGGACGTAGGCCGCATGGTGCAGCGATGGCTACCGGAAGACGCAGCGGCGGACGATCGGTTGCGGCCGGCGACCCACCGGATGGTCTGCTTCCAGGAGGTCGACCCCACCGCAACCGGCAGCGACGACCGGGTCCGTTCGCAGTGTGCCCTGTTTCCCCGCGGCGCCCAGCCGTTCACCGATGCCGAGGTGATCGCGTCCCTGGTCGCCGGGGAGGCACGCCTGCTCGACCTCGATCCCGGAGCCGAGGTTGCGGCCCGAGAGGTCTCGGACGGCCGCTGGGAGGTGCGGCCGCTCGCCGGGCCGGGCCGGCTGGTGACCGAGCGGGCCAGGACCGGCCGCCGCCGGCTCGGCTTCGCCGAGGCGAAGGGGCTGCCATCACTGATCGTTCCCCGCCGGGGCCGGGCGCCGAGCCCCTACGCCGAGGCGGTGGTCGGAGCGGGCTGGACCGAGTCGGACTCGTTGACGACGGCGGCCCAATGGCGGAAGGGAAAACGTCGATCGCTCCAGCTCTCGGCTGCGGCGGCGGTCGGGTTCGCTGCGCTTGGCGGGATCGTCGCCGTCGGCACCGGCGGAGTAGCCGACTCGGTCGTCCTGTGGACGGCCGCGGTCGTGACGGCCGGCGGGACGATCCTCCGGTGGCGGCGGTTCCGCGCCGCGCTCCGGGTCGACACCGAGGCCGACCGCGTGCCGGTGCCGGTCGCAATCGATTGGCGACCATCGTCGAGCTGGGGTGCCAAAGCCTGGGTTCGAATCGATGACGATCGGATCGGCGGCCTCGAGGCGCCGGTGGTCGGCCTCCCGGCCGCCGGCGTCGACCGGCTGCCGACCTCGGCCACGATCCGGGGGTTGCTCGCCGAAGGATCCTCGGTTCGCCTTGAGCTGCCGACCGGAGATGAGCTGCAGACCACGGCGCCCCTCCGTCCCGCCGCGCCGAGGTCCCCGGCCTGACCCGGTCGACGGTATGGCGCGGTGGGCCGGCGGCGCGGTGGGCCGGCGGCGGTCCGGTTCGATCGGCCGGCCTCAGCCGTCGAGCATGGCCTGGATCGAGCGGTGGAAGTGGGCCAGGGCCGGTTCGTTGCGACCGTGGACCACCTCGGGCAGCGCCCCCGATCGCAGGTTGGCCTGGATCTGCTCCATCATCGGGAAGTCCTCGGTGCCGACGACGCTCATCAGGATCTGCAGGTTCTTCGACAGGTGGGCCCGGACGCCGTCGTCGACATCGGGCTGAGGGCCGCCGGGGGTGGTGGCGTAGATCGAGGTCACCGTTCTGGTCGAGTCGATCGACACCGGCTCGATCCGCCACACCTCCCAGTGGTCGATCTGGTGGGACAACAGGCCGTTCGGTAGCAGGAAGTACTGGACGGTGGCCCGTGGCAACAGCCGCCGCTCAGCCGGCGGTTTGTCAAGCTCGTTGAGAATGTCCCGACGGAATGCGGTGGCCGTCATGTGGTGACCGAAGGGCTCGTAGACCATCGAATCGGAGTTGAAGTACGGGGCGATCGTGTCCCGGTGGAGGGTCCGGATGTGATACGACTCCATGAAGGTGTCCAGGATCAACTTCCAGTTGAGGTCCCAGGTCCGGGTCCGGCGCTCAACCAGGGTCTGCCCGACCATGTCGAAGTCGAGGAAGTCATCCCTGGTACCGGCCAGGATCTCGTCGATGTCCAGCGCAGGCGCCCCGACCGGCGGGTCGACCCGGACGAAGATCAACCCATGGCCCTCGACCACCTGGACCTGATGGAGGTCGCAGTTGATGGACACGTCGTCGAAGGCCCCGGCCGCCCCCGGTCTGGTCCGCAACCGGCCGTCGAGGTCGTAGG
The DNA here is from genome assembly GCA_039029715.1 of Actinomycetota bacterium. GTDB lineage: Bacteria > Actinomycetota > Acidimicrobiia > Acidimicrobiales > SZUA-35 > JAHELU01. Next base: position 6,268 of record JBCCFN010000208.1, on the reverse strand, counting down.
TCCAGGCGTGGTACTGGCATTGGATGCTTGAGAGTCCCCCGCCGGAGGCCCCCGGCTCGATCACCGGTGCGCCCCGATGCCGGCAGGCGTTGACCATGGCCCGTAGCGAGCCGTCACCCTGCCGGACGACGAGCACCGGGACGCCGCCGAAGGTCGCGGTGTCGTGGTCGCCAGGTGCCGGAAGGTCGGCGCTCAGGCCGAAGTAGGCCGGCGTGCGCCGGAACAGCCGCTGCTCGTCTGCAAAGCGGTCCGGGTCGGTGTAGACAGAGGATGGCAGGACCACGCTGTCCGGCCCCTGCAGACCCTTCATCCGCGGGCCGGCGCTGGCGATCCGGTCCAGCAGTTCCCATTGCCGTTCGAGGCGCATCCTCACACTCCGGTCCCCGACACCCGAGAAGCCCACGCTAGGGCCGCCGCCCTTGGGCGGCAAGGTGGGGGTCAGGTCGGGGTCGACGCGGCGAGGGCCGAAGCGACGATCTGGTCGTTGGCCCGTCTGGTCACCTCGTCGAGCGACGGCAGGGTGAACCCCCACAGCGGGAGCATCATCCCGCTCAGCTGCCATGCGCCGGCCGGGCGACCGAGGAACCAGACGTGGAAGTGGCTCCCCCCGTCGCCCCAGCGGTTGATGTGGACCCGACCGATCGAACCGATGGCCCGGATCGCCCGTTCGAGCCGGAGCGAGATCCGTCCGAAATCGGCGGCCAGCTCGTCGTCGAAGTCCTCGATGTCGATGTGGCGGACCGTCATCAGCATGTAGGCCGGGAACGGGGCCGGCCTGCCGTCGAAGCCGAGCGGTCTGACCGACCAGGTCCCGTCGGTCCACAGCTCCGGCCAGCGCTCGTCTTCGGGGCCACGGCAGGGGCAGGGATCGCCGCCCGGCTCGCCGTCCCGCGGTCGTTCGGTGTCGGCGAAGGGTCGGACCGTCCGGACCGAGAGCTCGCCCTTGAACGGGAAAATCGGCCAGTCGACCACCGACGGCAGGGCCAGGCCGCTGACGAAGTCCACACCGATTCGTTTCCGGTCCATAAGGCGAGTCTTCCACACCGTCGTCCGATCGGCCGCTCGTTCCGGCCGCCGAGGTCGGGCGATACTGGAGCCGTGGAAGCTGTCGGAGGGTATCGGTGACGGGCCGGGTCGGCCGGCGGTTGAACCGGGCCGACCGCCTGGCCCTCATCCTGGACCGGGACGGTCGCCGGTGTGTCTGGTGTCGCCGTGAGATCGACACCCGGCTGGTCCGGGCCACCACCGAGCACGTGGTTCCCCGGGTCAAGGGTGGGCCGTCATGGCTCGAGAACGAGGTGGCCGCCTGTTCCCGATGCAACGCCGCTCGCGGCCACCGGTCGCCGGCGGTGTGGCTCGAGGAGTCGAGCCGGCTCGGCTGGGAGCCGGATCGGGCGGCAATCGTGAGCAGCCTGGAGCGCCTACGGGACGCCATCGCCGAACGGGGCGGTCAACGCCGGGCTCGGGCCTACGTTGAGGCTCAGCTCCGGCGGCTCCGCTGACCGCCCGCCGGTCGAGGCGACCAGTGGCGCAGGGGCGTCATCGCGGCCGGGCGCAGCAGGTCGCGGCCGGCCGGTGCGGAATGTCGTCGCCGATCGACCGGTTCACGAGCCGATGCCGGAATCAGCAACCAAGCGATGGTCGCGTCGTGCCGTCTCGATCCCGAGCGTCCTGGCGGCCACGGCGGTGGCCGTCGTCGGTGCCCCGGTCCTGGCCCCGGCGGCCGCCGGTGCGGATCTGGCTCGGGGTCGGACCGAACTGCCAACCCTCCGGGTCTACGGGTTCCTGACCCAGTATCTGTGCAACGACAGCCTCGAGGTGCTCCTGGCGCCGCTGCTGTGGGTCCGAGCCCGGTTCGGGACAGGGCTGGGGTCCGTGGCGTCGACCGCTCGCCATCAGCGGCTCCAGGACTGGTCGGCCCGAGTCATGGCCGACCGGGCCGATCGTCTGCTCGGCCTACCGGTTCGGATGGCGGCTGAGGACCGGGCCCAACTCCAGCCCGGGCCGGTGATCGTGCTCTGTCGCCATGTGAGCCTGTTCGATGCCAGCCTGCCCGGGCTGATCTACGAGCCGCTCGGGTACCGGGTCCGGGGCGTGATCATGGCCGAGTTGCTGGCCGACCCCGGCTTCGATCTGATCTACGGCCGGACCGGCTCCGTCTTCATCCCCCGAGACGACGGCCCGGCAGCCGTGGGCGCGGTCCGGCAGATGGCGGACGGTGCGGACGAGCGGACGGCCCTGGTGATCTTCCCCGAGGGTCGACTGTTCCGGACCGGGGTCCGGGACCGGGCGCTGACCCGGCTGGCAGACCGCGATCCCGAGCGGGCCGCCCGCCTCGGCTCGCTGACCCGGGTGCTCCCGCCACGGCCGGGCGGGTTCCTGGCCTTGCTCGACGCCGCCCCGACCGCCGATGTGGTGCTGCTTGACCATCGGGGCCTCGACGATCTCGACAGCCTCGGCCGGCTCCTTGGGCGGGTACCGCTCCGCCGGCCGGTCACGGTCACGGCTCGCCGGTTCGAGCGGGCAACGATCCCGACCGATCGGGACGAACGGGTCCGCTGGCTCGACCAACGATGGTCGGAGCTCGACCGATGCCTGGCCGACGACCTCGAACAGGACGCCGACGGCCCGGTCCCTAGACTCGTGGAATGAAGCCCATGAGCGAAGAAGCCTGGACCGCGTTCCTCAACCAGGGGACCCGGACCGGCAAGCTGGCGGTCAACCTGCCGAGCGGCCGGCCGACCGTGACGCCGGTGTGGTTCGTCCTCGAGGACGACGGCAAGCTGCGGATGACCACCGGGGGCGCCTCGGCCAAGGTCCGGGCGCTGCGAGCCGACCCCCGGGCCTGCCTGCTGGTCGACCTGGAGGAGCCCCCGTACGCGTTCGTCAAGGTCGACGCCACCACCGCGGTGATCGACGACGACCCGGCGCTCTGTCTGCGGATCGCGACCGCCGTCGGCGGTCGCTACATGGGCCCGGAGCGGGCGGAGGAATTCGGTCGACGCAACGGCGGCGATGGTCAGGTGGTATTGGAGTTCACCCCGACCAAGGTCACGGCAGCCGGCGACGTCGCCGGCTGAGGTCCGGGGAGGCCCCGGGCCGACGGCGTGGGAGGGTCTAGGCCTCGGCGCCGGCCTTGCGGCGACGCATCATGGTCAGCAGGGCCAGGATCAGGAGGAGGCCGATGGCCGACGAGGCGCTGGCGATCAGGGGCTTCTTCTTGGTGGTCACGGCGCAATCCTAGTTCGGGCCACCCCGGTGAACGGGGGACCGATCGTGGATTCGGATCCGGCGGCTGCGGTCGTTCAGCGCCGGTCGGGGGTGACCAGGATCTTGATGTGATCGTCCGGGTCGCCGAGGGCGGCGAATGCCTCCGGTACCCGGTCGATCGGCACCTCGTCGGTGACCAGCGCTCGGCCGTCGATCCGGCCGTCGGCCAGATGGTGGAGCGAGGCGACGAATTCCTCCGGTGTCCACCCGAGCACGAACCGGAGGCTCAACCGCTTCATAATGCCGAACGCCGGCCGGATCTGGTCCGGGGCCATGCAGACCCCGACGATCACCAGTTCCGATCCCGACGGTGCGCCGGACATGGCGAGGTCGAGCATGCCCGGCACGCCGACCGCCTCGAACACCACCGGCGGGGTCGGGTTCGGTGCCGACGCAGCCCACGCTTCGGTCGACAGCGCAAATCCGGCCCGACGGTCGGTTGCGGTGCCGGGATCGACGACGACATGGGCCCCCATCCTGGCCGCCAGGTCCCGGCGCCTCGGTGACAGGTCGGAAGCGATGATCGGCTCGGCACCGGCGATGGCCAACGCAGCGATGACCGCAAGGCCGACCGGCCCGGCCCCGACCACGATGGCTGCCTGCCCCCGGGTGATCGACGACTGGTTGACCGCATGAAGCCCGACCGCCATCGGCTCGGTCAGGGCGGCGATCGTGGGGTCGAGCCCGTTCGGGACCGGGATGTGGGCCATCGGATCGACCAGCACCCGCTCGGCGTAGCCGCCGGGATACTGGTTGTCGTAGCCGAGGACGGCCCGGCCGCCATCGGCGGTCGGGACCGCCGGCATGGCCGCGGCGGTCAAGCCGGGCTTGACGCCGGTGACGCCCGGGCCGACCTCCAGGACCTCGACCGCCAGCTCGTGGCCCATGACCAGGTCCTGGTCCGGGTCGAACACCATCGCGCCATCGACCTCCTGGGAGATCGCCACCAGCTCATGGGCATGATCGACGGTGTGGAGATCGCTCCCGCAGATTCCGCAGGCGACGGTGGCCGCCAGCACCTGCCCGGGACCGGGGACCGGCTCGTCGAGCTGGTCGATGACCATGGCACCGGCGCGGAGCACGGCGGCCTTCATCGATCGGGTCCTGGCAACTGGGTCCGGGGCATGGCGACCTCCTCGAGCGCCAAGGCTACGACACCGGGCCCGGCGCGGTCACGGCCGGGGACGAGATCAGTGGGTCAGACGCCGCCCGGCATGCTCGGCCAACGCCGCCCGGAGCTCGGCCGGTGGCACCCGCCTGGCCAGGCCGTCGATCACCAGGTCGAGCATGCTCGGCGGGGTCAGCCCGCCAACCGGCTGGTCTCGGTCCAGGTTCGTCGGGAAGGCGTAGCCCTGGGCCGTTGCCGCCGCAGCGTGGCCGACGAGCAGCGGGTCGGCCCCACTGGCCAGCCGGGCCGCCATCGTCCCGTAGGTCGCCTCAACCATCCGGCGCCGGTCGACCGCCTCGAGCGCAATGCCCATGGCAGACGAGATCTGCAGCAGGTTGGCCATCCGCCGGACGTCGCCGGTCCGGTTGGTGCCCGCCCCGTGGAACAGCGCCGGGTTGAAGAACACGACATCGCCGGACCGGAGGGCCAGCTGGACGTGGTGCTCGGCGAAGTACTCGGCGAACTCCGGTCGACGCCAGGCCAGGTAACCGAGCTCGTACCGCTGCGAGCCGGGCAGGTACATGGTCGGGCCGGTCTCGATCGGCATGTCGCCGTGGGCGATGGCGCCCTGCAGGGTCAGCACCGGAGAGACCCGGTGGGCGTGGCGGGGGTATTCGGCGGCCCGCTCATCGGTCATGAACCCGAGGTGGTAGTCCCGATGGGGGACCTGGGCCTCCCCGCCGGGATTGACCACGTTGACCTGGGAGGTGACGGCGTAGGCCGGCCCGAGCCAGGACAGCGCACCGAGGGCCAGGGCCTCGTTTGCGTAGTAGTCGACGTAGACCTCGGGGTCGGTCACCGCCAGCTTCTCGAGGGCGTTCCACACCCGGTCGTTCGCTCCGGCCTTTGCGAAGTGGTCGCCGACGTCGCCGGCAACCGCCCGCTCCCGTTCGATGATCTCGAAGTACACGCCGGAGGCTCGATCGATGACCGCCGGGTCGAACCCGCCGGCCAGCACGATGATCCCGGGCCCGCCGTCGAGGGCGGCTGCGATCTCGTTCCGCAGCTCGGCCGAGGCCGATGGTGGTCCCCCGACCCGGTCGGCCAGTGCCGACATCTCGTAGACGACGGCGCCGAGTTCCACCCGGTCGGCCAGCGGGTAGTCGGCCGGGTCGATCGGTGTCTCGACCAGGGCCCGGAAGTCGTCGAGGTTGCATGCCTGTGAATCGGTCACCGTGGTCAGGCGGAGCAGGTTAGGGTGTTGGAGCGCTCCAACAGTCTCTGTTGATTGGCTGGTCGTATCGGCCATACTCGTACTGTTACAGCGGGTCGATGCTCTGGTCAAGACCAGTGGTGGGTGTTGGAGCGCACTACTTCCAGGGAACGACATGAAGCGGGGAGGCTCGAGAATGCGTGTGATCGTGACCGGTGCGTCCGGGTTCGTCGGTTCGAACATCGCCAAGGTGCTTCGTGACCGGCATGGCGACGAGGTCATCGACCGCCGGGTCGACATGACCGATCCGGCGGCGGTCGCAGACCATGTCACGACCAGTGGGGCCGACGCCGTCATCCACTGTGCCATCCTGAACGACTGGGATCGGATGCATGCCGACCGGCGGGAGGCCTGGGCTGCCTACGTGGACGCCACCCGGTTCTACGCCGACGCCGCTGCCGCCGCCGACATCCCGATGTGTGTGATCAGTACCGACTGGGTGTTCGACGGGACCCAGTCCAACGCCACCGAGGACACGCCACCGAATCCGATCAACCTCTACGGGTTCCTCAAGGCGGCGTCGGAGCTGGTTGCCCTGGAGCGGGGTGGGGCGGTGGTCAGGGTGATGGGGGTCAACGGGACCCACTGGGCCAGACCGGCCACGCCCCGGGCCCAGG